>CAIYXP010000102.1 GCA_903930145.1 uncultured Methylococcaceae bacterium
AAATATTAGACACCGTAGCCTTGCTTCGGAAGTTACCGGAACATAAGCTTTTATCCGGTTCGGTTGGGGTTATTGTGGAAGAATGGCAGCCGGGGGTATTTGAAGTTGAGTTCTCTGACCTAGAAGGCCGAACTTACGCCCTAGCCACAATTAAAGCGAGTGATTTGTTGCCATTACATCATTCATTGGTTGAAGCGGCTTAGTATGGATAAGCTACAATAAGCCAAGTGTGGGCATAAATGAAAATGTCCAATCGGTGGGCAAGCAAGAAATGTTTGCTTTCACTGCACTTGTATACCCTAAACCGGGCTTGTTAGCATACTTTTGTTGCATGACAAAGATGAAACCGAAAATTCGGAACTGAACCATGCCAAAACGCTATACCAACAAGGAATTTATCCGGCTTGACGAAGAATGTGGATGGTTTTCTGGTTAGTATAAAAGGCGACCATTATAACTTCAAACATCCTAATAGTCGGTTTATTGTTACGATTGTCCATCCACAAAAGGATATACCCGTAGGAAGGGCAGCGGCTACCGTGAAGAAGATCAGACTGGAGGTAAAGTAATGCGTTATCTAATCGTATTGGAACAGATAGAATCAGGCTCTTCTATTCAGGTTCCAGACTTGGCTATTGTGACGCATGGCATTAATATCGAGACGGCAAAACAAGCCGCCCGTACCGCTATTAAGGTCAATTTGGAAGCATATCGGGAGACAGGGCAAGCAATGCCTGAGAAAATGCCGATACAAGCACATTTTGAAAACCCCGAATTAAACGATCTCCTATTTACTGTTGTTGAAGTGCCAGATGTATCCGATAAAATAGCAGCATAGTTCAAATATAGCCAAACGTGGGAAAACGGCTTTATTGTTTGCACACGCTGAACGAAAACCTACAGTGGTAATAATTTGGTCAATTTCGGCACGTCTAAACTTACAAATGATCCATCAATATCTTGCACAAAACTCCAAAGATTACACCACTCGTGTTATTCATTGGCAGTAAAATGGCAACAGCAAAACACACTTTACTATGAGATTTCAAGAATATGGCTGTAGTAATATCCGACGAAACTTTATGCGCTGCACAATTATCTGCCAACGAACTCAAGCGAGAATTAGCGGTTTTGCTATTTCAGCAAGACCGGCTGACCTTAATGCAAGCCGCTTCACTGGCAGAAATATCACCGATACGATTTCAGCATATTTTGGCAAGTCGTGAAATATCCCCTCATTACGATGTGCCTGACTTTGAGCAGGATTTGGTGACGCTAAACAGCTTAGGAATGTTATAGGATGATTGTCAGCAACACATCGCCCATTATTAATCTTGCATGTATTAACCATCTGGACTGGCTACCAGCACTATACGGTGAAATCATCATACCGTCGGCAGTCTTTCATGAGATATGTGTCCTTTTGCCCGATGCACCAGGGGCATCAGAGGTGCGTACAGCCAGTTGGATTCACCAACACTCGATATCCAATCTTCCGCTGCTGGCATCCCTAAGTTTGACACTTGATCCCGGCGAAGCCGAGGCTATTGCTTGTGCGATGGAATTGAAAGCCAAATTATTGCTTATTGATGAACGCAGAGGCAGAATGACCGCTCAACGTTTGGGTTTATCAGTTACCGGCTTAATTGGCATTTTGCTCATGGCAAAAAATCGAGGTTTGACCAATTTAATACGTCCGCATTTGAACGATTTGCGCAGCTTGGCTGGTTTCTGGGTGAGCGATACATTATATAAAAGGGTACTTGATGAAGCCAACGAATAGAAAAAAAATGCCTGAAAATGGTAAATTTTTCCTAGTATCATTTACCGAAATATTAGAGACTATTCGAATCCCCAATGCAAACCACACCAACCATTCTTCTCCCCAAACCACAAACCTTATTTCAGCATCGTGCTGCCCGTTTCCGTCAACTGGCTAAAACCCATGCCTCGTTGGCAGCTTATTTAAACCTGATGGCGGAGTTGGCGGATTGCCAGCACAGTCTGTCAATAAACTCCCACCATACTAAGCTTCCAGATAGCGACACAAGATGCCCACTGGCTATTTCAGACTGGCGACGGGATTTGGTTTGGCGTGAATACTTGCGCCAAATTGTTGATTATTTCAAGCATCAAACAGGGAATATCAACGCAATTATCAACCATATTCAACAAACCAACGATGAAGAACTTGAAATATGGGCCGATCAGTTATTGGCTGGGGAAATGGAAAACCTGGAACCGGGGATTGCGCTCTTTATTGCCGCCGCTTTGCAGGTGTATTGGGTCTCCCTAGCGGCCCGGTTGAATGCGGACAACATCAAACCAGCCGAAATCGCTTACTTCTGCCCGGTCTGCGGTTCATTGCCCGTGGCGAGCGTGCTGCAAACGGGAGGTTTAGTCAAAGGCTTGCGCTATTGTTGCTGCGGTTTATGCACGACCGAATGGAACCATCCCCGCATCGTCTGCATCCATTGTGGTTCCAGCAAGGGTGTAGCCTATTATAATGTCGAAGGGGCGGGGGAAATCGTCAAAGCCGAAGCGTGTGCCGAGTGCAACACTTATATCAAGCTGATGAACCGCGAAATCGACATTAGCCTTGACCCTTGTGCCGACGACCTTGCCACGCTGTCCTTGGATATGTTGATGGCAGAGGAGGCTTATCAGCGTTTGGGGTTTAATTTGCTTCTGATTACGGGCTAATTTGCTAGTTTTAAGCGCGACTATTTCTTATTCCAACTTAAAATCAATCATTGTGCTGCAAAACCGCTCCCACGGATGGGCGCTTTCCCGTTAAAATAGCCTTCGCCCGTAGACCCTTCCCTGCCGAAATCAAGCCATGACTGAATCAGCCAACCCATTCGCCCGTTTGCCATCGGTGGATAGCCTGTTGGTTCAACCGGAAATTGCCAGTTTGAAACAACGCTACGGGCATACTGCCGTCGTTGCCAGCCTGCGCCATCGATTGGCAGCACTGCGCGAAGCTTTATCCAGTCAACCCGATCTGGAATGCGACTTGGGCAAGCTGATTTCAGATTGCAGCCAACACTTGGCAAACCAATTCAAACCCTCGTTGCAACCCTTATTCAACCTCACCGGCACGGTACTGCATACCAATCTAGGAAGGGCATGGTTGGCGGAAGAAGCCGTACAAGCCGTGTTGGCGGTGTTGGCAAGCCCTTGCAATTTGGAATATGACCTTGAAACGGCCCGCCGGGGCGACCGCGACGACCACATCGATGGACTGGTCCGCGAATTGACCGGGGCGGAAGCGGCAACCGTTGTCAACAATAATGCCGCAGCCGTGTTTCTGTTGCTGAATTCCTTGGCGATACGCAAAGAAGTGATTGTTTCACGTGGCGAATTGATCGAGATAGGCGGGGCTTTTCGGATACCCGACATTATGTCACGCGCCGGGGCGAAACTGCGCGAAGTTGGCACGACCAACCGCACTCATTTGAAGGATTATACCGAAGCAATCAGCCCACGCACGGCATTGATTATGAAAGTCCATCGTAGTAATTATGCCATTGAAGGCTTCACCGCTTCGGTAGCCGAAGAAAAATTGGCGGAACTGGCCCATGAAAAGGCTTTGCCCTTTGTCGAGGACTTAGGCAGTGGAACCTTGATTGATCTTAGTGCTTACGGTTTGCCCAAGGAACCGACCCCGCAACAAGCCTTGGCAAAGGGTACGGATTTGGTCTCTTTCAGCGGCGACAAATTATTGGGAGGGCCGCAAGTCGGCATCTTGGTTGGCCGCAAAGCATTGATCGCCAAGCTTAAACGCAACCCGTTGAAGCGCGCCTTGCGCGTGGACAAGATGACCCTAGCCGCACTGGAAGCCACCCTCAGCTTATATCGCAGCCCTGAGTTATTGGCGCGGCAACTGCCTACCCTACGGCTATTGACAAGGACGCAAGAGGATATTCAGGGGCTGGGGCAGCGCATCTTGCCCACCGTGCAATCAACCCTTAACGATCATGCCGAAGTGTCCATCGCCTCTTGCCGCAGCCAAATCGGCAGCGGTTCCCTGCCCGTGGATCTTTTGCCTAGTGCCTGTTTGGTCATTGTTCCAAAAGCTAAGGCCAAAGGTAAATCACTAAATCGATTGGCAAATGCTTTCCGCGATTTGCCCATTCCGGTCATCGGTCGCTTGGAAGACGGGGCGTTGCGCTTCGACTTGCGATGCCTGGAAGATGAAACATCATTTGTCGATCAGTTGAAGGCGTTAATTCCATGATTATTGGAACTGCCGGACATATCGACCACGGCAAAACCGCCTTGGTCAAAGCCTTAACCGGAGTGGATGCCGATCGTTTGGCCGAAGAAAAGGCTCGTGGCATCACCATCGACCTAGGCTATGCCTATACGTCACTGCCCAATGGGAAAATCATTGGTTTCGTGGATATGCCCGGCCATGAAAAATTCATCCACAACATGCTGGCGGGGGTGACCGGCATAGACTTTGCCCTGCTTGTCGTTGCCGCCGATGATGGCATCATGCCGCAGACTTTGGAGCATTTGCAAATCATCAATCTTCTTGGCATCCGTCGCGGGGCTGTGGCTTTGACCAAGAGCGATCTGGTCAGTCAAGACCGCATCAATCAAGTGAGTGCGGACATACGCTCACTGTTGGATGAAAATGGTAGCAAAGCCGCTGATTTAACTCGCCCCCACCCTAACCATCCCCCGTTGGGAGAGGGAACTGTAGAGCTTAATCCACCAGCACCGGAACTCGCCAATTACCCGATCTTTCCCGTTTCCGCCATCACGCGAAGTGGAATCAGCGAATTATGGGCCTATTTGGAGGAAGCCAGCAAGGTCTATGGCACAAAGCCAAGCCACGGCCATTTTCGCCTCGCCGTAGACCGCTGCTTTACGGTCGCCGGCACGGGAACCGTCGTGACTGGCACGGTGTTCTCCGGGCGGGTTGCCATTGGGGACAAGCTAATGGTTTCCCCATCGGGTCGGGAGGTGCGGGTAAGAAGCATCCATGCGCAAAACCAAGCCTCCGAAACCGGCATCGCAGGACAACGTTGCGCACTCAATCTCGCCCATACGGCAACGCAGGATATACAACGTGGCGATTGGATTGTGAACCCCACCTTGCATCTGCCAACCCAGCGCTTGGATGTGCGAATCAAACTCCTAGCCAGCGAAACCAAACCCTTGCAACACTGGACCCCCATTCTTTTTCATCTGGGTGCTTTCCATACCAGTGGACGGATTGCATTATTGCGGGACGAACCCTTGGAACCCGGCGATAGCGCCTTGGCACAGTTGGTATTGGACAAACCCACTTGCGCAGTCAATGGTGATCGTTGCATCCTCCGCGATACTTCGGCGCAAAGGACTTTGGCCGGTGGCATCGTGCTGGATACTCAGCCGCCCATGCGGGGTCGCCGCACAGCGCGTCGATTGGCGGTTTTGTCAGCCTGGGAACAGTCCGACCCACAAACCAAACTACAAGCTTTGCTTGCAGTTTCGCCCGAGGGGGTCGATCTAAAAAGTTTTGCCGCGAATGCCAATTTGAATAGTGTCAATCTGGAAGGGCTTTGTCAAAACTTGATCCTGCGACGTTTTGAGGGCGGGAAACTGATCGCCTTTGCGCCCGAACACTGGACACAACTCAGCATGGCTGTTGTCGAGACGCTAAGACAAGAACATGAAACTGCGCCCGATTCCTTAGGACTTAATGCGGAACAACTGCGCTTGCGCGTCGCCCCCCGGTTGGCACGGGCGATTTTTGCCCAAGTGCTGGCGGAAACATTGGACAGTAGGCAATGTGCCAAGGATGGTTCTTGGTGGCATCTGCCGGGGCATAAAATCATCCTGACAGAACCAGATGAAAAACTATGGCATCGAATCGCCCCCTTGTTGTTAGCCTCACCTTTCCAGCCTCCAAGGGTACGCGATATTACCCATGCCGAATCCCTCGATGAAGCGGTCGTGCGTAAATTATTGATCCAAGTGGCCCGGATGGGTCAAGTTTACCGGGTTGCCCACGACCATTACTTCGACCGGGCTGCCGTCGCCCAACTAGCCGATCTATTCCGTGAACTTGCCCGTGATGCGTCTGACGGATCGGTGTCTGCCGCCCAATTCCGCGACCGGATAGGCACAGGCCGTAAACTGGCTATCCATATCCTCGAATTTTTTGACCGGATTGGCTACACCCGCCGGTTTGGCGATTTGCATAGACTGCGCGAAGATACAATACAATTCTGATTTCGGTACAATGTGACTCCTTCCCTTCGGAAGAGCATCGTCCCCGGTGGGGCGGCCGGTCTTCAAAACCGGTTGAGGTCGTGAGACGGCCTTGGGCGGGTTCGACTCCCGTTCTCTTCCGCCAACTGGCTTCCAGCACACTCCGCGAAACGAGCAAGAGGTAAACACCATGGCAAGCGTTGTAGAAAAAATAGTTGAGACTTTCAAGTTTGAAGGGAATGATGCCGTGCTGACCGATTACCAAGATTACCAATGAGAGGCATTGAACATGGCGCACATGCATAACCCGCCGCACCCCGGCGAAGTCTTAAGGGATGGGGTGTTCACCGGAACGGACATATCCATTGTCGAGTTCTCCAAGCGGATTGGCGTTACCCGCGTAGCCTTGTCCCGTGTCTTGAACGGCAAGGCCGCGATAAGCCCCGAAATGGCCTTGCGGCTTGCCGATGCCCTAGGCGGGAGTGCCGAAAGCTGGCTGCACATGCAAGCAAATTATGATTTATGGAAGGAACGGCAAAAGCCGCGACCGACGATTGAGCGGCTACCGATTAACGGCTGAACCAACATCCGACCGGAACGGGCCACCGTTCCGCCGTGTACCGATAGGCAATGAATCAACCCGTGCCAAGCCAGACAGGGCGAATGGCAGAAAAAACCGACATATAGCAACAAACAGGAGGCTAAACCATGCACACCATCCAATTTGACGCACCCACGGAGGCGGCATTGACGCAACTGGCGGCGATTGCTGGGAAGGAACCCGACCAACTGATTAAAGACGTGGTAAGCCACTACCTTGAGGAACAGGCAGACATTGCCGAAGCCGAAGAGACTTTGGCACGGATTGACAGCGGCAAGGAAAGCACTTTCCCTTGGGAAGCGGTCAAGGCTGAATATGGCCTATAAGATCGAACTTAGCACGGCGGCAAGGCGAGACTTGGGCAAACTGCCAAGACCGGCACAAGAGCGGATTGCAAAAGCAATAGACAGCCTAGCCGAACAGCCAAGGCCCAACGGCTCGACCAAGCTAACCGGGCAAGATCTGTATCGGGTAAGATGCGGGGATTACCGCGTGATCTACCGCATTGAAGACGACCGCCTGTTAGTGTTGGTCGTCAAAATAGGCCACCGAAGCGACGTGTACCGATAGAACGAATCAACTCGTGCCAAGCTAAACGGGGCGAATGGCAACCCGAAAACCACACCACTGATAACCCGTTGGAGGTTTACCCATGCAAACTGCAAGCTACATTGTGAACGAACAAGGCCAGAAAACCGGCGTGATATTGGGCATGGCGGAATATCTCAAAATGCTTGAGGCAGTCGAGGAATTGGAAGCGATCAAGGCTTATGACAGCGCGAAAGCCGAGGGCGGGGAGGCAATCCCCTTTGACCTTGCGTTGGCGGAAATTGCGGCAGACAGAGAACGGACGCTAGGGCGTTTGCCAACCTATGCATAGCACAAGATTTCAACGGCCTATTCAAATTACCCGCCATGAAAACCATCTATTACCACGAAGACGACATCTTGTATATGCGCTTTAACGACAAGCCAATAGACCGGGAGGTGTCCCATGGCTGGAATATCAACATGGCTTATGCGGCGGATGGCGACTTAGTAGAGATGACCATCCTAGATGCACAGACCGAAGGCAAAAAAGCAGCATAGACGAACCACGACCGGCAAAGGCAAATTTACCGGCGTTTGCCGATAGACAACGAATCAACAAATTACCCCACTAAGCAAGTCGAATGATGGACAATCACAATCCCGCCTGCACAAACTAAATTATCACGAATATGCGATTTCTTGAGAATGGACCGAATATACCTGATGAACTTCTGTTTGCTCGCGATGAAGGCCGAGTGGTGTTTTTTTGTGGTGCAGGGGTATCAAGGGCACGTGCTGAGCTTCCTGATTTTTTCGGTCTCGCTGATAAAGTCATTAATAGTCTTGGTGTTCCCGAAGATAGTCCTGCTTGCAAGCTTCTCAATGAGGCCAGGGTAATTGACAAGCGTATAGGCATAAATGGTTTACTTTCGGCAGATCATATTTTTGGATTGTTAGAGAGAGACTTTGAAGTCTCTTTAATAGAATCGGCGGTGGCTAAGGCTCTGCAACCAAAACCCGACGCAAACCTATCGGCACATCGCCTACTGCTCGATCTTGCCACAACGCAACAAGGCAAGGTCCGATTGGTGACCACCAATTTTGATCGTTTGTTTAACGATTGCGACCCTAGTCTTCATGCATTTCAACCCTCTCGACTCCCTAATCCATCACGTCATCATGAAATGAATGGGATCATCTATCTGCATGGTTGTGCAAGAAATGATTATAGTGGTTCAGAGCAGGATGGATTTATTCTTTCAAGCTCAGACTTTGGACGTGCCTATCTGTCAGAAGCTTGGGCGACTACATTTTTCAAAGAAATTATTGACCTCTATACCGTCGTATTCGTTGGGTATGCGGCAGATGACCCTCCTGTTAGATACTTGCTTGAAGCCTTAAATAAAAAGGAAGGACAATTGAAAGGTGTATATGCCTTTCAAGCTGGGGAAACAAGCGAAGCGGCGGCTCGATGGAGTCATAAAGGAGTTCAAGCCATTTCCTATCCAGAAGACAATGGTCATCAGGCGTTATGGGAAACATTGGAAGCTTGGGCAATCAAAGCCAAATCGCCAAACGATTGGTATCAATCTGTGATTGATCTTGCCAAACAAGGGCCAAGGAAACTTCAAGCTTATCAGCGTGGTCAAGTTGCGCATGTAATTTCAACATACGAAGGTATCCGAAAGTTTTCTGACGGTGATTCACCACCCCCGGCAGAATGGCTTTTTGTATTTGATCCTAATAGACGGTTTGCCAAGCCGGGGTATCTAGGAAGTTTTGGCGACCGAGGTGAGTTTGTTGATCCGTTTGAACTATACTGCCTCGACTCAGATAGTGTTCCAGCTAAAATCCATCCAGATGATTACCATACCAAACGCGAGGTTCCTGCAAAAGCATGGAATGCCTTTATTGCAAACCGATTAGACCTCTTAGACCTTGAAAATTTTCTAAAAGAGGGTGGATTATCTATAGGGAACGTTAGATCTCAACTCCCACCTCGCCTAGGGCAGCTTGGTATCTGGATCGGCAAGATTGCTCACCAGTCTACTACGGTATGGTGGGCAGGCCATCAAACTAGCCTTAATCCATCCATTCAGGAGCAAATAAAACATAATGTAGAATATTCAAATATCCATTTTCCACCAGTGATTTTTCAGTCATGGCAATATTTGTTTGAATCATGGAAGCATAATATCCATGATCTGAGCTTTGATCGGCATGATTTAAAGGTAATGATGAGTTCAATAGGCTGGAACAGCGCAACAGTCAGAAAATATGCATTAATCACTCGACCCTATTTGAAAGCAAGAGTGAGTGTTTGGGGTGGGCCTATACCGCCTGATGAAACTACTGAATTTCAATTAAACGACTTACTTAAGATGCATGTCGAGTACCCTAGCTCACCGAGAGACATCAATATCCCCGATGAATGGTTAGCAATGATGGTTAGGGTACTTCGTCATAACCTAGAATATGCTTTGTTGCTAGAAACAGAAATCAGTGGTTATGGGTTAATTTTCTCTACCCCAATTGTAGCGGATGACGATAAAACTGTTGACCACTTTCAACGCAACCAAAGTATATCAGGTTGTGTCATCACATTCGCCTCTCATTTTGAACGATTACTCAAATTGGATGTAGAAAAAGCCATACAAGAATTTGCTGCATGGCGAATAGACGATGAAACAGTATTCTGTCGTTTGCGAATTTGGGCTAGTGGTTTTCCTGAATTAATCGCTACCGAGGATTTTGCTAATATCATCGAGCAATTAAGTAATGCTGCATTTTGGAATAGACACCATCAAAGAGACCTTTTATTGGTTTTAGCCAAACGCTGGAACGAATTGCAAGATGATCGCAAGAAAGCAATAGAGAACAAGCTACTTCATGGAAGAGAACAATGGAATTTTGAGGATGACAATGATTATAAAAAATATAAGGCTTCTGGAACTTTAAATCGAATTACATGGTTGGCGAAGCAAGGCTGCAATTTCACATTTGATTTAGTAGTTATAACTGAAAATCTTAAATTGATTGTACCGGAATGGAACCCTGAAGATGCAATGGATTCTGATCGGTCAATGCAACAAAGAGGTGGCTGGGTAACAACTGATACTGATGATTCTTCATTACTGGATGAACCCCTCAGTGCTATTCTAGCAAAAGCATTAGAATTGAGCGGAAGATCAAAAGATTTTCTTATCGAAAAATCGCCTTTCTCCGGTTTATCAATTCATAGGCCACTCCGTGCATTATCGGCGTTGACTGATGCAACACGAAGAAATGAATATCCTCAGTGGGCTTGGGAAGTTTTTCTTTATTCGGACTCACGAAAGAATGATAAGCCAAAATTATCTGCACTGATTGCAGAGCGTATTGCTCGCTGCCCTGACGAGGCTTTAGTCAATATTATTCATCCTGTCTCATCTTGGTTGATGAAGCTAAGCGAACAACTTTCATCACAATATCCTAAATCATTTGAAAGGTTAATTTACAAATTGATTAACCTATTTCAACTAAATCCACTGAGTTTTGAAACATCTATTATTCGTAGCAATACACCTATTGATTGGATAGATAAAGCTATAAATTCACCTGTAGGTAACATTGCCCAAGTGCTATTTGATGATTCAAGGCTAGAAGGTATAGAGCCAGAGTCAGGGTTTCCTAGAAATTGGCTTACCTATGCGGAAGAACTTTTGTCATTGAAAGCTGATCTTCGCAGATATGTTATTGTGATATTTTGCCATAATTTGAATTGGCTATATTACATTGATCCAAATTGGACAGAGTCAAATCTCTTGAAAATTTTAGATAATAATGATTTGGATGATCGAGATGCATTCTGGTCTGGTTACTTATGGGGGTTAAATAGGCAACCTAGCCCAAAACTAGCTTTGCGTTTAAAGCCTCATTTACTTGAAATTGCGGAAGCAAAAAGTGAGTTTAAATCAAAGCATTCCCATGTTTTGGCTAGAATCGTGTTGGCTTTATGGAGTAGCAGGATCGAAGAAACTCAGGAACGTTTTATCTCAAATAATGAAATGCATGATGTCCTGTTAAATTCAAATGAAGATTTCAGAACCAATATCTTGGAGCAACTCGAAGAATGGTCTAATACAAAAAATGAAGATGTAAATCAGGCACATGAAGATATGCTATTAGAGTTACTTCGGGATGTCTGGCCTCGTCAAAAATGGATAAAAAGTGCCGCAATATCATCTAGATTGTGCGTTATATTATTTTCAAATAAACAATGCTTTCCTAAGTTTGTCGAAATTATATTGCCTTTGCTTTCGGTAATTGACACACAACGCTTTTTACTTCCAGACTTTGAAGATTTGATAGAAATAATTGATCTATATCCTAGCAAAGTTTTGGATGTTTTCTATTCAATTCTGCCAGATAAAGCCTTCGATTGGACTTGGGAAATTGACAAAATCCTTCAGCGAATAGGAGAAGCTGATACAAGCTTACAATCTGATGAAAGACTACTAGAACTCAATAGGAAATGGAATTCAAGATAATATTATAAATATGATTGTTAGATCGTACCCACGCCTCGGTGACACTGCCATTAAGTTAAGGAATGTAGCCCGTATGAAGCGAAGCGGAATAAGGATTTCCAAGCCACGAATACCCCGGATTACGCCGCAAAGCCGCTACATCCGGGCTACTGGCTTTGCCTTAACTCAATGGCAGTGCCGGAGTCCGTGGAAACGATCAAACCTAAACCATCACCGCCACGCTATTGCTTTCGACGCTATCGCCTGCCTTGTTGGAGGCGATGACGCGGAATTCCAAGGCATATTTCAAATCCAAGCGCATGGCGTCGCCAAGGATTTGTAGATGTTGGTGGTTGCGGTTGATCGCATCAGTAGAATGAGGAGTTAACCACAACGTTCGGCATTCGATCCCAATCTGACCATGAACGAAATCATAGCAACCCTAAGGTGGTCGAAAACCAGGCCGGCATTCCCTAAGCTGTGGCGGCGTCGGGCGGCAACGTCAACGACATGACGGTTTTAAGCTGATCCGGTTCCAATTCATTCAGCAGGGTCAACGGCAAATTGACACCGCTGTAGGTCAAAAAAAGCGCCTCGTTTCAGTGGTCTCTTCTGTCATTGTTTGTTCTCAACAGGCAATTTTATTCAACCGGGTTTTGCTTGGCTTAAGCTACTGCCTTTTCATCGACAACGCCTGTCCACCCCGCCGCCGTCAGCAAGTCTTCCACGCCAATGTCGAGTATTTCCAAACCGATCTTGGCACAATACTTCTTTTCCTTGTTTGTGGGGGATTTGTTCAGTACCCAACCCTTGGGTTCGGCGGCACTATAAACAATATCGGACATGACCATGCGCTCGGAATCCCGGTTTAGCGGCAAACCAATCAATAGGTATTGCTTGCCTTGACGATATTCTTTCAAGAAGGAAGGTATGGCAAAACCGCCCATCAATTCACTGATGTAATCGACATAATCGGCATCGGAAGCGATGAATTTAGGGGAGGGCAGGGGACTACCCATCGGCTTGAATAGTATCGGTAGGTTGGGGTCGACTTCCTCTTGGAGGATTTCCCGATATTGGCTACCGTCATAATGATGGATGGTAAACCGGTAATTAGTCCCGGCAATGCGGGCGATTCCGCGAATCAAAGTATGTGGCTGACCGGCATAGGTTTCCTGCAACTGAGTGTCGCGGTTAATGTCGATGACATAGCGCGGTTTCCAACTTGCCAGCCAATCATGCAGCGCAGAACGGGTCCAGCGAGTTTGCCCGTAAGTCTTTTCCAAGAATCGCTCAACGAAGCTGCGTCCTCGTTTGAGTTCAAGATTCATCGCGGCGCGAGGAAATTCGTACATTAGCTTCGGAGCCATGGGCCTACCGTCGTTCATGGCGATAATCAGGCTGTCGCTATCGGCGGGCATGGGTGCGCCCGTTTCCAATTGGGTGACACCGGCCAGCACACCGGGTCCTAGATAGGGGACTACGCGGTTTTCATATAAACCGGTTAGAATTTCGTCAATGTTACTCATTAAACTCTCTCTTTCGCGTTAGCCATTAGACTGCTCCGCACGACATCCCTTGCCATGATGCGTTTGGAACGTTTCTTGGCATTGATGTAATAACCGATGAGGGCATTCAAGATCAGCCCCAAGGCCGCCAGTAATACGGTGATTTCAGGCCCATTCAACAAATGTGGGTTTGACATGGCTTATTCCTCAGATCCGAAACAACGTGAATAATCAACACAAACAGCGCAAGAAGGCGCCCGACAAACATAAATTCCCTCTGCTTCGCACAATTGCTTATACAGAAATTTTTTCCATTTCATATCATGGGTGTTGGCGGCGGCAATCTGCGGGAAGTTGTAGGCGATCAGGCCGCTTAAATCTTGCCGCGACCACAGCCCCAAGTCTTGCCAAAGATGATCGTCCCCTAGGCAACCCGCCACTAGGATTGAAGTGATCCAGCCCGTCTCCTGCCGTTCCGGGTAGGCGGCGCGGGCGAGCAAATAGCGGGTCAGATCATCCTTTTCCAACATGCGGCTAAAATCAACTGTCCTCCCCGATGGGGCTTTGGCTGGCATCACGAGCGTATGAAAAAAATCATTGACCAACCCATGAAACTCTGTTGGATCCAAGCCTAAGCCATCAGGCAATGCGCCCAAGCCGGCGCTCCAACTGGCAAGCATTCGGCTGATCCATTCTGAATTAGGCGACAACTTTGCCAAATGGCGTTTGAAGTACCGATGGTACTGCTCGCGGTCTGGCGCGGCGAACTTGGGGATGGCGTTCATGGCGGTTTCATTCCAAAAAATAATTTCATGATTAAATCGTAGGGGCGAATTCATACGCCAATGGGTGGCTGAAGCCGCCCCGACATTTCATCTCTGCAATAAAATTGGAATCAATACTCAACCAGAATATCTTCATCGCGGACGATGAACTGGCAAGCCAAACGCCAAGTGGCCGGCATGTCAGTGACCGCGATTTCGTCTATTTCCTTCTGAGTGATTTTACCCAATTTTCTGAGTACGGAGATTTCCTTGGCAGTCAGATGACCGCTCATTCTCGGTTTGGTGTCCACGCTGCTGACTTTGACCAAACACGTGCCGCATTCCCCGTCCTTGCATTCAAATTGGATCGGAACTTTGTTTTCCAAGGCCAGCTTTAACAAGGTTTGGGTGTGACTGCCTGCCACGGCGTAAACGGTTTTGTCCTTATATTCGGGACTGCTAAAAGTGACTAGTGCCATAATGAATTCCTCAAAATTACTTTTACCCTCTTTCACCACTGGGGGAGGGGAGTTGATGGGTTGGTTTTGAACCCTCGCCTGCACGGACGGGTGGAACCCGCCCCTACAATTCTCTCAATCGGAGATGGTTCAAGGGGCAGGTTTAAGCCGGACGCACCGAAACCTCGCCGCCCAACACTTGGGCTTGGCAGGCTAGGCGATTGTGTTTGCCGGCAAAGTTGTCGCGTAAAATCTTGTCTTCCAACACCGACGGTTCACTGAGGTTGTTCCACCCATCGGTGACTTTCATCATGCAGGTTCCGCAGTCGCCTTCGCGGCAACCATAGGTAACACCGGAGCCGACCTTCTCGGAAATCTCGATGACCCGAGTGCCGGCAGGGACGGTGACGGTGACGTGAATGTCTTCAAATGTGACAGTGGCTTTTGCCATGTTTTTTCTCCTAGGTTTAGTAAGTCGTTTTCATCAAATCGGACATGTCGATGGTGCGGGCCGGCCGACGGCCAACCAGCTCTTCGGCCAAGTCTTGGCCGAACTGTCGACACGCTTCTATTTCTTCAAGAGTGGGGATGAGTTTCACCCTCAACCCTTGCACCGGGACACGCAGCTTCAAGCCGCGCAACCGGTCCTCAATCATGCGCACCGCCTCGCCACTCCAGCCATAGGAACCGAAGGCCGCACCGATCTTGCCCTTGATGTCGATCACGGTTAACGAAGACAGCAAGTCCCAGATCGGTTTCACCGCGTCGCCGTTGATGGTGGGGGACCCCAGCACAAAGCCATCGGCCTCTTCCAGCAAATCGGCGAAGGTTTCGGTCTCCCCGCCTTCCAAGTCGTAGAGCGAAGCGCGCACCCCTTCCACTTTTTGGGCAGCGGCATAGATTGCCTCCGCCATGCGGGCGGTGTTGCCGTAGGAACTGATGTAAAAAATCAACAAGGTCTTTTCGTTGGCCGCAATTTCGCTTTTCAAGCGCGGGGTGGACAATTCCCGGTAGCGCCTCACATAGGCTTGCGGACGGTCGCGCAGGATCGGCCCGTGGGCAGGGGCGATGCACTGCAATTCCAATGGCTCGACCAATTCCAGCGCTTGCACCACATAATCCTTGAAAGGCCGCATGATGTGGGCATAGTAATACTCGAAGGAAAAGCGGAAATCGCCCACCTTGTCGTTGAATAGCCTTGGGTCGCAAAAATGGCAACCGAACACATCGCCTGAAAACAGCAATTTCTCTTCCCTGAGATAGGTGCATTGGGTGTCCGGCCAATGCAAATAAGGCGTATGCAGAAATTCCAAGGTGCGGTCGCCCAAGTCGATGGTGTAGCCTGTGTTGACGGTGGTGAATTCCATGCTTTCCCGCTTCAACAAAGCCTTTAACATCATTTGTGCCTTGAAAGAGATATACAATCTCGCGTTGGGGCAGCGCTCCATCAACTCCGGCAATGCCCCGGTATGGTCGGGTTCCAAGTGGTTTAGGACGATAGCCTTGATCTCGCTATAATCCGCCACTTGTTCCAATCGTGCGAAAAAGTCCCCAGCAAACTGCTCTTTGACGGTGTCCACAACCGCCACACCGGCACTTCCGCGCACGACATAGGCGTTGTAGCTAGTGCCATTGGCCGTTTTCAAAATGATGTCGAAGTTGCGCAAGGTTGGGTCCAGTGCGCCTATCCAATGCACCCTTGGTGAGATTGGCACAGGCTGTTTGGAAGCGACTGCGGCTTCGACATCGATTGATTTCATGGATGCGATTCGCTCTTTGGGTCGGCTTCACCTGGCCTTGGTGAGTTGACGCCTTCCTTACAGCAGGTTTCCAATTCCTGCTGGGTCGCGCCCTTCGCATCCAACCCAATCCACGCCTTGATGAGATCAGGGTCGAAACCCATTTCATGGCGTTCGCCCACTTTTAGCAACGGTCGGCGGATCAATGCCGGGTCGGCTGCCAGCAAGCGCAAGGCTTGGCTTTCGGTCAGGCATTCCGGGAAGATCAAGCCCAGTTTCATTGCTTTGGCACTGGGATTGAACCACTCGGTGATCGGCGAATCCCCGAAAAAGCGCTTGAGGGTTTCGGTATCCCAAGGCTCAGCCATCAAATTGTGTTCGATGACTTCGTGACCCGCATCCTGTAACAGTTGTTTCTGCCTGGCATTGCTGATGCAGCCGGGCTTTTCGTAAAATTCAATAATGGCCATGACTAATGTGCTCTCAATTCCGCCATGGCTTGTTCCATCCGCTCTGGCGGGATGCCGGTCAAAGATCCCGGCGGGTTGATGGGTTCTCCCAACGCGTCGAGAATAGCCCCCTCAATGGGGCAAATGGTGGCGCATTGGGGATCGGCGTGCGCACCCTCACATTCGGTGCATTTCTTAGGGTCGATTAGAAAATGCGGCTTGGCCTCGTAAATGGCCTCGCTAGGGCACAGCGGTAGGCAGGCCCAGCAATTGACGCAGGATTCGATGATTTTCAAAGCCATTGGCACTTTCTCCCGCTTAGTCGTCCAAAAGGATTTTCAACAGAGATAAAGCACTCGCCGTGCCAGTCGTCGTGCGAGTTATAACATTATGACTTTTAAGAGTTTATGTACTTTGAAGCTGTAGCAAGCCCAACAAAGGCCGTCAGAAGGATTGTCGGAAATGCGACAATGGTCGCAAGAAGCAGAATTAACGTCGAGTGACTGCCAGCCTCATGCCGCCTTTGGGTCGCAAGGTCACTTCAAGCTCCGGTTCGACAGACTCACCGGGCAGGGTTTCAAATCGGTAGTGCTTGGCAATCATCGCCAATAACAACATGCTCTCGGTCAGTGCGAAGGCATTGCCCACGCACAGCCTATGCCCCGCACCGAAAGGCATGAATGCCAAACGGTGCTTAGGCTTGAATTGCTCCAGTAAAAACCGCTCCGGTTGGAAGCTGTCCGGCATTTCCCAAAACTCGGGATGGCGATGGATATTGGCCAAATTGATGATTAACATGGAGCCTTTGGGTATCCGATAACCGCCAAGCAAGGTTTCGCTGACATTTTCGCGAACCATGACGGCGGCTGGCGGATAAAGCCTCAGCGTTTCATCCAGCACAGCACGAGTCCAAGCTAGCCGGGGCAAATCATCCGTGGTGGGTTCTCGGTCTCCCAACACAGTGTCCAGCTCGGTTTTGAGGCGGTCTGCCGAAACCGGATGGCAAGCCAGCATATAACATGCCCACATCAATGTCAGAGCCGTGGTTTCATGCCCGGCGGTGAAGATGGTCAGCACCTCGTCGCGGATCTGCCTATCATCCATAGGCAACCCGGTTTCTTCATCGGTTGCCCGGATCAAGCGATCCAGTAAATCATCCTTGGGTATGGCCGCGTCACGCCGCTCGCGGATGAGTCCATAGACCCATTGATCTATGGATTGCATCGCACTTCGAAATTCCCGATTTTTTCGAGTGGGTAGCCATCTGGGCAGGCTCAATGGATTGCGCATGTCGTCAGCGGCAAATTCCAAGGCCGTCTGCAAGGCTGGTTCTAGCCAGTCCAATTGATCTAAGACACTGATATTGAACATGGTTCTAGTGATGACTTCCAGCGTGGTGCGCATCATCTCAGCCCCGATGTCGACAGGCGTGGAGGGTGCGAAGCCCCGCCAATGGCTGACTAGGTTGCGCCCTGCAGCCACGATTTCACCTTCATACTCGGTGACGCGGCTTTTTACAAACAAAGGTTGAATCAATTTTCGCTGACGCTTCCACAATGCGCCCGTGCTGGTAATCAAGCCTTGCCCCAGAATCAACGCCAAACCTTTGGGCCGGTCGACCAGATACATTTTGATGAATTGCTCGGGGCGTTGAATCAATATGTCCTCGACCAGTTCGGGATGGCTGACCACATAAATTGTAACCGGACCCATGCGGAAGCGAATCAAATCGCCATGGAGTTTCTGCCATTCCCGCATTGATTGGTAAGCATTGCTGTTGAATTCTCGGAAATTGCCAAGAATCAGATGTCCAGTTGGAATAGGAGGAAGAGGATTAGGCATGATTTGGGTCTCAGGTTAATCTGGCATACTCACGGGTCTAGGCAATTATTATTGTAAAACGATTGGGCTAACGGATTGTCATCTTACTGTGACTTCGTCGGCACAATGTTAGCCTAAAATCTAAATGAACCCCATCATATTTAACATAAGAACGATTATGCGCAATTAATGTGACCAATGATTTCATGACTGATGCTATTTTGGATAGCCGACTATTTGGAGCGTCAAAGCTTGCTTTGACAAGAGAATTTGGAAATGCCAAGCTTGCATCGCCTGTCAAAGCAAGCTTTGACGCTACCGTAAGGGTTTAAGCCCTCTCATCGATATTCGGCATTTGCTCTGGCCGTGTCGCTTCCAACAAACGGGCATGGATTTGCCGAAACTGGCTAATAGCGCGGTCAGCCCCAATCAACCGGTCTTCGCCATCGGCGCTTTTCAGCGGGGTTTGCGTCACCACGACCCGCCGGTCTTGGTTCAAAATGAATCGGTTGCTCAAGCCAATGAGCCACTCATAGGGTTTTGCCAGCAAGGGATTTTGAATGCGGTGATAGACGCGCAAATAGTAAAGAGTCGTTTGGTCGTTGACCGGCACGAATGCAATGAAGTTTTTCATGCGTGGGCTGATATTGAGCAACCAAACGCCTGGAAATAGAAAGCTTAAACTCGGTTCTTTGCCGAAGGCTGCCGCTGCCAATTCGGTTTGGCTGCGGGAATGACGGCCTTCGTCCACCGAATTGCTCACCCAAACCTTGATGCCTTCCGCGTCGGACTCCACATAAGGCCCATCGACAAAACTGCGGCCCCCTGCACCAATGGTGGTGCGATGGACAAACGCCAGATGGGCGACATCCAATTGGTTTTCGATGGCGCGAGTGTAATGCACGGGCCATTCGACTTTCACCGTGCCGTAACGCCACCCCGTTTCCAATGGCGGGAAAAAAGGTACTTTGGGTAAAACCTCCCGGTGTTGCCCTAGCCATAGCCAGATCAGTCCGTGTTCCTCACGCACGGTAAACCCCGTCAATGCCATTCCCTTAGGAATTTTGCCGAGTCGGCCATTGGCTGGGATATGCTGGCACTGTCCGGTTCCATCGAACTCGAAACCGTGAAACGGGCAAACTAAACGGCCCCCCATCGACTGACCGCCACTCAAGGCAGCGCCCAGATGCGGGCAACGATCAATATGGGCATGGGGCTCACCGTTGGCAGACCGCCAAAACACCAGTTTCAGCCCCAGCCGCTCGACCGCTTGCGGCTTGTTTCTGACTTCGCCACTTTCCAGTACTGGATACCACTGATTTTCAGGCAGATGCATCGAAACCATCAATTTAGTTGGGTTAAGAGATTGTTGATTCTATCACAACACCATTGTTTGGCCTGTTGTTTGCTGCGATGAATGATGGAGGTTAACAACATGACAATCAGACACAATATTCCACAACCCATTTGCTCAGGCTTGCAAGTGCCTGAATTGGGTAAATTTCCGTTTTCAATTCACTATCGTGGCGAGAAGCGCGATGCCATCCTTATACGTTTCGAGGGCTTGGTTTACGCCTATTTGAATCTTTGCGTACACATGCCCAAGCCCTTGGATTGTGAGCAAGCGCACATTTTTGACGAATCAGGGCGTTTTTTGCAGTGTTCCATGCATACCATTTGCTACGATCCGGTCACCGGCGAGTCGCTGAGCGAGATTTGCGCAGGGAAAAGCCTGACGGCTATACAAGTCAGGGAGGAAGGCGGTTGGGTGTATTTGGTCGATAAACGGGCAGTGATGAGTGCGTAGTCAATTCTCGGTGTAAAAGGTTTTTCAAAGTCATTAGTAATGGTAGTTGTTTTTTAGCCAAACTGACTTGATTTGGGTGGCGTGTTACACTGTTTTAAAATGTAAAACACATGGAGCAAATCGCTATGGCTACTTTAAACATCCGCATTGCAGATGAAATTAAAAACCAGCTCGATGAATTGGTCAGTTCGAGAGGTACTAAGCTAAGCAAATCAATGGTGAATCTGTAAATTTGTAATTAGAAAATTAACTACGATACTCGGGAAAATTTACGTTATGACGAACCCAATTCAGCAAGTTATTCTCTCTAATATTAGAATGCTAGTGGAAAGATCTAAAGCTGCCAGAGAAATGTCCCATCGCAGTACAATCGGGACGCTGATAGAATCGTACATTACTAACTTCTTGAAGGAGCAATTTCCTACTGGGGTATCCGTTACTTCTGGTATCATCTGTGATAGTCAGGGAAATACCAGCCGACAAATAGATTTAGTTGTTACACTGGATTCTAGTCTTCCTTTCATTTCGATGAAAGAAGGCATCGCTCTAATACCCTCGGAGTCAGCACTACTAGCAATAGAAATAAAATCTACCCTCACTACACAAGCACTTAAACAAGTTGAAATGCAAAATAAGAGCATATCCAAGCTTGTTATGAGAGGTCAACAACAAAACGGAAAACCTATTATCATTCCGACAATGCTGGTTGCATTTGATACACAAATTACAAATAATAAAGTCGAAGAATGGATGAATAATAATGGCAATACTATCTCGTGTTGTGTAATAAGTAATTATTTAGTTAAACGGAATAACCTAGGAATAGTGGAAATCATTAACGGGTTTGCTGAGCCTAGTTTTATTGAAACACTTCAATTAGTAGTTGATTTACAACAAATAATCATTGTTTTAAGAGATAATCGGGACTTAAAAACTGATCTTAAGCCATATTTGCTCTCATAGCTTTCTTGTGTGAAAGTGCGGATGGGTAGATGCATGAATGCTGAAATTCATTATTTGGGTGCGCCAGTGATGTGATGGGTTACGCTGATGTTCTACCCATCATCTTCCACGCTCTCTAATTGCAACCCTAACAAACTCTCAGGAGAAAACAACAATGCTCACCTCAGTCGTTCAATTATTTACAGAAGCCTGCCGCTTGGACGAAGGCGACCGGGCGGCTTTAGCTGGTTTACTTTTGGCAAGCCTGAATCAAGTACCTAGCCCCGGCGTGGAGGCGGCTTGGTCCGAGGAAATTGAACGCCGTGTGCGGGAACTCGATTCCGGCGAAGTGAAGACCGTGGCTTGGGAAGATGTCAAAAACCGTCTTTTGGAGCTGGAAAAGGACGGATATGAAGCTTGAGTTTCACCCTGAAGCGGAAACTGAAGCAAGCGCTGCCACTAAGCAGCACCTCACCTGCTCTATGCTGTCTAGACTATTCATTCTTATCTTTCAACAAACCGCTTTCGGTAGCTGTTCGAATTTAAACTAGAGATCAATACGGTGTTACCCTCATACGCACGGCTTCTCCTCGAACATTGGGGCATTACAGTGCAAGACATTCCTACGTCTGAAAAAGAAGAAGCCGACTTCATTGCAACTTTCAATGGCATTCGTGTCCTGATTGAGGAAAAGACGAAGGAAGATAATTTAAAGGAGCTTGCAGAGCGTAATCAAACATTGAAGCAAGGTGGAATTTACGCGACAACATTGCCTTTGGTTCGAAATAACAGATTATCCGGCCTAATTACAAAAGCGGCTAGTCAACTTCAATCTTCGTCAGATACAACGCACGATTTTCGTCTCATGTGGTTCACGGGAACAGGCGTGAATGCGCAAGCCAAACACGAGCAATTTAGAGCTACACTATATGGTCTTACCAACATTATTGAAATGCACTCGACTAGATACAGGCGCTGCTACTTCTTCCGTAATAGCGACTTTTGTCGACGAGCAAATGTAATTGATGGCGCAGTCTCAGCTTATATTAATGGAAACTCAATCAGTGCAAAACTGTGTTTGAACCCATTATCTCCAAAGTACCCTGCTCTACGACAGTCCTCCGTTCTCACTCCATTTGGAACAGCAGTTGAAGATCCTTTTCTACTAGAAGCCGACGGCACAGCTTTTATTCTTGATTCTGACATGCATCGAGGGGAAGAGCACCTGATATTGGATTTCTTAAGGGCAAAGTACAAAACTAATGCTCTCATGAGTTTTGACCTTGGCTACACAAATGCAACAATATGTACACTTGACACTGAACGTTAACTTCATCTTGTTGCAATCTTCGCTCGCCGCGTTACTTGCATGTATTTTTAAAAAGCATTGTACTATTCCCTACAAATCCAATCCGCCCTCTGCCTTTAATATCAACCAGATAAACTCTGGCCCATAGTTTGCTTGGTTTCTTCCAAAGTCCAACCAATGGCAGGAACAGGTATGAAATCAAACAAACAAATTGCCGAGATTTTGGATGAACCGGCTTGTGAACACAACAAGAAATCCAAATCAGGCTGTTCCAAGCCCAGTCCCGGCGCCAGTGCCGGGGGTTGTGCTTTCGACGGGGCGCAGATTGCCTTATTGCCCATCGTCGATGTGGCGCATATTGTCCACGGGCCGATTGCCTGTGCCGGCAGTTCTTGGGACAACCGGGGAACCCGCTCTTCCGGGCCGACCCTGTATCGAATGGGCATGACCACCGACCTAACCGAGCAAGATATTGTCATGGGCCGGTCGGAAAAACGTTTGTTTCATTCCATTAAACAAGCGGTGGAAACTTATGCCCCACCTGCCGTTTTCATTTACAACACCTGCGTTCCGGCCTTGATTGGCGACGACATTGAAGCGGTTTGCAAAGCCGCCAGTGAACGCTTCGGTGTGCCCGTGGTTCCCGTCGATTCGGCGGGTTTCTATGGAACCAAGAACATGGGCAACCGCATTGCTGGCGACGCGATGGTGAAGTATGTCGTCGGAACCCGCGATCCTGACCCACTACCTGCTTCGGTGCAAAGACCGGGCATTACGGTGCATGACGTGAACTTGATTGGCGAATACAACATCGCCGGCGAATTCTGGCATGTGTTGCCGTTATTGGATGAGTTGGGTTTGCGGGTACTCTGCACCTTGTCCGGTGATGCCCGCTTCCGCGAAGTGCAAACCATGCATAAGGCCAAGGTCAATATGATGGTGTGTTCCAAAGCCATGCTCAATGTGGCCCGCAAGCTGGAAAAGCAATTCGGCACGCCGTGGTTCGAGGGCAGTTTTTATGGCATTAGCGACACCAGCCAAGCCTTGCGCGATTTCGCCAGGCTGATTGGCGACCCCGATTTGACCGCCCGCACCGAGGCATTGATTGCCCGCGAAGAGTCCCGCATCCTTGCCGCGCTGGAACCTTGGAAGCAACGGCTCAACGGCAAACGGGTGCTGCTCAACACCGGCGGCGTAAAGAGTTGGTCCGTCGTGTCGGCTTTGCAAGACTTAGGCATGGTGGTGGTTGCCACCAGCACCAAGAAATCGACCGAAGAGGATAAGGCTCGCATCCGCGAACTAATGGGCGAAGAAGCCTTGATGTTGGACGATGTCAGCCCAAGAAAATTGCTGCAAGTGGTCAAGGATTACCGCTGCGACATTCTGATTGCCGGTGGTCGCAATCTCTACACCGCGCTTAAAGCTAGGCTGGCGTTCTTGGACATCAATCAAGAACGGGAATTTGGTTATGCCGGCTACGATGGCATGTTGGAACTGGTTCGCCAATTGGCCCTGACCATTGAAAGCCCGGTGTGGGAGGCTGTTCGCACCCCTGCCCCTTGGCGATTGGCGCAGTCTGCACAAACGGCTGTTCAGCCAGCCTAACTTCATTTTGTGTGAATTGTAAGCTTTGCGACAAAGACAGTGATTGAGGAGCATCCACCACAATATTGATTAGCATGTGGGACAGTTTAAGCCATGATTTATCGGGAAAATTTACATAGGAAGGCAAACACGCATTATTGGCCTAATTTGTGTATGGACTAAACCGAGAGGCATAAACAAAACTCACCCATTACTGCAAAACCTAGGCGTAGACTCAAAGCCATTAACTTAAACCGTTCGTGGTGAGCCCTCCTGAGATTGTCGAAGGGCGAACCATGAACGACATAAACGTCAATGTTTTGGATTTTTCCGTCCACCCTTCGACAGGCTCAGGGCGAACGGAAAAATCGTTAAGTTAATGGCTTTGAGGCGTAGACTGCGATGAATGTTTGGGCGATTAATAAAGACAATGCGATAAGGCGGTTATTGCATGTTTTGAGTGAACGTTTTGGTTCCGATGTCTTTGTCCTGAGTGCGCGCTGGGAAAAAGACGAAAGTGCTGTTGGCCTATACCTACCGGGCGAGGAATTTCTTCTTGCCTATATTTTCACCTATGGGCAGGAAATGGGTAGATACGGCTTGCATTTGGAATATCCAGAGGCACAGAACCTTGGCGCTACGACGCAAATGATGGAAAACCTTGGCTTAAACCAGTTGGTTGAATTATTGCAAGCGCATTTTAATATCGAGCCGCGTCAATGCGGGTGATTTGAAGAAAACCTAAAGTTAAGTTTAATTGTTGAAGAGGATAATGATATGGGCAAAATTGGCATCTTTTTTGGTTCCGACACCGGCAATACTCGCCGGGTTGCAAAATCCATCCACAAAAAACTGGGCGATGATGCTGATGCACCTGTCAACGTCAATAAAGCCACCGTGGACGACCTGCTTAAGTACGATGCATTAATACTCGGTACGCCAACCTTGGGTGAAGGTGAGCTTCCCGGCTTAACATCTGGGGCAGGTGCCGAAAGTTGGGAGGAGTTTCTGCCGAAATTGAAGGGCGTGGACTTATCTGGAAAGCTTGTCGCGTTGTTCGGCTTGGGCGACCAAGAAGGATATGGACATGAATTTGTCGATGCTTTGATTTTCATCTATGACCAAGTGATTGAATGCGGCGCAACCGTCATCGGTTCTTGGCCTACCGATGGCTATAGCTTTGAAGCGTCGAAAGCCGTAGTCGAGGGTGATTTTGTCGGCTTGGTGCTCGACAACGACAATCAAAAGGATCAGACCGAAGAACGTATCGACGAATGGTTGGAAATCGTCAAGCCTGAGTTGCTGGCTGATTGATTCCTGCTTCCACATTAATCTTAAGATGCGGCCCTTGATGCCGGATACCGAGCCGGGGTCGCAATAGTTTTGGACAAATTAACATGAGCATTAAAGTCATCAAAGCCTTCTCAGAAAAGGCCAAAACCGATCCTGAGGTCAAGGAAAAGCTCTTGGCCTGTGAGAGAATCAAGGAACTCCTTACCTTAGCCAAAGAACAAGGTTTTGAAATTGACGAGGATGAGTTATATCCTCCGAATGAACCACAATTCACTGCTGACCAGCTTTCCGCCCGGATGGGCAAGGCGCTGTTGCGGGTTTGATGGATTAGGATGCGGTGGGCGGTGGCTTAGACCACCGCTTCACCGCTCCTCACCCGAAGAAAGTCGAGACAAACCTCAATAGATCCATTACAACCGTGCTTTGTTTGAGTCAATCATGATTCAATCGAACGGGTATCTTGCGCATCCAAGGTAAAATCTCCCAAGTCTCAAAATCAAGTATAATTATCTGACCAAGCACCAGAAAGGCTTGTGTCTGCTCAAATAAACAATTATACGGGAGAGTCATCATGTCCGAGAATATCGCTTGCCCACAAACGAGTACCCCAAAAAACATCGTTGTCTTTTGTGACGGAACTTGGAATCAGCCAGATCAGAAGACTCAAGATAATAAACCTTGCCCCACCAATGTCGCCAAACTGTTTGAAGCCGTCTGTCCTTTCGATATCAACGGGAATCCACAACTCGTGCATTACCTCAGAGGTGTTGGAACCCGTCGGATGGAACGCATCAAGGGCGGCGGATTTGGCTACGGTATTTCCGACAACATCAAGGAAGGGTATCAGTTTATTTGCAGCAATTATCAACCCGGCGACCATATATACTTATTCGGCTTCAGTCGGGGTGCTTATACTGCCCGTAGTATCGCCGGTTTTATCCATAATATGGGGATTATACGAAAGCCTCTTTTTTATAAGACGAATGAAGCCTTCGATCATTATCGTGATAAATCCAAGGAATGGCATCCGGGCGCTCAGAATTCCATCGATTTTCAGAAAGCCAACGGATATCTGGATGGGAATGGCGAGCCAAGCAAGAAAATCCATTTTTTGGGCGTGTGGGATACGGTAGGTGCCTTGGGAGCGCCCTATGGAATAGTCATACGATGGATTATTGACAAGTTATTCAAATGCACTTTCCATGATACCAATTTGTCTTCGAGCATTGAGAGTGCCTATCATGCAGTTGCCATGGACGAAAAGCGCTGGCCGTTTCGCCCAACGCTTTGGGATCAGGAAGCCATTGATCCGGCTATTCGAGATAATTATGAACAAGTCTGGTTTCCCGGCGTGCATTCTGACGTGGGCGGCGGTTACCCGGAAACCGCTCTGTCAGATATTCCTTTAAACTGGATGGCGACAAAGGCGAGTGATCGTGGATTATGCTTGGACCTCAAATTGGTCAAAGAACCCGAGGTTTCGCCCGTTCCGACATCCATCAATGCAGCAGCCAATATGCATAATTCCCAAACATGGTTCTACCGTTTGGCAACCGTGTTGTTTGTCAAACTGCCCAATGCCCTAAAGATACCGCTACCTGATTGGGATAAAAATGAGGCAGCCACCAATCCTGTAGAGATTAAACGGATTGACTGGAATGGCAACTATAATAGGGCAGTGCCAGACGATGACAAATTTGACATTACCCTTACTGGGCTAAGCCAGCACCCTTAGGCTAAAACACTCGGCAACAAGTCGGGCGGATGTGCAACACTTACCCTAGCGGCAAACAGTCGCTAGTCAACCACTCGCCATAACTCCCGCCATGCCCGATTAGGCCGGACAGGCTACATGCCTGTTCGGCTTCCCGCTTTCCGTCAAAATGCGAGGCGACAAACGCAAATTCGGGCAGGGAAGCCAGCCGTAAATATTGGTCTTGGGCATACTGTTGGAATTCGCGGGGCGGGCCGATGAGGTCGTTTAAAAATTGATGATCCGGTTCATGGTAGATAGTGAGTATCTCAACGCCGAGACGGTACAGACTCGACGCTTCGGTTTCGACATCTTGTTGGCGAACACAGGCATCCCCTCCCTTTGGCACGGGCCGCACAATGGAATGTCCGGGCGAGTCGCCACTGAGCAGCAGCAGCTTGCGCGCAGTGGGTCGCCAATGAAAAGACTGACAGGCTGCCAGCGCGTCGGCCAAGGCATCGACAAAATCCCCCCCGCTGCTGGGTTTATTCAATAGCAATTGTCGCTCGATTTGTTCCGGGCTGGACACTCGCAATAAACCCGGATGGATGTCCGTTGGAAATAGCCGGTAGGCAGGTTGCAAATCGGCTGCGGTGACATTCGGAATCGGTTGGTCGCCAAAGGCCAAGACGGCACAGCGGCATTCTTGGAAATGCCCCATTAACGCATCCATGAAACTGCGCAACTTCGCCACATGGACGGCCCAGCGGTCCTGGTCTGCCAGCAGCGACCAAGATTTTTTCCCCGGCTCAAACACCCGCACCGTCGCATCAATGACGATAACCATATCCAAGTTCCCCTGATGTCCCGCCGGGACTATTGTGTGCAAAGGAGGCGGCAAGGCAGGATTGTTCGGCAATAAAGCCAAGGGGCGACCGGGACATTCGACAAGCAACTTGTCTGCTTCGTCTTGTCGAATTTCCAGCGACAGTGTTTCCCCTCCATCGGCAGGTATCTCGCCGCGAAACAACACGGTGTCACCCGTTTGCACCAACACATGCAAATGCGTCGCCCCCGGCAAATTGCGCAATTCCACCCGACAGCCAGTCCCCGCACCGTTCAAGGGCAGTGGATGGGCATGCAAGTCTGATGCGTTGGCAGGAAAGGCGATTAGGTCAAAGGTGGGCATGATGCGTCATGATTAGCTAAGCTTATTACTCATTGTCTTTTCTATTTTTGTTTGATTTTGTCCAGCCTAGCGGTTAATTGTTTGATTTGCTCAAGGGCTTTTTCAGGTGCTGTTTGAACGCAAATTTTTGCATTGAATACCTGTTCAAAATTTTTCTTTAGCTCATCATCTTGAAAATTTATATTTGTAGGAGATTGCGGCCAACAGGTAACATTGTCATACGAGGTTAATGAGATGTCCTTGCTGCTATAAAGTTCATCGAATTTATTGGCTATCTTGTTCCATGAATCCATACTTAAATGATTTTTTGCTTCGGCATTGGTAAACAAGGCTTGAAGCTTGATAATACCCCATAAGAATGATTTGCTATTCAGAAGGTTGGTGATATTGTCCGCATTAGGTTCCGATAAATCAACTTGAATAAAATATCGATCTAAAATGGCTTGCAATCTACTGTCAGTTTCAGATTTGGATTTTAGTTTCGTGATTAGAGCAATAATGGCATTCTGTAAATCAGGGCCGGATTTTGCCATCGTTTTACTTTGATCGCTATTTTCATTCAAGATTTTGGTAGTCGCTGTTTCAACGCTACTTGAGCTTATACTAGGTGCTGAAACCTTTGCGTCAGCAGCTTGCTCGGTAAAAGATGATTGACCAGATGGCTTGTTACCATGGCTTTCTTGTTGCATTTCAGAATGTGAGTGGGCTGCTATGGTAGCGGTTAGAGAGGACCAAAGATGGGGGTAGGCATAACTTAATACCAATAGCGCAATCACAAAACCTAAACTTATCCATGACGTTAGCGTGAACGGAGACTGCATGTCACCATTAAATGCGGCAGTGCCATTTTCTGTCAAGCCAGCTCTTTCACTAATAATTCGTTCCAAGCGTTCAATTCTCAAATCTAAGCTTGGTCTTCTTAAGATATGCAACATATTAGTTTCGAAGTCAGCAGGAAACCAAGAAGAATAATTTTCGCGAAAAGAGCGAAAATGGGCTTCCGCCTCGGCATCGACGGGTATGATGAGATGAGCATCCTTTGCCAACGGTAAGCGTAAGGAACTGTCCGTAAACGGATATGGAACCAATTCACCACCATACTCAATGCAAAAAATAATTTGTGGCGGTTCAAACCCACCCACATTTTCTTCTCCGACTTTGGATATTTCGACGATTAGACGGCCATTAGATCGATTTTCTTCAACCAGTAAGCCACCGCCGCTTTGACGCATAGACTCACGCAGATTGGCTTTAAAGGCTGTGTATATTGCCGGGTTGCCGGTACTAAGCTTCTCTTGATAAAAACCATCATCTAACAGTTGCTTAGTATAAAATAGCAGAAAATGAAGACTATCTTTGAGTTCAATTCTAATCCGCTGTTCTTTTCCACCATCCGACTGACGGTTGCGGAAGAATGTCAATAGATCGTTCATGGTTCTGCACTCTATTTTAAAATTAATTGTTCAGAATATTGAGTATAGCCTTTATGATTTAAGGCGGCATTAAGCGCTTTGTTTATTTTTAAGATGTCACCTATTGCATTAGCTTTAGTTTCTTTATTATCGTTTAAAATATTGTTAGTTGTTTCACATATCGCTTTAATGGAACGTTCTAAGCTATTGCTTGGGTATTCACGGCGACGTTTGTCTATGCTTTCTAGCAAAGCCACCCACCAAACGTCTTGCTCCTGAAATTTAACCAGCTTCTTTTTATATTTGAATGCATAGTCTTCTATAACATAAACATGCTTCACAAACTGTGAAATAACAATAGCAAGCCTATCTTCTGGTGATAGGCTAGCATATAATTCAAAAATCGGCAGACGATGGTTAGTAGGGTATTGGCTGTTAATATGTCTAAGAAGGTCTAGGTGATTTTTTATCGATTGTTCTAATATTTTAATGCTATCATCGTTTATCAAGTGTTTAGTTTTGTCCTTCTTATTGTATTCGACAACCTCAAGAAAAGGATGTTTAGATTCTTGAAAATCATTTGAAGCAATAACATTCCATGCTTGATTATAAACATCTAACTTTTCTAGTGCTGTTATTATATTCTTTGCGTACCAACTATTAACTGAAAGACTTTGGCTGACATCTTTATCTAAATAATTGGCAATAAAGATGTACCCCTTTTCTAGTAGCCTATTAGCGGCTGCTCTTCTTATAGGTGTTGGTGGCCGTGGCAGCATAATTCTGGATTTTGACGAGATATACTTATCAAACTGATCAAGTAAGCTTTTGTTGACCTGATCTCCACCCAACCAGTTGGCACATTTATCAACAAGCATGGCATTATTCCAGCAAATATTCTTAGTTTCTTCCATTGCAATCAATGCTTGTTCGGGATTTTTTCCAAATTCAGCTAAAACTGATTCAATCCGGGCATGTTCAGCCTTGGCCGTATGATAAGGTCCACTATGTTCGAGCAAATACTTGGAAGAGGGCAAATCCATTGGCTTCAATTCCTTAATCTGAGTTTCAGTTATCCAGAGAAGCGTCTCGCCCGTAAATGAAGATGGCATTTCATTTGGGTGAGTTTTTTTGTATGCTTTCAGACTATTTTCCCGTATTTCTGTTTTATCAGGAATAGAGTCAGCAATTTCCACCAACTCGACTAAGGCATCCAAATCGACGCACAACTCGGCAAGGTCAGCCCATTGCTCTTCTTCGAAGAATTCAATCCTAGGCCATGGCACCCCGGCTTGATGCTCTGAACCACAGCGCAGGTTACGCATGGCTTCCCCAGACAGGCCACCCGATGCCGACAAGTCATCCATCACCTGCTTCCAAGATTCCAGCGTTGGCTCAGGGTTATGGGCTTCCTTCCATGAAGGGCAAGCTAACCAAGCCATTGCCGCTTTGCGAGGGTCTTCCTCCGTCAGATTGGATTCAGCTTCACGCCGCCATCCCAACCAAGCACCCGCATTGACCAATGCTTTGGTGGTGTTCTCAATATCCTGTCGCCACTCTTTCGTTAATCTTGCATACACACCCTGTACTCGCTCGGCATTTAGTTTTGAGCCAGCGAGTCTTAAATATCTGAGCAATCTTATTGTGTCTAACAATGTCGCCGTCTTTTCGGAATTCAAAAATGGTTCGGCAAGAAGCTCATCCCATTGCTGTTTCTGTTTGTCAGACTCTTCCTTATATAAAACCAACAACCATTTGGGATTCAGGCAACGCCAACCGTCATCGAATGCGACTTCTATTATGCGTTTTCGGGCTTCATCATTGCCGATACGCCAACGATCATCCAGCATTCTTTGCATCAACGGATTGCCATTCGATGGGTCACTATTGGAATCGGGAGGCGGAAGCAGATCGGCAAGCCGTATGTATAATTCCCAGTCATTGACGACATCCAAGGACTCACCCAGATGCCGAATAAAATTAGCCAATTCTTCGGGAATGTCGGCGCGAAACTGGCGCAAACCGTCCACGATGCGCAAGGGAAGTTTGCCCCAACGTCGAAAACCTTGCGGGTCACTCAGCCAGTCCATCGCCATTTTTTGCAAGATGGACACGTCATTTTGCGTTGCGCTGTCAAGGAATAAGCCGACCCAAGCGGCATTGAGTTGGTCGGAAATAGTGGCCTCGGCCAAGACCTGATAGTTTTCTGCCTTTTTCGCCAGTTCCGCCAATGTTTCACTCTCGGCGACACGATGCTGCAACACGCCTGCATCCTTTTCAATTTGTAACCATCCATGTGCAGGTGTCGCTACGTTAAGACTTGATAAAGGAACCTTTCGGGTTTGTTCGGCTACGTTGGCACGGTCGTGGAACAGGTTGGGATGCTCCGCCAGCAACTGCATCAGGCGTTGGAACGGGTGAGAACCGTCCGCCATGCCTTGCCCGATCTGTTGCCACCAGCCGGACAGGCTATTGTCTAAAGTCAGATGCAAACGCTCCATTACTTGGGTGACTATCGACTGCAATTTCCGCTCGCCATCACTCCTCAACAAGTCGGGATGGGCCAGCACAAGTTCACTCAAGACATTTACCGGAAACTGCATCCAATCGCCATCGTCCAGCAATTTCTCCCAAGGCAGAATGGGCGTTTTGGTTCGCATATAGTCCCGGAACACTTCCTCACGGTCGGCTGCATCACCCGCCAGCGCCATTGCCAAGATATAGTCCAGTTGCAGCAGGTCCACGTCATCTGCCCGTAAGTCTCGCTTTCGCTGCTGACCGACAAACGCGCTAAACGGCAGCAAGCCTTGGGGTTGATTGAGGGCTCCCGCCACCGCCACTTTGGCATAGGCTTCCACTGCGGGGTCCAAGGGGCGGCTGGTTTTCAGCACCTTGCCTTGGTGGTCCAGCAAGGTGGCATGGGCCTGCGCCGACAAGGCTTCGGCTATGTTGTCATCCGGGAGTGCCACCAAATTGGCAGCCAAATTGCGGATAAAGCGTCCGGGTTGGCGGGTGTACAAGCGTATCTTGCAGTGTTCTTTCAGGTTGGCCGGCAAAGCGGCACGGGCGACGGAGATCAAGGTGTACAAGGCCGAACCCGTTTTGAATTCCTCCAAAGGTGCGGCTATTAGCAGTGGATGCTTGGGTTGCTCCATCGCTTGCAGCAGATGGGCAAGAAAGGACGTTGCCGCCGAAGCCTGGGTTCGCAATTGTGTCAACCAGTGGGCTGGCATATCCGAGGGTGAAAGTCTGAACAGTGTCGCGTTCGATTCACCTAACTGGTCTTGCGTGGGGTCGAACACAGCCGAGCAGCCTAGATAAACACCGGGGTCGGATGGGTTGCACGGATCGTCCACCAAAAAGGCACGGGCATGGCTGAAATAAGCGGCACGACGGTCATAAATACCCGCCGATGCCAGTCTCACGACGAACAATTTGCCCCCTTGACTGAAGCAAGACCAAGCTTCCAACTGGTCTTGTAGGCTTTGGTGGTCGGCCGGGGCAGAATCCAGCGTCATCCATGGGCGAATGACTCGGAGCAGTTCCTCATCTTCGAATAGTGTGTCATCCGTCCCCTGCAAATATTGCTCGCCGTGAGCAACGGGCATGGACGGTCCCTCGCCACGCCCAGATTGGGCTTGGCCGCGATAGGCGGAAAGTGGCTGCTGCGCTTGAGATTCCATAGTCGGTTCCTACATCAATGCATTTTCCCGCTCACAGAGCGCCACCAGCAACGGCAGTTCCACGTGAACCGGAACGGGCGGATCAAAGCGCCCCTGAAAATGATGCTCAGAATGATCCCTTTCGATGGTGTCCAAGGTTTTTCCTTCAATGGCGCTCAAAGGAATAAACCAAGGTTGTCCGCCTTTGAAGTTTAGCAAGTTGGGAATCCCGCTGACGCGGGTGTCGCTAATTTTTGTAAACTCAAGCCGTATATAGTCGGAAATCTTTCGCGCATTCGCCATGTAACGGGCCACCCCATGGCCTTTGGCGAGTTCGCTTAGATAAGTGTCGGGGGCATCTAGGTAGGGGGTGATCCAGCGGTCACGCAGAGCCGACAATTTGGTACGGGTATCGTCGGCCATGGTCAGGGCTAAAATAGCGCGAACCGGATTATCGCACTTATTCTTTTCCCGCAATTTGTCATAGTTATGCAGTACCTGATGAAAGCCTTTGATGATTTTTTCGCGAGTTTCCCAATCCTCGACCGACAAGTCAGACCGGGGGAAGGCAGCCCATAAAGGCAGGCAAAACACCATGACGGTGGCATCCAGATAGGCGTCTTTCCATAACTCTAACTCTTCCTTGCCCATGTATTCCAATTCCAGCAAACCTTCCCCGGAGGCTTCGAAAAACTCGACATCCAAAGTCGCATGGCCTAGCCCTAAAATCCCGGTGCGATAGGGCAAGCTCAAGCGATACCAGCGTTGGGTGTCAGCCAAGGTCTGCGCAATCCGTTTCCATCCATTGTAATGCTCGACAAAACGCAGCAGATTAAGCAACCTTGCCGGATCATTCCGGTTGACGGCGGTGTGTAAACGGGTACCCTGCGGGGCCAAATAATAGGATAAGGAACCCGCCTTGTCGGTGTTAAAGCTACGTGCCACCATGGCTTGGAACAAGTAGCTTTTACCCACCCCCTTGCCGCCGATGATCCCTAGTTTGGGTTCGCCAGCCTTGCGTTCAAATGACGGGTCGTCACTCTGACCGGATTCATACACGGGTTCGGGTGAGAGATAAGCGGTCGAGATCGGGTCATGATGAGTGGATGCCGAGGGTTCTGATGTTAATGAGGTTTCCACTGGTGGATGTTTTGGTGCCGCCTCCTCGCCAAGATTGGAAAGAATGGACTCAATATCGAATTCTTGAGTGTTGGGCTCTTGAGTCTGCTCCTTGGAAAAAATGTCAAACTTCGACTTTGACAGCGAAACGGTCTTTCTTTCCGATTCTGGTGGAAATAGTGGCTCCTCTTCAGGCTGACTGTCAGCGTCGTCATCCATTTCAGCCAGTTCCGGCGCTTGATTGGCCGAGTAGCCCAAGCGTTGGGCAGTCACTGGCGAGTCCTGATCCGACTCCTCATCAAATTCTGCAATGACAGGCAGTGCTTCATCCTGTGGAGCCTTTAAGGGGTTTCTGTTGTCTTTATTATTCATAGGCATCACTTAATGGTGGTAAAACACTAGCTTGATGTACTCCTGCCCCGAACCTTTGACATATTCCCAAGACTCTGCGCAAGCGAAATTGCCGGATTTGGGAGGGCATTGGGGCGGGGTTTGCAGTTGATCGCCCTGCTGTAAACTTTTCTGCAAATCGATCACCTTCAACAGTTGCTGTAAAGCTTGGCGGGCTTCGGGAAGGGCATTTTCCAGTTCAAATGCGAAACTTTCCAGGTTTGTCCCTGGTGGAACGGGAAGGAAAAAGAAAACACGATCCGGTTTGTCCGAACTGTTGCGCGAGTCGTAAATCAAACGCAACTCGACGCGCAATGCAAGCTTGTCTTTCGCCGTGGCGACATAGGTTCGGCAATGCAGACTGAATATTTTTTCATCGCGTTTCTTCTTTTCACAATTGGAGGCGCGATGCGTGTCCACTCGCTTTTCCGCATCTTGCTTGGACAGGTCGAGCAATTCGTCTATGTCGGCTGCCCCAATGTTTCCAATCACCGGCATATGCAATACTTTGGACAAGGGAAGCCAAGGAAAACTGGTTTCGTCTTTTGCAGGATGGTCGTCAAAATAAGGCAGCAGCCAGTGTTCCGCCCAACTGTCTTTCATCGCCAGCATTTGCTTGTCCCAGCCGTCATGGTATTTTTTACGGAATTCGGTTTTAAGCGTTTGCAAGGCTGGGCTGTCATTGTCCTCAATGATGCTTTCCAATTCATCGAACAAAGACTTCCTGCGCTGGTAGCGCTCAACCACTTGCCGACTGTTGGCATCAAACGACAGATTTTTGTCCCAAGGACCGTCATTGACAAACGACGTGTAAATGACGGGGGCTTCTTGCAATGGAATGCGCGGACTGTTGATGAGCGTGTCCAGCAATGCGGCATAAGCCTGTTTGGCCTTTTCGGGTTTGCCTAGCTTCAGTGCGACAGCCCATAATGCTTTGAAATCATCAAGGGTCCCGGTGGACGAGGCCGGGTCAGGCTTGCCTTCGTTGTCTGCGGCAAGCTGCCGATCCAATCGACGGGGTAATTCAGCCACCAGACCGTCCAGCAACGTCTTTTCTGCTTCAACGAGTTCGGCATGACGTTTGACCATCCCCTCATCCTGGTGGAAACGGGTAGGAATGTCGCGGAAAGAAAGATTGTTGACCGCACTGGCGAGTCCGTCAAAAGCAGCGGAATATTCCTGCTTGGAGCATCCGCCGGCCGCCTCGCTGCAACGTCCCAAGTCTTCGGTTTGCGTCCGCAATTCGTTGATCGCACCCTCCAATCCGTGCCTCCAAACTTCGATGACATCCCCTCCCATGAAGTAAAGGCTAGGCAAAATCAACAGCAACACCCAAACTAAGCTGAACGGAGCGATTCGCTGCACCCAATCGGTGTCGGGATGCAGGCGCAACAGCCTAGGCGAAAGCGTCAGGGTGGCGGCAAAACCGGCCACGCTCGCAGCGTCAACCAACGGAACCCAATCCGGCGAGGGGTTGAAGAGTTGGGTCATTGCAAAGACTAGGGTCAGTCCTGTCAACATAAGCGCCCAAATGCGAGGCAAAACCGGACCGGGACGATGCCTGCAACGCAGCATAATGGCACTCGCCAAGCCGACCGCGTAGAAGGCAAGCACAACAACAATGAATCGGTTGAGGCTGGGATTGTCAACCAAGGCTATTTTAAACAATCCCCTCAAATCCGCGTTGCGCTGCAAAAACCCAAAGACGAGCAAACCCACGATGGCTGATGCGAGCGACAGCGCCGCCGCTGGTGGCGCCCAGGTTCCCACGCCGCCACTTTGCAAAGGGTCGGGCAATTGGTTTTGCATTTCGCGACTATTGACTTCATCGCTCATAGTTTTACATCCCCTGTTAAATATCAAAATTTCTGGTTTAAGCCTCATATACTAAAGGGTTCGGCCTTGATAATCAAAACGGTGGTTGGTCGGATCGTTTGCAGCAATTCTCATTTTGGCAAAATCGTAGGGTGGGCTAGGTGCGCATTACAAAAAACTTTCCGTTTATCGCTAAGCCTGGAGCGCACCGTAGCCCACCATTGCCAATCCGCCGCCTGTTTGGTGGGCTACGGCGCACGGAAAGCACCGAGTGGGGTCAAGGTTCCCGGTGTGTGCGCCT
>CAIYXP010000103.1 GCA_903930145.1 uncultured Methylococcaceae bacterium
AAGCGTTGCGGGTTCTCGGTGGGATTGGAGCAGCGGTTTTCCATGAGGCTTTGACGATAGTGGCGCGAGACCGGGCGGCAGCTTGGTTTGCCGACGAGGAGGACGGTGCGCAAGTATTGGTTTGTTCGGAAATTGGCAGCGAGGGCCGTAATTTTCAGTTTGCCCATCATTTAGTGTTGTTCGATTTGCCTCTTTACCCAGATCAGTTGGATCAGCGGATTGGCCGGTTGGATCGAATCGGGCAGCGAGAAACCATTCGGATTCATGTCCCTTGGCTGAAAAATAGTCCACAAGACATTCTATTTGATTGGTATAGCCATGCCTTGAATGCGTTCCATCAAACCAACCCGGCAGGTTCTGCGGTGTTTGACCGTTTGCGCGAAGAGTTGGAGGCTCAACTGCATCATGCCGATGAGCAACGCGGCAAGGCATTGGTCGAATCAGCCAAAAGCTTGAATGCCCAAATCTTGGAGGAATTGCACCAAGGGCGTGACCGATTGTTGGAGTTGAATTCCTGTCGAAAGCATGAAGCAGATGGGTTAGTGGCTTTGATTCAAGGGGAGGAGAGCAAGGATGATTTATGGCCCTATTTGGATGATGTATTCGAAGTCTATGGGGTGAACGTAGAGGAGCATTCCGAACACTGTCATATTCTGTTGCCGGGTGACCACATGCGTGTGCCTAACTTTCCCTGTCTCCATGAAGACGGGGTGACGGTTACATTGCAACGGAGCATCGGCCTTGCCCGCGAAGACATGCTGTTTTTGACTTGGGAACATCCCATGGTGCGAGGTGCCATGGATTTAATCTTGAATAATGTCCATGGCAATGCCGCCTTTGCCTTGGTAACGCATGATGATTTGGATACTGGGCAATTATTGCTGGAAGCGATTTTTTTGGTGGAATGTTCTGCGCCACGGTATTTGGGTGCGGGGCGTTATCTTCCGCAAACCCTCATTCGAATTCTTGTCGATGCTCAATTGCAGGATGTCAGCAAACTTTCCAGTGAAAGCTTGACAATCGTTGCCGCGCCGTTTGACCGGGATGAAGTTTCCAATCTATTAAGAAGCCAGCGCAAGACTATCGAGCGTATGATTAAAGTTGCAAGTCAGACCGCGCAAAAAAGCTTGCCGGGGATCGTCACCCTTGCTAATCAGCAAATGTTGGAATATGCCACGGCTGAGCTAAAGCGACTTTCGGCCTTGAAAAAGGTCAACCCGTATGTACGACAAGAGGAGTTGGATCAGGTCAAAACCAACACCTTGGAATTGCATGGTCACCTCCAATCCACCCAACTGCGCTTGGATGCAATCAGGGTGATGTTGGTGACTTGACCAATTTTGCTATTTAATCGCCGAATTTAGTGCGCCTTGACAACTGCTGCCTTGACCCGCACTACAACCAAAGCAATGTCCCGCGACTTGAACGGGTGCGTTGAAAAACTCTGCGTGTAAAAGTTCGGATATATGCAAGCGATTGCGACCGTCCCATTGCAAGGGGATATTTAGCATTTGATTAAAGTCGCAGTCGTAAACATATCCTTGCCAATCCACGCTGATTAATGATTTGCACATCAATTGCTCTAGGTTTTCGTCGGAATGCGCGGCTTGCAGCAAGTTTAAATAGTCGTCAAACTGACCGTTGGAAATTAACTGGCTGCCAAAACGTTGGATGGGCATGTTCGCCAAGGTGAAAAGACGATTGAACTCAATGCCGTGGCGAGTGCGTAATTGATGTTTATAACTGGCTTCAAGTTCCATTTGCGAAGGGGGCAGCACGGGTCCCTGTGGGTTAAAAACCAGATCCAGTTGAAGCTCGGTTCCTTCGAAGCCATAGCCTAAGCCATTCAGTCGTAACAGACCCCGAACACTGGCAGCAAAAACACCATTACCGCGTTGTTTGTCTACGTTGTCTTCCAAGTAACAGGGCAAAGAAGCTATGATCGAAACCCGGTGGGATGCCAAAAAATCAGCTAGATGTTCTTGTCCTGGTTCTTCGAGTATGGTGAGGTTGCAACGGTCGATCACGTGGATGCCAGACTTGGCGGCAGTCTCAACCAAATAGAGGAAATGTGGATTGAGTTCAGGAGCCCCGCCGGTCAAGTCCAATTGCCGAATCTTTTGTTTGGCTAGAAACATCAAGACGGCATCAATGGTTTCCTTGGACATCTCCTCGGAACGCTTGGGACTGGCGGCGACATGGCAGTGAACACACGCCTGATTGCAACGATATCCCAGGTTGACTTGCAGCGTTGCCAAACGATTGCGTATGACCTTCTTGAACTGGATGGCGGAAAGCAATGGCAGCGTTTGATGCATAGGCATTTCCCAATTGGAATTTAATAAGGGTGTAAACGATACGGTTAGGGCCAATCCACTGTGTTTGCGTGTTTCCTATCAGCGTAATGTACACCAAATATCCTGTTGTGACACATCTAGTTTGAAGTGGATTGCGATTGTGGATATTCATTGTTCAGCCAATAGGAAAAAGGAATGCGTTATACTTGAACCTCAAGGGTCCTAAGGACTTGCGCTATTGACGGTCCAGTGCAGCTATCAGAAATTAAGGCATAGTGGCTTCGGATTGCAAAGAACCTTGGGTTCAGTCCCAACTTTATAGTGTTGCAGAATCATGAATTGGTTGGTCAAGCTTTTCTCCAGTTCGCTGGGGAAAAAAATGCTTATGTCATTGACAGGAATATTCTTGCTGGCTTTTCTGCTGGTTCACCTAGCGGGTAATTTGCAGCTACTTAAACCTGACGGGGGAAAGGCATTCAATGAGTATGCTCATTTCATGGGAACCAATCCGTTAATTCAAATTGTTTCAAAAGTTAATTTTATCATCATCATTTTTCATATTGTATGGGCCGTTATCCTCTCTATTTCAAATCGAAAAGCCCGTGGCCCTGTCGCCTATAAAAAAAAGGATTCTTCTGCCACGCCATGGAGTTCTCGAAACATGGTTGTTTTAGGGCTAGTTATGTTGGCATTTATTGTCATTCATCTTCGACATTTCTGGGCAGAAACACATTATGGCAACATGGACACAGTCCAATATGATGGGAAAATGATACCGAATTTATATGCATTAGTGGCTTATTGGTTTTCCAAGACATGGTATGTTTCATTTTACGTTTTCACAATGATTGCGGCATCGTTTCATCTGTGGCATGGCATACCCAGTCTATTCCAAACACTTGGCATTAACCATTCCAAGTATAACTTTGGTTTGATGATGGTTGGGAAATCGATGGCGATTCTAATTCCCGGCATTTTTGCGCTAATACCTTTGATGATGTATATAAGCATAAGATTATGATCTTGGATGCGAAAATACCCGATGGCCCTCTGAATCAAAAATGGGCATCCCATAAATTCAATTTAAAACTGATAAATCCTGCCAATCGACGAAAGTTTGATATTATCGTAGTGGGTACGGGTTTAGCCGGTGCTTCGGCAGCGGCGACTTTGGGGGAGCTAGGATACAATGTCAAGGCGTTTTGTATACAGGATAGCCCAAGGAGAGCCCACAGTATTGCCGCCCAAGGCGGTATCAATGCCGCAAAGAACTATCAAAATGATGGCGATAGTATCTATCGGTTATTTTACGATACGATAAAAGGGGGCGATTTCCGGGCACGTGAGGCCAATGTCTATCGCTTGGCAGAAATAAGCCTGAATATAATCGATCAGTGCGTGGCCCAGGGTGTTCCCTTCGCTAGGGAATATGGGGGTTTATTGGCAAACCGCTCATTTGGAGGCACTCAAGTTTCGAGGACTTTTTATGCGCGTGGACAAACCGGACAGCAATTGTTATTGGGGGCTTATGGGGCCCTCAACCGTCAAATTGCCAAAGGTAAAATCATAATGCATACACGCACCGAGATGCTTGATGTCGTTGTCGAAAATGGCAGGGCGAGAGGTATAGTCACCCGGAATTTAGTGACCGGAAAAATTGAAGCACATAGCGCCCATGCGGTACTGATATGCACGGGGGGCTATGCTAATGTGTTTTATTTATCGACCAATGCCAAAAGTTCAAACGTGACGGCTGCTTGGAGGGCGCACAAGAAAGGAGCTTGGTTCGCCAACCCGTGCTTTACTCAAATCCACCCAACTTGCATCCCAGTTTCGGGGCATTTTCAATCAAAGTTGACGTTGATGTCGGAATCCTTGCGTAACGATGCGAGAATATGGGTGCCCAAATCTGCACTTCCCGGCTTGAAGGGTAGAGATGCAAGTAATATCCCGGAGCTTGACAGAGATTATTTTCTGGAAAGAAAGTATCCTTCATATGGAAACTTAGTGCCTCGTGACGTAGCTTCTAGGAGTGCGAAGAATGTATGCGATGAGGGCAGGGGGGTAGGGGCGACTGGCTTGGCGGTTTTCTTGGATTTTAGTGATGCCTTAAGGCGTGAGGGTAGAGAGGTTATTGAAGCTAAGTATTCCAACTTGTTTGAGTTATACCATCATATAACGGGGGAAAACCCTTATGAGGTTCCTATGATGATATTTCCCGCCGCGCATTATGCCATGGGGGGGCTTTGGGTGGATTACAATTTGATGACTACCATACCTGGGCTTTATGCGCTTGGGGAAGCCAACTTTTCCGATCATGGTGCCAACCGCTTAGGGGCTAGTGCTTTGATGCAAGGATTGGTCGATGGATATTTTGTAATACCAAACACCGTAGGGGATTACTTAGCAAATCTGGGCTGGAATGATATGATAGAAACCGATCATGCCATCTTCAAGGACGCAATAAAGACGATGCAAAGGCGACAGGAGAGTTTGCTGTCAATTAAGGGTAATAAAACAGTGGATGAATTTCATCGTGAACTAGGGTTAACCCTATGGGATCATTGCGGCATGTCCCGGAATGAAAAAGGGCTGAGTGCTGCCAAACTGAAAATTCAAGAGATTAAAACGGATTTCTGGAGCCATCTTCGCATCATGGGAAATCAGCATGAATTGAATCAGGAGTTGGAAAAAGCGGGAAGAGTTGCAGATTTTATTGAGTTGGGTGAACTGATGGTGGATGATGCACTGAATCGCTCAGAGTCTTGCGGAGTTCATTTCCGGGAAGAACATCAAACAGCAGAAGGGGAGGCTCTTCGCAATGATCGGGATTTTTCGTATGTGTCCGCATGGGAGTTTGATGGGCAATACCATTCAGAAATTCTGCACAAGGATTGTTTGGCATTTGAAGATATTCAATTGGAACAACGTAGCTATAAATGACGTGCAATTGAATCAAATGATAGTTTATTGGGTGTTCTGAAAAAAGAATGCCTAGATTTTCCTACCCCAAAAAACCTAAATTAATTGGTAGTTTTAAATGAAATTATATTGCTATGGTAAGCTTGATGATTTATTGCCACACCATCGATTGGCATTTCAGCACACTGAAACATTAAGCTACGATTGCAGCTATTCTTGGTTTAATAATCTAATTTCATCAACCTATAACAAAGGCGAAGAAATTAAAATCTTTGTCGCCGAGGATGAAAATGGACAAATCGCAGTACTTCCCATGTATTATCTGTCCGGTAATTTATTCAAGTTCAGAACGCTACGTTCATTAAGTAACTTTTATACATCTTTGTATGCTCCGATTTTATCAAATGAAAAGGCAATTGAGTTATTGCCTACTATTTTTCATGAAATCAGTGAAGGGCAATTGACGTGTGATGTCATCGAGTTAAAAC
>CAIYXP010000104.1 GCA_903930145.1 uncultured Methylococcaceae bacterium
ATCTTCTCCATCTGCGCCAATAGCAGCGGAATGTCGTCTACCCGTTCGGTTCTCGTTATGTTGATTGGCGTTTCCATGGCAAATGGATACATTTAGTCACAATTTAATGATCTGGGGGTAAAATTGAGCGAACGGTGAGTTTAAGTGAATAAATTCAAGATGTGAATGGAGCCGGTGTGCTGCCGCGCAGGTCGAGCAGTTTGGCCGCGCCTTTGGCTTGGCGGAGCTTCGCCCACGGGAACAGCACCAGGAACTGGTCGAGGTGGGAGAACGTCGGTGCCGGATAGCAGACCGGGTACTTCGCCGCGTAACAGCGGAAGGTGTGCAGCGGCAGATGATCCATCAGTTGCGCGAATACCAGTTCTCCCGAATGCATTGGTCGACTCCCGGCAAAAGCCGGTAGCTTCTCGCAAATTCAAATCGGTGACACCCATACGGCTCATAATTTTGTTATGTTTTAATTGGTTGGCAATGAAATTTAATAAATTTCTGGACAGCAGTGGCCTGACTTAAATATGTTTACACTAAAAAAAATGGTTGTATATCGGAAAAATTCTGATTTTTTGCAGCTACTCCCATTTCACCTGTCATTCCGCACCCCTTTTTCAAATTGTACGAATTTATATCCTTCTTCTTTGCTGGAGTGACCGTGAAATGCTGGTCGAGACTGGGCTGTTACGAAGCAGTGCAATCGCGCTATGTGGGCGACTTCCCAAAAATCAGATCATATCGGTAACCGTCATTAAGCGATGCACGGAGTTTGCGTCGGTGGAGGTTGTCTTTTGATGGGCCGTTTTGCTTGAGCACGTTCATGGTCATGCGCCGGACTATGGCGAGGTTATCCGCCGAATGATCCTTCCTTGCCCGGTTGGCATCCTCGCCGAACCGCACGTCCAGCACCCAATGTTGACCGTTCTCGATACCCCAGTGCCCGCGCACGGCCTCCGCGAAACGCTCCGCAATGGTCAGTGTGGGCAGGCCGAAGTGGTTGGTGAGGAAGACCAGTCATGGATCTGGTCAATGGACTGCACAATTACCGGAGCCACTGTCGAAACCAAAGTCACTTAAAGCTTGCCGTCGTAAGCTTTTAAATATGAAAAATAGTTTCCGATAATGTCTAGTGTCTACTCCCATTTCTCTATAAATTAGTCGGCTTTTAAGGCCAATATATAATTCAATATCAATTAGATGAACCTACTTTACGCAGGTTGCTCATTGGAGTTAAGTAGCTATACAAAAATAATCTGGCAAAAGACCAGTCTAAAAATCAATGACATGAGTAATTGTTGTACCCGTAGACTTATGCTTGACTACTTAAGTGGGAGAAATCCATCCAATAGCATATTAATCATGTTCCTATCGGTTTATTGCTTAGTCAAGGGTAAGTATTTTTGTAGGTACAGACTAAGCATTGTGAGAAATATAATATACGTCATTAGTCACTATAAAAATCATAAATTAACTGATTATTAAAATAATTTACTGTTTGATATACTATTAAATAATTGAACTTTTCGGAAATATTCAACTGCTGATGCAGCAACAACAAGGACGAATTCGGTGTGCGGTTCGTCAGTGTCGGGGTGAACACCAAAATGACGTGCCACCTGATGTTTGGTGTCTCGGCTCTGACCGCCGATTAGTTGCTGCGTTTGTCACTTAGCCCCTTTGGCTTCGGGTGACTGATTAGGTTAATTTCGTGCTGGCGAAGGAGTTCCCGCAGACTTGATTTGGAAAAATGGAGATGTTTTTGAGGGTAACGGCAATTTCCACAGGGTTCCGCTGAAAAAACGGGTTTTTGCCAAGCCAAAACCAACTTGGATCAAAAAGGATTCTACAATTTTGCAAGAGTTCTAATATGAAAGAGGATTATTCATCTTTTGTGGATGTATTGGAGTTTCAATCTGGCGAGCATCCTGAAAAAATTGCATTCACCTATCTTCGTGACGGGGAAATCGAATTAGATCGGTGGACGTATCAATATTTGGTGCAGCGTGCGCGCACGATTGCCGCCCATTTACAATCCTTGACCAATAAGGGCGATCGTGCCTTGTTGCTATATCCACCTGGGTTGGAATTTATTGCAGCTTTTATGGGTTGTCTATATGCAGGTATTATTGCAGTACCCGCATATCCACCGAAGCGTAATAAGCCAGTCCCCCATATTGATTCCATAATTAATGATGCTCATCCAGCCCTCGTTCTGACAGCCTCGGAAATTCAGTCGGACATCGCTCGATTCACCGACCAAGCAAGCGCGGTCAAAGGGCTCCAATATATTTCAACTGACCTTCTTGATATCAATCAGGCAGTACATTGGAATCCGGTGAAACTCTCGAATAAAAGCATAGCTTTTCTACAGTATACGTCAGGATCCACTGGAATCCCGAAGGGGGTAATGGTCAGTCACGAGAACCTGCTACATAACCAACGCATGATTCAGCTTGCCTTCGGTCATTCGGAACAGACTATTTTTGTGAGTTGGTTGCCCGTTTACCATGACATGGGGTTGATAGGTGGTATTTTACAGCCGATATACCTTGGCAAGCCTTGTACGATAATGGCTCCGGTCGCCTTTCTGCAAAAGCCAGTTCGTTGGCTGCAGGCTATTTCCCGCTACCGGGCAACGACAAGTGGCGCACCTAATTTTGCCTATGCACTATGCGCCGATAAAATCACCCCCGAACAAAAAGCAGGGCTCGATCTGGGGTGTTGGGAAATTGCGGTTAATGGCGCCGAACCTGTACGCGCCGATACCTTAGACCGATTCGAGGCTGCTTTCCGGGAATGCGGCTTTCGGCGGCAATCGCATTTTCCGTGCTATGGCATGGCCGAGGCCACTTTGCTGGTGTCGGGTAGCCAGTCTTCGGCCCGCCCTTTGGTTTTCAATGCATCGCGGGAAGCTTTGCAGCAAGGTCGTTTCGAGCAAAGACAAACTCTTACCCATCTTGAGCAGAGGCTGGTTGGATGCGGCAAGGCTTGGGGGGGGCAGACAATAATCATCGCTGATCCCGAGTCACTTACCCCCTGTCCAACAGGCCAAATAGGAGAGATTTGGCTTTCGGGAGGTAGTGTGGCGCAAGGTTACTGGGGGCGGCCAGAGGAAACGGCACAAACGTTTGCCGCCTACCTGTCAGGCACTGAGGAAGGCCCGTTTCTCCGCACTGGCGACCTTGGCATCATGGTTGACAACGAACTCATAGTCACGGGTCGGCTTAAAGATGTGATCATTGTCAATGGCCGCAACCATTACCCACAAGACATCGAAGCAACCGTTGACAGTTCCCACCCGTCCCTCAGGCTTGGCTGCGGCGCGGCGTTCTCAATTGATGTGGACAACACTGAGCGTCTGGTTGTCGTTCAAGAGGTAACCCCTGAGAATTTGCGCAAACTGGATGCCTCGCAAGTGTTTGACGCCATCCGTCAAGCATTGTGGGAGGGGTACGAATTGCCGGTTCATGCCATGGCGTTGCTGAGACCAGCCAGCATTTTAAAAACCTCTAGCGGAAAGATACAAAGAAGAGCTTGCCGCGAAAAATTTCTTTCGGGTTCCTTGGACGTGGTAGCCGAATGGCCCGAAAAGACGCAGCAGCACGTGGGGAAGAATCATCCAAACCGTCAGGATAAACTGTTAGAACCCGTCGCAATAATTGAATGGATGGTGAACGCCCTCTCGCGCCAACTCCGCATCCCCCCCGAGCGCATGGATATCAGGGAACCCTTGGCGAACTACGGGTTGGACTCGGTGGGTATTGTCGGATTATCCGGCGAACTGGAGGCATGGTTAGGCAGGCCATTGTCGCCGACAATTGCCTACGATTATCCGACAATTGAGGCTCTGGCGGGCTATCTTGCCAATTTTTCGGAAATCAAATGCACAAAGCCGCCTCCTGTGCAGAGTGATCATCCAGAGGCGATTGCCGTCATTGGGCTAGGATGCCGGTTTCCAGGTGCGGAGAATCCTCAGGCGTTTTGGGAATTGCTCCAAAATGGAGTTGATGCCATCCGTGAAGTGCCGGCGTCACGCTGGCGAGTCGATGATTATTTTCACCCCGCCCCCGCCACTCCGGGCAAAATGAATACCCGTTGGGGCGGGTTCCTCGAAGCCGTGGATCAGTTCGACCCGCTTTTTTTTGGCATCACACCGGGTGAGGCTGCAACGATGGATCCACAGCACCGATTGCTGTTGGAAGTAAGCTGGGAAGCCCTTGAACATGCCGGATTGCCCCCAGAATCGTTGGCCGGCAGCCGAACGGGGGTCTTTATTGGAATTGAAAACAGCGACTATGCCCACTTGCAACTTGAACACCCGGAAAATTTAACCGCTTATTTTGGCACTGGCAACGCATTCAGCGTCGCCCCTGGCAGACTATCGTATTTGCTCGATCTGCATGGGCCGAGCTGGGCTGTAGATACGGCATGTTCGTCGTCTTTGGTGGCCGTGCACCAGGCTTGCCAAAGTTTGCGCCAAGGCGAAGCCGACTTGGCTTTGGCTGGGGGAGTGAACCTGATCCTTTCGCCAGCGGTGACGATCGCCTTATCGCAGGCGCATATGATGGCATCCGATGGCCGTTGTAAAACCTTTGCGGCCAATGCGGACGGGTATGTACGCAGCGAAGGGTGTGGCATCGTGGTCCTTAAACGCTATGCGGACGCGATGAAGGACGGGGATTTGATTCTGGCATGCATTCGAGGTTCGGCGGTTAACCAAGACGGACGCACCAACGGGCTTACAGCCCCCAATGGGGTTTCGCAACAGTCTGTGATTTGGCAGGCTTTAAAAAATGCCAACATAAGCCCGACATCCATTAGCTATGTTGAAACTCACGGCACCGGTACGGAATTGGGCGATCCCATCGAAGTTAATGCCTTGCGCGATGTGTTGAAATCTGATCGGCACAGACCTTGTTGGTTGGGTGCCGTAAAAGCGAATATTGGGCACTTGGAGGCTGCGGCCGGGGTTGCCGCTTTGATCAAAGTCGTGCTGGCAATGCAAGAAGGAATGATACCTCCCCAATTGCATGTGAAGGAATTGAATCCCATGATCGGGATGGATGACGACATAGTTTCGATCCCGTTGAGCCTTGAGTCTTGGCATACTTTCGGCGAACGCCGCATGGCGGGAGTCAGTGCGTTTAGCTTTGGCGGAACCAATGCCCACGTGATAGTTGAAGATGTGCCGTCGCCGATTGCCAAGACCGGCTTTGGTATTGACCGTTCCCATCATTTGCTCACACTGTCGGCGCGAAATCCCGAGTCCTTGCGCGAGTCTGCCTTGCGGTTCGCCGATTTTTTGGCGACCAAACCCAGCCTGTCGGTGGCGGATGTCTGCTACTCGGCGAATACTGGACGTAATCATTTTGAATATCGGTTGGCGGTAGTAGCCCAAAACCATGAACAACTTGAAGGCAGATTGCGAAAATTTGCTAACGAAGGGCATGCTCAGGGTACGGTGACTGGCAAGGTAAAGGGTAGGGCCGTCGAGCCTGCCCTTGCATTTCTTTTCACTGGACAAGGCTCTCAGTACCATGGCATGGGGCTTCCCCTATACGAATCTCAACCCGTGTTTCGGGCGGCCCTTGATCTGTGTGATGCAATTCTGCGGCCTCGCTTGGGCGAATCCTTGATTGATGTGCTCTATAAGCAGCCGGAATTAGCCTCGCGCTTAGATCAGACAGCTTATACCCAACCTGCGATCTTTGCCTTGCAAGTGGCTTTGACCGAACTCTGGCGTTCTTGGGGTGTTCAACCCAGCGCCTTCATGGGGCACAGCTTAGGTGAATTCGCCGCTGTCTGGGCTGCTGGATGTTTTGACTTGGAAGGCGGGCTGAAGCTGGTTGCCGAACGAGCCCAGCTTATGCAAGCCTTGCCCGAGAGTGGCTTAATGTACGCAGTCGCCGCAGGCTCCGAGTCGGTGCGGCCAGTCCTTAAGAAATACCAGGACGAGGCGGTTATCGCCACCATCAACAGTCCCTCCAACACCGTCATATCAGGGTCTTGCGCTGCGATTGAAGCCGCCGTATCCGAACTTGGCACATTAGGTTTTGATGCAACCAGATTGCCAGTGTCCCATGCTTTCCATTCGCCGCTGCTTGAGCCGATGCTGGACAGTTTGGACCGGGTGGCGAAAACAATTGAGCACCGGCCTTTGCGGGTTCCGGTCGTTTCCAATCTTACCGGGCAGTTTTTGCGAGAAGAAGTGGAAGCCGGTCATTGGCGGAGGCATAGCCGCGAACCGGTGCGTTTCATGGAAGGGTTGGAAACCTTGCGTAACCAGAATTACACGCTTTTTTTGGAAATAGGGCCGCAACCAGTGCTGAGTGTCCTCGGTCGCCAGTGCGACCCCAGCGCTGGTTTGACATGGTTGCCTTCGCTAAGCCGCAAACGAAACGACTGGCAGGTCATGTTGCAAAGCTTGGCTGAACTTTATGTACGAGGGGTCCATATCGATTGGATCGCTTTTGACAAACCTTATGCACGCAAAAAGCTGCATTTGCCAACTTATTCTTTTCAACGTCAACGTTATTGGATCAAAGAACGGGATTTGCCCATGAATACGTCAACGCACCAATCCACCTTACCTGATCAAAATGTCATCAACACGAGGCGCGGTAACATCCTTGCCAGGTTACAGGCCATCCTTGCGGAGGTGCTGCAGATTCCCGTGTCGGCAATCGATACAAATACCCCTTTGCTGGAAATGGGGGCGGATTCGCTGTTGCTGATGTCTGCCTTGCAATCCATTGAGAAGACGTTTTCCATCCATTTGACGGTGCGCCAAATATTTGAGGAATTGAGTACGGTTGACGCTTTGGCATCGTATGTCGACGAACAAACGGCGGGTGACTTTGAGCTACAAGAAGCGGGTCAACAGCAAGATGCCATTCAAAGTAATGAAGCACAGCAATCAGCGGGCGCATTGGGCGACTCCAAGATGTCAAAAGCCCAGGAAATTCGGTTACCTATGGACGGTGGGGGTTCCCGTTCCAACCCCCTAGATAACTCGCTCGCTGCGGATGCGAGTGCTGTGCCTTCCGGCCTTGAGGGCATAATCAACAACCAAATCCAGTTGATGGCGCAGCAACTGCAAATTTTAAGTGGAATCCGGTCGGGCCACACCGCAGGGGACGCACCTTCGAATTCCGCTTTTCCAGCACCTGCCGCGCAAGTGGGTAGGGCAATCCCTGATTCTCCCCCGGTTTCGCACCAAACGGCCCCGCCGCAAAATTTCGGGCCTTACCGCCCCCCAAGGCAAGGGGGCCAGGACAAGCGCTTTTCTGGCCTGTCACTTCGCCAGCAGTCCCATTTGGAAAGCTTCTCAGTGCGATACGTTGAAAAGACGCGCACATCCAAGGCATTGGCCCAGCAATGGCGGAAGCGTTATGCCGATAGCAGGGCAACAGCCGGCTTTCGCCCTTCCATCAAAGAAATGCTTTACCCCATCGTGGGGGACAAGGCGGAGGGGGCAAGGATTTGGGATGTGGATGGCAATTGCTATCTCGACATTTCAATGGACTTTGGGGTAAATCTCTTTGGCCACAGCCCTCCTTTCATTGTGGATGCGTTGCGCAGGCAAATCAGCCGGGGTACGGCGTTATCGGCCCGTTCTGCCCATGCGGGCGAAGTGGCCGAGTTGCTATGCGACCTGACCGGAATGGAACGAGCGGTTTTCTGCCAGTCGGGGACGGAATCTGTCATGAGTGCCATACGGCTTGCTCGGCTTGCCACTGGACGTACACGCATAGCTTATTTCTCAAATGCTTACCATGGGCATTTTGACAGTGTTTTGGGGATATCGACTGGCAAGGGCTCCGGGTTCCAAGCCATGCCCGCCGCGCCGGGGATATCGCCTTCCATGGTGGCTGATGCACTCGTGCTGCCTTATGGCAAAGAGGAGTCGTTGAACCTGCTGCGTGAGCTAGGGCAGGGTCTCGCCGCCGTGCTGGTGGAACCCGTGCAATCTAGGCATCCGGAGTTGCAACCCTTCGGTTTCTTACGTGAACTGCGTAACATCACCACCCAGACGGGTAGTATCCTAATTTTTGATGAGATGATCACTGGCTTTCGTATCCATCCGGGGGGAGTTCAAGCTTGGCTGGACATCAAGGCGGACTTGGCCACCTACGGCAAAGTGTTGGGGGGCGGCCAGCCTCTCGCCGCTGTGGCGGGCAAGAAGGAACTGATGGATGGCATTGACGGCGGATTTTGGGATTATGGCGATGCTAGCTACCCGGCGGCGGAAACGACTTTCTTTGCAGGCACTTATTCTGGCAACCCGCTTGCCCTCGCGACTGCCAAGGCAACCCTGCTTGAAATCAAACGGCTTGGGCCACAATTTCAACAACGCCTCAACGAAAAGACAGAGCGTTTTGCAAACACGTTGAATGCATGGTTTGACGAACAAAATGTGCCAATCCGAATTGTCCATTTTGGTTCCCTGTTCCGCTTCTCTTTCACAGGAAACCTTGATTTGTTCTTTTTTCATCTGCTTGAGAAAGGGATATTCATATGGGAAGGGCGCAATTGCTTCTTTTCCGCGGCGCATACAAACGATGACATTGAATGGCTGCAGGAACGCATCAAAGAAAGCATTGAAGAACTTCGTGTGGGTGGTTTTCTTCCAGAAAATCCAGCGGCTTCAAAATCTGAACCAACTAATTCACAGACTTTTAACAACGAGGTGTCTGGCCGTAGTGACGATCCCAAGAGTGAGACGGAAAATCCTGCCTGCATTCGGCTTAGCACCTCACAGAAGCAACTCTGGGCTCTTGCATTAATAGATGAGCGTGGCTCGTTGGCATATCAAGTATCCCTGAGTGTGAATTTGCGAGGGGCTTATCACCACGATGCGATGGTGTTGGCTGCGAGGCAAGTTTTTGCACGTCATGATGCTTTGCGCACTGTATTCGCCCAAGATGGTGAAACACAGAATGTTTTATCGTCCATAGATGTCGATGTGCCGTATTACGACCTAAGCGGAACTCACGATACTCATGTTGACGAATGGCTCGCAGCCGATAGCAGAGTGCCGTTCGACTTGAACCGGGGGCCGATACTTCGTATACAAACACTGAAACTGGCTAGTCACTCCCATTTACTGGTGCTAAGAGCGCATCACATTCTAGTCGATGGATGGTCATTGGGAATTCTGCTAAAGGAGCTTGCGGCGTTTTATACGGCAACATGCGAGGGACAGGCCATTACACTTGACCCGCCTATGCAGTTCGGGGCATTTCTTGAGTGGCAGTCCAGCCAAATTGAAACCACGGCATTCGCCTCCCACGAACGCCATTGGCTGCAACAGTTGGAAGGGCTACCCTCCAGCGTTGATTTGCCAACGGACTATCCTCGCCCTCAAAGCAGAAGCTATCAGGGGCGGCGTACCAGCATGCTGTTGGATTCAGAGCTAAGTACCTCTATAAAACGTTTTGGTCGGGAGCGAGGCTACACCTTGTTTATGACATTGTTGGCGGCCAATTTATTCCTACTGCACAGGTTGTCGAATCAGGCTGATATGGTCATCAGTGTGCCTACCAGCGGACGCACAATGGATTGTGGAGAAAATATGGTCGGGTATTGTACACATCTACTACCAATCCGCAGTCGATTTGATGGTTCCAAGACGGTTGAAGAGCATTTTCTCCAAGTAAAAAGAATGATGTTGGATGCTTTTGAACATCAAGACTATCCGTTTGCGAATCTAATCTCCCGCTTGAGGGAAGAAAAATCTAGTGCAATCGAAGTTCTGACGGCAATTACGGTTAATCTTGATCGGCCAATGAATCTTCCTAATTTTATTGGACTGGAAAGCTCCCTGCACCCAGACCCAATCGAGTTTACGGCCTTTGATTTAAGTTTCAATGTCATCGATTTGGGCGATGTGCTTGCAGTTGATTTGGACTATGACACTGACATTTTTCAGGATTCGACAGCGAACGTTATTTTACAGTGTTACAAAACGTTGCTAGAAGGCATTATTACAGCTCCAGTGACTACTTGTTTAACCAAGCTTCCACTGCTATCCGCGGAGGAGCGGCGGCGGGTGCTCTATGAATGGAACGCCACGGCGGCGGACTACCCGAGGGACCAATGCGTGCACGAGCTGTTCGAGGCGCGGGCGGCGGAGACGCCCGACGCGATAGCGGTGGTGTGCGAAGGTCGCCAGTTGACCTACGCGGAACTCAACGCCCAGTCCAACCGGCTGGCGCGGCACCTGCGCGGGTTCGGCGTCGTCCCCGACGCGCGGGTCGCCATTTGCGCCGGTCGCTCGCCGGAGATGGTCGTCGGGCTGCTCGCCGTGCTCAAGGCGGGCGGGGCCTACGTGCCGCTCGACCCGGCCTACCCGGGGGAACGGCTG
>CAIYXP010000105.1 GCA_903930145.1 uncultured Methylococcaceae bacterium
GCCGGAATGAATTCCCCCATAACCTTAAGAAATCCCACAACCCTATCCTCTGGAAACCTCAACTCCCATTCCTTAATCTTCTGCAAATCCCGCAATCCCCGCCCCGCCAGTGAAGACGCCGCAGTGCTGAGGTTTTGCGGTTTAGTGAGTGTCAGTGAACGCTTATCGGATTTATCCATGGTTTGGGTTTCTCTATAATGGTTGCTTATTTTGTTTCCTCGTCAATGCCCTGCGAACTTCGTTCCTGTTCTACCAGTAGCCTAATGACCTCTTCGGGAGGGGTCATGCCAGTCGTGTCTAAGCCGGGATAATGTCGCACAGTCTCATACCATGACCATAAATAAGGCCGTGCCGCTTCGCCAAGTTCCTTCAACATTATTTGAGTATAGTCCTTAAATGCCCTTGTCCCTGCTTCAATGTGGTAACCCGCCAAAGTTATCCCCGCTGTCAGAAACTCCATGTCTAGTGGATTGTCTTCATCTTCTTGGATAATTTCGTCCAGCGACTCAATGTCAATAACAACAAGCTTGCTATCAGCGCCTTTATCCTTGAACTTGCCAGACATGCCAATGTAAAACCCTTGTATGGAATCAAGGTTGATGGAGTCTGCCGCCTCATCGCCGTACATTTGGCGAATCTGCGCTAAAACAAAGCGGGCATTTTCTTTAAACGAGTAATAACCCATGCGGAAAGCCACATCCATGACCTTAGCCAGTGCTGGGAGCATTTTCAAAGTGTCCACTTGGACTTTCGGTTGAGGCTTCGAGGTTGCTTTTTGCAAATCCCGCAACCCTCGCCCCGCCAGCGAAGCCGCCGCCGTGCTGAGGCTTTGCGGTTTAGTGGGTGTCAGTGAACGCTCGTCGGATTTATCCATGGTTTGCCCGGTTTATTGTTAAGGTGCGTTTAGAAACTCAATACAAGCCTTGCCTTCACCCTCACAATAATTTCATGGCATTGGCAGGCGTTCAATCCGCTGCTCCTTGTCTGCCGCAAAGCTCAGGCAAGCATAAATGTCTGTTTCGGTGAGTTCGGGAAAGTCTTCCACGATCTCTGCGGGGGTCATGCCAGCCGCCAAGTGTTCCAATACATCATAAACCGTGATTCGTAATCCACGGACACAGGGGCGGCCACCGCGTTTGGCAGATTCCAAGGTGATAATGTTATGGTAATCCATCGTGTTGCCTCGCTAATGGGGATGTTGAATGGATCAGCATTTTGCGGGTAGCAGCTTACACCCTCTTTCATCGAAACGGGTTGATGATGGTCAAGCGGTTGTCGATTAACTGCCCATGCTGCATGTCTTCGCTGTATAGCGTATCGCAGCCATTTTCCAAAGCCGTCTTGATAATCAGCGAATCCCAAAATGAAAAACCTAGGCTGGTGTGTATATCACTGCGCCAACTAGGGTGGTGTCGGTAATCGGCCATTTCAGCCACACAGAATAGGCTTGGACGATGTTCCTTGCCACCGGGACATTCAACGGCAAAGAGAGTTTGCGAGTGGCATTATAGAAAAACTCCTGCAATACCTGTGTGCTGAGTACGCCATCGCGGGTTTCCCATAACGCCCTAAGCAATTCAGCCGACTTCCTTTGCTTTTCACCCGCTGTTTGGTCGTTGGCATACAGCAGGATATTGGTATCGACAAACTTAGAGCCGGTCATAGAGCGACTCCCTTGACCAATAGCGGCCATTCAATGCCAGTGGCGGATCGTCCAGCAATGCAAGTGCTTGTTGCTTGGCTTGCTCATAGCCTACTTCCCGTCTGGCTCGCAAGGCTTTGACAAAATCCAAAACCTCAGCCGCGTCTTGGTCGGGCAGGGTTTGGACGGCCTCAGAAATCTTTTCAGCGATACTGCTCATGATAGTAATCTCTAAACTATTTGGGTTGGATTATATTGGCACTGACAAACTCACCGCTCATTGGCCTCTTCCCGGTCAAAGCGGAAACCGCTCAGGTCGCGGCGGAATGGCGCGAACAAGGCTTCCAATTCGGCAATTTTCTGGTCGGTGGCTGGCGTTTCGTCAACAATAGTATGACGGCTTTTCAAAAAGCCTATGAAATCCAAGACCTCCGCGCCCAAATGGTCGGGCAGGGTCTTGGCCTCTTGGTAAATCAATTCAGCCGTGTTCATGGGTTCAGCCTCTCGTTTGTTTCAGTGTGGGCGGACTCTCGCACCGGTCGGGGTTCAAATAGCCTCAATTGGCAGTCCAAGGGCAAGGGCCGATTCCTTCATGATCTTGTCCAGAGTGCAGACGGTCAAGCCATGCCGCTCGGCAATAGCCAAATGTAAAGCATCGCCGGAACGCAAGCCAAGCCGCCATTTGCGCAACCATTCAGCCGCCTTATGGAAATCCGCCGTTTCAACGTTAAGCTTGATGAAATGGCGTTCCATGGCTTGGTATTGCCCCTGTACGGCTAGGGATTGCGCCTCAGTTAATTGCCCCGTCCTACACTTGATGCCCAAGGCCGAGACAAACTCCGTCGCCGTCCATTCGCTGATTGCCAACGGGTAACGGTTGGCATCCCTCAAGACCGCCTCAACTTTGGCGGAATGCGCTTCAGGGATGAAATAAGCAATCAGTGCGCTTGTGTCCACATAGAGCATTTAAAACCGCTCCCCGTCGCGCATGGCTCGGCAAAACTCTCCCGCGCCGATGGGTTGCAAGGGCAAGTTTTGGCGGAAATCCGCCATGCTCGGCAACAAGTCGTTGGTGATTAACCCCGCCGTTGCCTCTTGCCTCATCCTTGCCACGGTGTCGCCTTCCGTCATCGGTTGGGATTCAACCAACTTCCGCAATCGCTCACACCACGCTTGGTGTTCTTCCTCGGTCACGGGCAAGGCTGGTGCTTCATCATCCATCAAGCCTTGGGCATACCCTAAAACCCGCTCGGCCTTGGATTCGGGGAAGGTTTTAACTAAGTCGTAAATTCGCTCTGCCACGCTTGCCATGTTTCAACCTCTCGATTGTTTCAATTCGATAACCTCTGTGGATTGCTTTAAGCCGCTTTCCGCCTAGGCTCCGGCAATATCCGGCCTAGCCCTAAAGCCGCGTCTATCCATTAGCGCATGGCGGTTTCCATCTCCTTGACGGCATCTTGTGGCGTGTCGCCTATCGCACTGCATCCGGGCAAGTCTGGGACAATGCAAACAAAAGCCTCACTGCCCTCGTCCCAAAACACTTCAAGCGGGTATTTATGCTCGTTCATGGCTTATCCTCATTGGCCTAGCCTCTGGCCTGTTTCTTTAAGGGTATGATCTCGGCGCTTGCCCTTGCCCCGGCATTGGTGAGGATTGCCCCTGCCCCGGCTTCGATAGCGGCCCGTCTTGGGTCGGTTCCTAATTGCTGGTAGCGCAAGGCCATGGATAGCGTCTTGTGACCCATGGCCCTTGCCGTGGTGATCGTGTTCACGCCTTGCTCTGCCATATTGGAGCCTAGTGTCCTTCTCAGGTCATGCAGCCGCAAATCGGCAATACTCGCCCTGCTAATTATGCGCTTCCAAGCGGCTTTGGGTTCGGCTAAATGCCCGGTTTTGCCGTGGCTTGGAAACACCCAATCCCCGCCCGTTGCTTGCCGGTCTTGCAACAGGCTAACCACTTCGCCAATCAGCGGCACGGTCAAGGGTTCGCCGTTCTTCGGGTCGGGGATGCGCCATTCTTTGCGCGTCATGCTGATTTGCTCCCAACGCATGGATAGCACATCCGTGCGCCTTTGCCCGGTCAACAGGCACACCATGAAAAAATCCGCAAAGTCGCGGTTCGGCTCATCCAGCAATGCTTGCCAAAAGGGTAGCATTTCATCGGATTCAATATAGCGGTCACGGGCTTTTTCCTTGAACTTCTTCACAGCCTTAGCCGGGTTGTCATTCAGATAACCCCAATCGCAAGCCACGCCCAAGGCGCTAGACAACACGGCAATGGCCCGGTTGGCAGTCGCCCCGCTGGTCTTGCTGGCAATCTCATGATGCAGCTTTTGGCAATCCTGCTTGGTGATTTTGGACAGCTTGCGGGTAGCCAATGGCGCAAGGTAGTTGCGATAAGTCTTTTCATCCTCTTGGATGGTGCGCGGTTTCTTGCGGGGTGTCGAATACTTGTCCATGTACTCTTTCCAGTATTCGGCAAAGCTCATTTCCGCCCGTTCTTGGCGTTTCTTTTCCATGGGGTTGATGCCTTTGGCAATGTAAGCGTTTACCTCGGCTGCACCCTTACGGGCTTGTTCGATGGACATGGAAGGATAACGCCCAAGTGTCACTCGCTCCGGCTTGGTTTCGCCTTTCAGCCAGCGAAAGACACAAAAGGTTTTGACTCCAGACGATGAAACGCGGATTTGCAAGCCCTCGGTCTTAGTGTCGTAGTAAGTCTCCCTCTGCCCTTTGCCGGGGGGTTGCAAGCCGTCTATGTTGGCTTTGGTGAAGTTGATCTCATTCTTAGCCATGTCAGCACCTTGGGGTTTGGATTCAATCTCGGGGTTAGGCCGGGGTTAGAATATCGGTAAAATTTCATCTAACCCTGTTAATAATAGTATAGTCATATATTACTGATTTGTATAGACTGATTAGGATTGATTAATGTGCGGAAAAGTACGGAAAAGAATAAACCCACAGATTCGTAATGTGCGGGTCGTGTGTTCGATTCACATCATCGGCTCCAAAATATCAAAGCCTTACGGTCACATGACGGTAAGGCTTTTTTGTTGGGGTCACACGGGGGTCACATGTGAAAATTTTAGGCCCACTTCACCAGAATTTTCCTCCCCTCTCAATTCGCCACATCGAAATTTAATCTAACTGAGTCCACTCAAGTTTTATTCTGCCTTCCGCGCAAACGCTGATAAACCTGTTTAGAAATCCATTCCCCCACTAACTGCTGAAATTCCTTTTCGTTCATAAACCGCGCAAAGATGTCTTCGTTTTGTTCCATGCGCTCTGCGAACAAGGTTTGCAGCAAGTTCCCGAACAACAGGGCGAATTTATCTTCCGGGTTGGCATCGGCGGCTTGCTTTAAGTCATCATCAAGCATTGCCGCTTCGATGATTTGGTCAAAAAATAGTTGGTCGGCTTCTGTGAACTCTGTGCCAAATCGGTCATTGATTAAGTCAATCAGCCGCGAAAGGGCGATCTTATCTCGTGAAACGCCACTGCCGGTTTCGTTAGGCCCATCCAGTGGTTTGGCTTCACCTTCCTTCAAACCGATAGCCCCTTCGCTAATTTTTTGTAGCCGGTAATATTCCAGACGGATTTCTTCGTCAAAATTGTATTGATTACCGCCACGGCGTTTACGCAACTTAGGGGCAAGATGCCGCAAGAAGGTATACAGCTTTTCCAAGTCCGAATCTTGGTAAGGGATGATTTGCGAGAGAAAGGCATAGAGATTGCGGAAGGCGTACAGCTTACCGCGCCAGAGTTCGGCATCCTCCTCCTTTTCAGTCAGCCAGTGGGCAAAGCGGTCCACTGCCGGGTCAAGGGCGGCATTCATCGTTTGATGGTCTGCGGCACTTTGCCGCAATTTCGGCTTGAAATAAACCGCAATAAACCGCTCCACTTCTTCGGTTAAGTAAATCCCACTCGCGTCCAGTTCTGCCTTGATTTCATACATTCTGGCCGGTGCGACTTCCTCGCCCATTACCGCGCCATCATAATATTGCTTGAAGGCTACACGGATTTCCTCGCGGTCGTTGACGAAATCCAAAATGAAGGTGTCTTCCTTTAGTGGATGGACACGATTAAGCCGCGTCAGTGTTTGTACAGCCTGAATACCCGCTAACCGCTTGTCTACATACATCGTATGCAATAAAGGTTGGTCAAAGCCCGTCTGGTACTTTTCAGCCACCAGCAGC
>CAIYXP010000106.1 GCA_903930145.1 uncultured Methylococcaceae bacterium
ATCGCATTTGCAGCGGGGGCTTCTACTGTTCAGCCTAGCCACTAATCGCCGTCCTGTTTAAAATTTTTTGTGAGTCCTATTGTATTAATGTTGGAGCCAATTCATCAAAGCATTTTTTTGTAATTTATAAATATCCATTAAACAAGCCTCTATGTTTTCGGCATTATTACAGGATGCGTCTCTGGAGCGAAGCCAGTTTCTCTGAAATATCGATAACTGTCTCCTAGCAGGAAGCGTTGAATTTGCATAATAAACATTGTTATAAACCGCGTGAAGCTCAAGGTCAACTTTTGATAGTTCAGGGTTTTTACAGATGACATTCTCTATTTTAGAATTTGCTTTGAGGCAATCGAAGCTAGGGCCATCGGCAGTGGGTTGAAATTTCTCAGGGGGTTGAAAATCTTTTGATTGGAGCCTAATATTCTTTCCATGAACGGGTACAAAGTTAACTTGAGTGGGCGTTTTGTTGACATCCGACAGCCAGCGACGCAAATCACCCATCGCTGATTTAGGAATGTCGTTGACATCAACATTTTTGGAAGAGATGGAAAGCCTATCCCCATCATCCAAGATAGCCCCGATGGATTTTCCCGTGTGCATGTCATACCAGTAAAAAGATTTAGTGAAGCATTCATGCGGTTTGCAAGCCGATGTGGAAAAGTAGCGATTCTCTGATATACGGACAGGGTCAGGAGGGCCACCTAAGCCATCCAAAAGCTTGCCTGAAAAATGACTCGGAATGGTTGATTTAATCAGGCCAGCCGTGCGCTTGTCCCAAATAAATTCATTGGCAGACTTTCCTTGGTAGGACAGTAACCATTGTACTTGGGCTGGTGCAAATGAAGCATGCATTGCCAGTAATAGAAGAATAAAATAACGATAACGAATCATGATCTACGTCAAACGATTTATTGCTGGGAATTTAAGTTTCATTATTGAGTGTCGGCCCCCTTCTCTCATCAATACACAGCCATGCTTGGACAAATGCCGAATCAATACGCTGCGCTTCATATAAAGAGAGGGATTTCTTCGTAATTATTGACCGCTTGTCGCCGTGCTTCCATACGCCTTAATTCCAGAATATCTGTTACTGCTTCTCTTAGGCTAATCAGTAATTCTTCCTTGGTCTTCTCTTGTGCATTTGCACCGGGCACTTCTTCGACCCAACCTAGCCACCAATCACCGTCTTGTTTAACAATCGCCGTGAGTTCAGTTTTCATGTTGTAGCCTCATTTGTATTTGTCGAGTTCCCAAGATGAAGTTTGGGAATAAGCCAATGCATAATTCAATCCTTTCCTACTTCTATTCTAGGCTGCCTTAGCATCTACGCTTTCGATCCTTTCAAAATCTTCGTCTGGTTCGGCGTAATGAAACAAGCTGCCATTATCGGATTTTATAAGTATTCCCGTTTCCAAATATCCCGATTCAACTTTTGGGTAAGAGGGTAAATATTCATTTGTGTCGATGGAGCAGACAACAGTGCCATGAGAGCCATTCCAAAGCTTAACCTTGTCACCCAATTTAACGCAAACCCCATCAGGAAATAACATGAATCAAGCAGCAAGTCTTGCCAACGCATCATGAAGCCGTAGGGCTGTGGAGTCGCCTAGGGCTATAGTCGCGAACCATGACGAAGGATAAAGATAATCTTCGCCCGACTCGTCAATAATCCGCATCATGTCATTGCCAGCATTTTCTTCGACAAGTTCATAAACCCGACCCACGGTAATATCCTCGTTGGAAAAATCACCTAGGTCTTGTTTTTCGAGACAGACGACGAATTTCATCACTATTTTTTCCTATAGCTAATTTCCAAGCTCCGGCTTGTGACATCGCTAAACCAGATACATAGGATGCGCCGACGAAGGAGGCGCATCGTTCGCGAGTGTTGCGCTTCGTTCCTCAGCGCATCCTTCTATGCCCCTATGCTTGACGCAATCCTAATTTTAAGTCTTGGGCTATAAATTTTTGAATTAGTACCAAATCCAATTCAGAAAAATTATCTTCCAAGTAAAAAATTGGGGCATTGAAAGCATCTGCTCTCTTTTTCATTCCTTTGATAAGTAGTAGAACGAGCAAATTTTTATTATTAGCGATTGCAATTGAATTTTTTATTTTTTCTATAAAAAGTTTTTCGGTTTTTATTGTAGTTTTATCAATAATAAATATTATATAATCAACTGCTGAAAAATTTTCTTTTATTGAAGCTTCTAAGTGC
>CAIYXP010000107.1 GCA_903930145.1 uncultured Methylococcaceae bacterium
CAGTTTAGGTGAAACACGCACCGTGCGCCTTGACGCCGGTGCTCTTTACTTTCGGCCTTACCTAGCCCCAAGCGGCAAAGCCGACCCGGCCCGTTCCGTCTGGATGTGCGACACTTTGTCACACCCCTTCAGGCTTGTCAAGCAACAAAATACATTTTTTGAAAAATTCTATTTCACTCCATAACTTGCGGTCGCTCAAGCAAGGTTTTGGCACGTATATTAACTTTTACGAGTGTAGCGGTGTTTCACGTCTGCGGGAAAATAAGCAGGGTCGGCGAATGGCCTCAACTCAATTTGTGGCGTTTGCCTAGACGCGGGGACATAGTTGGCAAACTCGCTATTAAGCCTAAGCATCTGAGTACGAATGGAATGTGAGATGGCAGATAGCTTTTGAACACTTGCCGTGATTGTCGGCAGTAACTCGACGACGACGTGCAAAAATTGCGATCCGTCTTCGCTTTCGCGAACCTCCATGACGAATTTGCCGGTGACCCAGTTCGTTAAACCGGGTTGCTCCAAGCCAACCATCACATTTTCTGGGTAAATGTTGGCTCCATAGAATGAAACCGTGAAATCGGCACGCCCGAACACCCATACGAATGGTAGGCGAAAATTTTCCGGGTCAACCCCATAAGCATCAATCGTGCTCAAACCATGATCTTTTAGAAATGCCAGCATGTCGCCATGATCCTTGATGCCGCCACGGTCGGCGATGTGGTAGCGAATCAACGGCACGCCGTTGTCAGCCGTCACGGCCAGGGTCAATCCGTCAACAAGCTCGAAAAAACGGCTGATGGGATCATATTGCACCAAGGTAGGTAGCCGGGATTCCCCGAACAGTTCACGGGCAACTGCCGGATTATTGGACAAAAATCGTCGAATGGCGATGCTCAATGGTGTTTCATTGCCCAACACACCACCATCTGCCGTGCCATACAAGGAGGCAGAGTCTTGGCAAGGCGACGATGAACCGACTTGTTGCAACAAAAGGTCACGCCACTCTTCGCTGAATACCTCGCCGGCAAACACAAACTTCACAGAAAGCTTGCCCCAATCGAGACCTTGAGTTTGACCGGTATTCACTACGTCTTTGACAAAGGGCGGATATCCAAGCAATACTGTTTGATCGAAATACGGAGACATCTCGCGCACCACCCTAATAATTTCTTCCGGTTTGTTGCCGGGTGTGGCGACGGTTAGCGGATAACCCTTTTGGGCGAGATGCCAACAACAGGAAGCAGTGAATACCCCTCCCACCCAATTACCAAGCGGAAAACATACCACTGCCAGGGTTTTAAGTTCATGAGCGTGGAAACTTTGCCTGAACACCTGCTCAAAACGCAGGGCCACGTCCAACTCATCCACCATGGCGCGGGGCCAGAAGGTAGGCGTGCCAGTCGAGCCTGAGGACACTGCCAACCGGTCGCAATTAATCAGGCTTCCTCCCTTGCAACGCTCCGGCAAGGCAAACTCCCGCATATAATTAGCCTTGTCGGTCAAGGGCAACTGGGCAAAACCCTCAAAGGTATCGACACTGCCAGTCAACACGGCGTTGGCTTGGAGAAACTTTTGGTAGGCGGGAACATTGGCGAAAACATCCCGAAACAATCGCAGCACATGTTCTTTAGGGTCTTCGGTCAATCTTTCCCTCATGATCCGATCCAGAGGCGTATTGAAAAATGCTGCCATTTTTTCCAGCACGTTGTTGGGGGTCTCACTTTTCATATATTTCTCCGTTTTTGAAAGGAATTTGCATCCTTCAATTCCTGTATCACTTCCGCACAAAGTTCATTCATGAAAGCACCTTTTCATTTTCAAGCTTATCCTATTGGATTTCAAGGGTTCAATTTTAGGAACTCATCCACACATTCGCAACTTGCTTTTATAATGGATGCAAAGCTGGACATGAAAGCTTAAGCTTTAGCATCCTTAACAAATGGGCATGACCATGTTTCAAGAAAAACTTGCTAGGAGAGAACAAGAACTTTGGCGGGCTAACACTTATCAACTGCTTGCTCAATTGCTAATGGAACCGCCGTCCCAACGGCTTGTGGACCACCTGAGAAAAATCCCCCCTTTGCACTCGGGTCACGGGGAAGATGCTGTCGCCTTGGCGTGGGTGGATTTGGGAGATGCTGCCAGACGGTCAAATGAAGCTCTGTCGGCGGCTGAATTCCACGCAATATTCGACGAAAACAGTGGCTTGTTGGTTCCTTATGCTTCTTGGTATGTTGCCGGTGAACGCAATGCCAAGCCATTAAGCTTACTCCGCGCTGAAATGGCAGCGCTTGGAATAGTAAAATCGGGTGAATTATCTGAAGACCACGCCAGCCAATTATGCCAGATGATGTGCTTATTGATCGAGTCCGAAGATCCTCGGCAGATTGGTTTTTTCACGCGGCATATCAAACCCTGGCTACCCCAATTTTTCCACGACTTAAGTTTGTCACCATCCGCTTTTTTTTACCGACCAGTCGGGTCTTTAGGCGAGTCTTTCATCGAAGTTGAAAGAATATTTTTGCGGGAAACCTATTGATTGGGCCATTCCATCAGTCTATTCTGGATCGGGCCTAAGCTTGGGATGCGCGAATAACAACCTCATGCCCTCCATGCTTTGCTCGTAAAATGAGTTATACCGGTTACGACTCAGTTTGGCCAAACGTTCAATTTCGTCAGGGTACTGACATACCAAGAACAAGCTATTCACCAAAGAGTCGAGGTCATGATAGGAGTGCATCATGTCACCTGTCTCAATGCCCTTTACGCCCCATGCGGTCGATAATAAGGGCATTCCGAACGCCATCGCTTGGACAGTCTTGACATTAATGCCCGTACCCATGGTCACCGGGGAAATCACCAAATCCACCGCATCATAGAATTTCGCAATGTCGGGCACAAAACCAAGCATTTTGACCCAAGGCGCATAAAATACTTCCGCTTCTTCAGAGGGTAGGTCAGTCAAGATTTCTTTGACTTGCCCAGCCACATGGATTTCAAACGGACAGGCATGACCTTGTAAATGGCGGTTGATTGCCATTAAGAAGTCACGCATGATGACTAAATTAATACGGTTGGCACTTGCGACCAAACCAACGACTTTGACTTGGTTAAATCGTTTTTCGATGAATCGAGGCGGTTCTATGTGAGGGATGACGATGGCAGAGGCAAGCCCAGTCACGCTGTCAAAATAATCGGCTTCTTCCTGCCTGCGCGCCACCACAACATCCGCACGGCGAAGATAGGAACCTTCTTCTTCCGGTGTGCAAGAGAAAAACTCCAAAGGCTGACCGTTGGCCCTCAACATATCATAGCGGTTACCCATTTTATCGTGGGTGTCGATGACCTTTAGTATACGTGGGGGGACAAATTCCAAGAGTTTGGACTGGAAAACATAGGAACAGAACACCATGTCAATATCATACTTGGCGCAAAGATAACGAACTGTCTCACCCAAACCAAGTTCATACCATCCATCATAAGGTATGGCATCGCCAGTGGCGCTTAATGGATGGTTATTCGGCAAAATATCCAAGGTGTCCCAGCATTCACGCATCGCCCTCTGATGGCTTAGCGTATAATTATTACTACGCAGCAAAGCAAAATGCACTTTATGGCCCATCGCTTGAAAACGGCGACCAAATTCTTGTATCGTGGATTGGTTACCGTGACTATTTGGATGTGAAGGGAATGGGCTGAAATAAAGTATATTCAACTGTCCGTTCTCACGACGCAATAGGGCATTAACTGAGACATGACGTTGTGCATGTAACAAGCCGATATGTTCCGGTGTCTCTGGAGGACAATGATAAGTATTGAGTTGTTTCTTCCATTTTTCACGTAAGCGTTGTATATTCTTAAGTTGCGCTGGATGTAAATGATTGACCCTACCTTCCGAGTAGGACACACTTTCAAAATGCACCACTTCTGATTTCGGCTGATAGAGGACGCGGTAACCCTTGGCACGGGCAGCCATAGCAAGGTCAGAATCTTCACAATAGGCATTTTCATAGCGCTCATCAAACCCGCCAACTGCATCCCAAAATGATTTTCTAATCATTATGGATGCGCCTGTGACATAGTCTACTTCTCTAAGATAATCAAAGCCTAGAAAACTTTTATCATGGCCTCGCCCACAATTGCTTGCCGTTCCATCACTCCACAAAATACCGCCAGCCTCTTGAATTGTTCTGTCAGGATAAAGCAGCTTGGAACCGACAATAGCGGCAGTTTTCTCTTCTTCCATTACTTTGAAGAGCATGTCCATCCATCCCGGTGACACGACGGTATCATTATTCAATAGCAGAAGATATTTGCCACGTGCGAATTTAGCGGCATTGTTGCAATTGCGTAAAAAGCCTGAATTAGTTGTCGTTTTGACAATATGTAAAAAAGGGTAAGCTTGTGCAGCACTGCGAGTTTCATCGGTGGAGCAGTCATCGGCCAAGATGATTTCAAAGTGCAATTTGCTGGTTCGTGTGGTCTCTAATATTGAATTGATACATAGCCGAGTATAATCCCAGTGATTATAAGCAGGTATGATCACCGTGACATCAATGGAATCCCATTGCGGAAGGTTGGGTGGAGAGGCATGTGTGATTGATTTGCAATATTCAATAAACAATTCCATAGACAGCACCCCCGATTCTTGAAGCGTTGCCAGAAGCGAAGATCGACTGACTATATTGCCAACTTCAGGGAGAAACGCTTCGCCTAATTGAGCTACATAAGAACCATTGATAATGGTGACAGGTCTTTCCCTAGAAAGATTGATTAGCTTGTCATAATCACGTTGGTTGCCTACTATGATATTGTCCACTATGTCAAGCGTTGAGCTATCGATTATGTACTGGTGCTTTATTGGAGTGCTTGAAAATAACACTTCGGCAAGTCCCTTGATATTTTCCAACCAAGACTTCTCCGAAGAATAATTATCCGGCAAAGCCAAGTTTTGCGCATGGTCATATTCTTGTTGGCTGGAAATCCGCATATCCTTGGTGTGCAGTATGATTTTTGCTTGTGGCGACACCTTTCGAATTAAGGCTATCGAGTCCTCGTCTGGGTACATATTAAAAAAGTAATAGATGGCGAAGGCATGGCCTTGCCGTGCAATGTAATATTGAGGAGAATCGTAAGCCA
>CAIYXP010000108.1 GCA_903930145.1 uncultured Methylococcaceae bacterium
CGACAAACGCGTCGATAAACGGTAATGGCTGGCTAAAAATGGCGGTTCACTAAAAAGTTCAAACTTGGGGAAAAGCCAATTATACTTTTTGCCAGATTTCAAGGGGGTAGAACCCGCAAAAAAACTTGATGATCGAGTATTAAGTGCTTGTTCCATCGGTTGTGGCAAATGAATGGAAAGAGTCATGGTTGTTTCCTTATTTGAAAAATTTTAGGCATAATTTCTTTACGCCATGCTGAGCGTGGTGTAAAGAAAATATGCGGTAACGGTAATCAAATTTAATCCGGTAGAAATCGGGATGCCCGGATATTTCTTCAATCCCTGCAATTTCTGAAATCATTGTGATGGATTTAGCATTTTCCAAGACACGCCTTAATCTTCGCTAGGATTCTTGCATCGGTAATTTTGAGTGCATCCTTCTCAAACCGCTTGCTGATCAAAATCTTCATTGCGGCAAGCTGTTAATAAATGCTTGGCTTTCGGCTTCACTCAAAAAATCATCCTCACCTTTGGCTTGCTGGCAAGCGAGATAAAATGCCAAGTCTTCCAGTTTTTCCTGCTGATGCTGCAATAGTTCTTGCAAGAAAGCCTGTTGTATATCATTCGGCAGGGTTTCATAAAGCGCATACAGGCTGTGCGCAGTCTTCAAGTGTTCGGTTTGCATGGAGGTTTCACCTGTCTTTAGAGTTTTGGTGTTTGATCGTTACCACGCTCCAGCGAGGTAACGGATGTTATGTCGCTTCCGCGCCCATTATCCGCAGAGTGGAACATCAAGGTTTCCATGCCAGGAACACGGAAACTATAAAAAAATCGAATATTCTGGCATTGTAGCTCAAAAAATGGCATTCTAAAGATTAGCAACAATTGATGTTGCGAGAAAGTTCCTAGCCACGGCTTTCCGCTTTCCTACGAGACCAAATAATGGCTAACAAATCGAGCATAGAGTGGACACAACAAACTTGGAACCCATCCACGGGTTGCACCAAGATTTCACCCGGTTGCAAAAATTGCTATGCTGAGGTGATGGCGAGACGGCTTCATGCAATGGGAACCCCGGGTTACGAAAACGAATTCCAGCTGACGACCCATCCTGAACGACTCAAACAGCCGCGTTTACGCCGTGTACCTACGATTTATTTCGTCAACTCCATGAGTGATTTGTTTCACGAAAATGTTTCTGATCTGTTTTTGGATGAAGTGTTTTCTGTCATAGAAGACACACCCCAACATACTTACCAAGTTCTTACCAAACGGGCTTACCGTCTGCCTGTTTATTTTGCCAATCGACCATGCCCATCTAATGTTTGGCTAGGCGTTTCTGTCGAAGACCGAAATTACGGAATTCCACGTATTGAACTACTACAGCAGATAGATGCCACAGTTCGCTTCCTATCTATCGAACCTTTGCTCCAAGACCTAGGCAAGCTTGACTTAACCGGCATTCATTGGTTAATCGTAGGCGGCGAATCTGGCCCAAAAGCGCGACCTATGGAACCAGAATGGGTGGAAAATATTCGACAACAAGCTAATGAAGCGGGCGTAGGCTTTTTCTTCAAGCAGTGGGGTACTTGGGGGGCGGACGGAGTACGACGCAATAAGAAAGCCAATGGTCGATTGCTTGATGGTAGAACATGGGATGCTTTCCCTGAGACTTTTCAGATCACGGTGCCCTAAGAATATGCTTTGCAATTCTCGTTGCTACCGTTCTAGCTTGTTGATTGGGATTAGACACCGCAAAATAAAGAGCAAAAAGTGGTGCTCCGCTTGAATTATTGCCTTGGTATAAAACTGCCGGGTCTAGAACACAAGGAAAAATCTGCTTGAGCCGATTAGTCACAAAGTCAAGCATGTCTTGATGGGAACCCCGTACTTCGCCTTCCTTTCCGAACATATCCCCTTGTGGTGACGGGCGATAAAACTGTTGCCTCCATTCATCAGTACCTAATATTCGGTTAATTGCGGCTTCTTTATCAGAATCAAGGGCATCAACATCCTTGGGAGCTTGTCGATAGAGTCCAGAATAAGGAAACAAGTACCACATATCAATTGCTTTGGTATTAGCTATAGCTTTAAGCGTTGTCCAATCTACTTGAAATCCATAAGGATCAAGAAATAGGACGGCTCTGGCGCGTTTCCATTCCTCTGTTTCGCATATTTTTATCAGTGCTTGATTGCAGTCCCCATCAAGTATATCTACATTACGATCAGTATTTTCTTTTACTAATCTTCTTAATGCACTTTGCTTTCTGGAAGCGAGTTCAATAAAATAATAATGATCGAAAGGAGGTTTAGTGTTTAGAGCAATTGTTGCTGATCCCTCAATGATTTTTCTTTCTCCTTCTCCTTTAATCTTTATGTCGCAACTTCCAGTGCCAGCAAAACCATCAAGATAAATCAACTTGAAAGGCTTTTCTTTGAGAGCAGTTGTGAAGGCACTGAGATATTTTTTTAATGCAACAAGTTTTTGGTACGTCCATATACCTCCAAAGGCATTCGTATTATATTCATTATCAAACATATCTTGATCCATACAATTTTCCTATTTTCGTGATTTTAAATTATTATGATCTATACCAAAGCCTCAAACAACTCCTCTTGCCTAGCCCGATACTCCTTTCTGAAATCAACTTTCCCCCCCGCTAGAATTGACTGATAAATTTCCCTCGTTTTATCTTCTGCAAATTCCCTAGGTATAAATCGAAACGCCCCGGCGGCAACATACTCAGGTTCCAAGTCGCATGTGATCCATCGGCGTTCTTCGGCTTCGGCGACTTGACCTGTTGTATTGGAACCTCCGAATATGTCCACCACCAAATCGCCGGGTTCGGTCAGAAAGCGGATAAAAAACTCTGGCAATTTTGCGGGAAAGCGAGCAGGATGTCCTTTAATTCCCGCCGCTTTGCAACCACGCAGATATTGACCGTTACTTTCGGAATTGGGAATTTGCAAAAGATTAGAGGGTATTGCACCGCCGTTATCTCGACTGAATGCCTTCCCTATGTCATGACCACTGGGGCGTTTGGCGGGATTGTAATAAGCTTCTGGATCGTCTAGCAACTTCTTCATGCGGTCACTGTACTCGACTAACACATTACTGGCATTCGCTTTGGGCCATTCAGTTTTGGAGAACCACCAAACATTATTTACCGCGTCCTTGGCGCGTAGCTTGCGCTTATTCACCCATTCAATCGGTGAAGGCAGCTTGGATGGGTTGAACCAGTAAAAATCTTGGGCTAGGAAAAAACCCAATTCATCGCAAAAATGCAGGGGGACACGAAAATTATAGAGGCTACGAGACGGTACGCCTTTTTGATAAGCCCCGCCGATGTCCAGCACAAAAGAACCATCATGGCGCAATTTTCGGTGGACCAGTCTGGCAAATTGGCTAAGCCATTCGATATATTCTTGCTGTTCGGCGTTGCCGTATTCCTTTTTGCGTTGCAAGGCAAATGGCGGACTGGTGATGACCAGATTGACGCTGCCTTCGTCCAGCGATTCAAGCAATTCCAGCGAATCGCCTATGTAAGCCTTGCCCCATGCCGTGGTAAATCCTAAGCGCATTGCCATTTTTTATTGCCCGAAACTTTTAGTCTGTAGATTCATAGTATGCATACCGGCATTCTATCAAAATGTCAGACGATCATAACAAAACCTTGCGGGTCATTTTTGCCCGTAATCTTCGCACCTTACGAATCGCCAAGGGGCTTTCCCAAGAGGCGCTGGCAGAATTGGCAGAATTACATCGTACCTATGTCAGTTCTGTGGAGCGTTGTGAGCGGAACATTACCTTGGATAGCGTAGAGCGTCTTGCCAAGGCTTTGAGTGCAAATCCGCTCGACTTGCTGCGAGAAGACTAATGAAAGCCCATCCTGACAAAGCAGAGCTAGACAGGCTTTTCCCTCATATCCGTGAATACCAAGCACTTGCCGACAAACACGGTATTGGTGATATTTTTCAGGACAATGGCGGCAAACTTCTGCAAATAGCCTTGGTAACAGGTTTGCGCATTCTCACCAGCAGAGAAGGCAATGATGCAGTGGACGAATCAGGCAAAGAATATGAACTCAAGTCAGTCAATATACTTCTGACTCGCTCATTTTCCACACATCATCACATGAATCCTACGATCATCGCCAAATATCGTAAAGTCGATTGGATCTTTGCCGTTTATGAATCCATCGAACTCAAAGAAATCTACCTTCTCACACCTGAACGCATGGAGCCATTCTATGCAAAATGGGAAGACAAATGGCATAGGGACGGTGGAAAAGACATAAATAACCCAAAGATTCCATTATCCTATGTTCGCGAGAATGGGGAGCTAATTTTTCGATAGATGGTTTACTCGATTTAAAGCCTATTCGGTTGGCTGCTTCCCAGGTTCCGGCTTAGGAACCAATTATTGAAGTTCCTGCTTCATTAGTATGGCAAGCAGGAGCTTGGAAGGCAAGGGTTCCCAAACCGGAGTTTGGGAACCAGTCTAATTGGCTGCATCAGACGGCATAGGGATGCCGACCTACTCAGTTACCCCCCCACCATCACGCTCAACACATCGCTCCACTCGCCCACTTGCTCGTCATGGAAACGGTAGATGGCTTTATATCTCCAAACCATGCTGGTTCCGGGGGGAGGAAGCGGGGCGGGGGCGGGGTCGGGGTCGGGGCTGTTCGGCTCGGTGTGGATAGTCATGAATACAAAACCATTGACGTCATTGCGATCCACCCAAACGGCCTTATATTACAGCACAAGCAAGTCTTGCTGATTCAAACCGGGGTTGATTTCAATTAGCCAAACATCGCCCGAAGGAAAATAGCCCAAATCAATAATATGCTTATAGGGTGGTAGTTGGGATGCAATCTTGGCGGCAAAAGATTCCATTTGCGGAAGCGCGGCGGAAAGGCTCGCTGCGGAACTACCTCGATGGCAAGCGCTGATTTGATGGCATTCGTTAGGGTCGGCAAGGTATCGGACTTCGCTGACTTCGGAAAAGTCCACATAGGGCGACAGGTGCAAGCGCAAAGGGAGATTGGGTTCCAACCAAGCACGGGCGGCAAGTCGCTGGGGTTCGGTGGGTTGTTTCAGCAGAATCCCCGCCATGAACCGCATATTCACGCCATGATAAATCACCCCTAATCTTCCCGAATCACGCCAGCTTTTGATGCCCAGTTTAGGGACCAGGGCTTCTGGCGCGGGTCGGTCTAGCTCTGCGGGGGAGATGAGCTTGAAACCATTGCCATCGGGTTCGACAGGTGCTGAGATAACGGGCGGGGCAAGATAAACACCTTGTATGGATTTCGGCAACTTGTCGAATTCTAGCGCACGGAGTTTTTCGTAAACATGCACCATGGATATATTCCTTTTTTTATTGATGAATATTAGGGTCTTAATTGGTTGATGAAGCCGTAGAAATCATCTGCAACAAAGCCTAGCCAAGTATTGTCTTCGATTCCCCAGGCCCATTCGTTAAAAGGCCAGTACCAGACCCGACCGGGGTGTTCGCCTAGTTCAAGCAGAATCTGACCCATTCCTGCATCATTACCAACTGGCAAATAATTTCTTGGGAATTTTGGGAAGTCTTCGTCATCATCGAATTCTGTTGTAGTTAGTGTTTCATAAGCTATTAAAAGGGGTTCAGTTTGCAATAGAAAACGTATATTACCTTCATGGATTTCTGTTCTATCGGGATAAACAATCGCATAGTCAAAATGGTAACGTTTTTCAAAGTCTCTCCCAAACACAACAAATCCATATTGAGTTATAAACTCAACATAAGGTGCTGGCAGCGTGGAACCTATTGTTGATTCAATTCGCATACTATCTGCTAATGATACCTTCGGCTTGCCACATTCAAGCCAATATATTTGCATCGCTTTAGGAATTTTAAACATTTAGGCAATCAAATCTGGATCAGAACGTAAACCTTTAATGAATTCGTAAAGATCGTTGGCAACAAAACCTAACCAAGTGTTATCTTCCGTCCCCCAAGCCCATTCGTTGAAAGGCCAGTACCAAATACGACCGGCATGTTCGCCAATTTCAAGCAAAATCTGACCTTGACCTACATCATTACCTATTGGCAGATAATTTGCCGGAAACTTAGGGAAGTCTTCATCATCTTTAGATTCCTTCCTAGTGAGAATCCTGTATCCTTGGATTAATTTGTCCGGTTCATCAAAGAATGCAATATTTCCCTCCCTAACCTCCTTCCTGTCAGGATAATTGATGATGTAATCAAACAGACAACGAGCTTCCTTATCTTGACCAAAGATA
>CAIYXP010000109.1 GCA_903930145.1 uncultured Methylococcaceae bacterium
AGGCTCGCAAGGCTCTTGAAAATTCGATGAAGAGATTTGGTTGCGTTGAGGTTCCTGTATGGGTGCGGCAGAGTGGGAATTAGCTGAGGCATTCTCCCTAAGCACTTCCGCATCTTGCTTCATACTCAACGCAATGCGCTGGCGTTGCACATCGACTTCCAAGACTTTGACCCTGACCATGTCACCCGTTTTAACCACTTCACGAGGGTCCTTGATGAATTTGTCAGCCAAATGGGAGATATGCACCAAGCCGTCTTGATGCACGCCAATATCGACAAATGCGCCGAAGTTGGCGACATTGGTGACCACGCCCTCCAGCATCATGCCGGGTTTCAAGTCGGTGATTTTCTCCACACCCTCCATGAATTTGACCGATTTGAACTCTGGGCGCGGGTCGCGGCCCGGTTTTTCCAATTCTTTCAATATGTCGGTCACGGTAGGCAAACCAAAACGCTCATCGACAAAATTCTCGGCATTGATACCGCGCAAAAAGCCAGTATTGCCAACCAGTTCGCGGATGTCTTTGCCGGTTGATCCAACAATATTGCGCACCACCGGATAGGCTTCCGGGTGAACGGCGGAGGCATCCAAGGGATTGTCCCCGTCCATGATGCGTAAAAAACCCGCTGCTTGTTCAAAGGTTTTTTCGCCCAAGCGGGAGACTTTCTTTAATTGTTCACGGTTTTTGAACGGGCCGTTCTGGTTGCGGAATTCAACGATATTATTGGCGATGGTCTGAGACAGGCCGGAAATGTATTTCAGCAACGCAACCGAAGCGGTGTTCACGTCCACACCGACCGCGTTGACGCAATCTTCCACCACCGCATCCAAGCTTCGGGCCAAGTGGGTTTGATTGACATCATGTTGATATTGACCGACACCTATCGACTTGGGATCGATTTTCACCAATTCCGCCAAGGGGTCTTGCAAACGACGGGCAATGGACACCGCCCCCCGCAAGGAAACATCCAAATCGGGAAATTCCTTTGCCGCCAGTTCCGAGGCCGAATAAACCGAAGCACCGGCTTCCGACACGGTGATTTTGGTGATGCCCAGTTCGGGGTGGCGCTTCATTAAATCAGCCACTAATTGGTCGGTTTCCCTTGAAGCCGTGCCGTTACCGATGCTGACCAATTGCACACCATGCAATTTGATAAAATGGGCGAGAATGGCAATGGATTGATCCCATTGATTTTTCGGCTGATGCGGGTAAACAGTTGCCGTATCCAAGACTTTGCCGGTGGCATCGACAATGGCGACTTTCACGCCGGTGCGGATGCCGGGGTCCAAGCCCATGGTTGCCTTGGGTCCGGCGGGCGCTGCCAACAACAAATCTTGCAAATTTTTCGCAAACACGCGGATGGCTTCTTCCTCTGAAGCTTCGCGCAAGCGTTGCTTCAAATCCAAGTCAATGCGGGTCAAGGTTTTGACTTTCCACGAAAAATGCACGGCATCCAATAACCAACGGTCAGCCGGGCGAGCTTTATCTTGAACGCCAAACGCACGAGCGATGATGGATTCGCACACCGAATGGCTGGCTTCCTCGTCCTTGCCAATGCGAAGATGGATGTTCAGCACATCTTCATTGCGGCCTCGCAGCAAAGCCAAGGCACGGTGGGAGGGAATCTTGGCAATCGGTTCGGCGAAGTCGAAATAGTCACGGAATTTTGCGCCTTCGTTTTCTTTGCCTTCAACCACGGTGGAGGCCAAAATGCCCTCGCCCCAAACACGCTCACGCAGTTCGGCCAACACCGCTGCATTTTCGGCGAAGCGTTCCATCAATATTTGCTTGGCTCCCTCCAACGCAGCCGCCACATCGGCGACACCCTTTTCCTCGCTGATGAAAGCCAAGGCTTCAGTTTGCGGGTCCAGACTGGGATTGGCAAGCAGGCTATCGGCCAAAGGTTCCAACCCGGCTTCACGGGCGATTTGCGCCTTGGTCCGGCGTTTTGGCTTATAGGGTAAATAAAGGTCTTCCAGCAAGGTTTTGCTGTCGGCGGCTAGGATATCTTGTTCCAGTTCCGGGGTGAGTTTGCCTTGTTCGCGTATGCTGGCGAGGATGACTTCGCGGCGTTCGTTCAATTCGCGCAGGTAAGCCAAACGCAACTCCAACTCCCGCAACTGAGTGTCATCCAAACCTTCCGTGGCTTCCTTGCGGTAGCGGGAGATGAACGGCACGGTGGCCCCTTCGTCCAACAAATCCACAGCAGCTTGCACTTGCCGCTCCCGCACACCCAATTCTTCCGCAATTCGCGCAATGACATCCATCAATGGTACACCTTTAGATCAATTTGGTTGAAAGGCGACATTCTACCAATGTTAGGGTGTTGACGGGGTATTGTTAATCACAGATGGTAAAATAGGGTTCAGCTTAAACCCGACGGAAACAGTTCCATGTCCACTACGCAACCTACTTACGACGATATTATGCGGCTACTCCAAGAAGTCAGTTTGAGGTCTCTGGAAACTGACCGGCAATTCAAAGAAACTGACCGCCAACTGAAGGAGATTGTCGAGCAATCCAAACAAACTGACCGCAAGATCAAAGAAGTCACCAAAAGCATCGGCAAGTTGGGTAACCGCTTGGGCGATTTCATTGAAGACGCGGTGCGCCCCGCCGCCGTGCGCTTGTTTCAGGAACGTGGCATTGTGGTTCACGAGGTTTATCAAAACGTCACTATGGAACGGGATGGCGAGGGATTGGAAATTGACTTATTGGTCGTCAATGACATCGAGGCAGTGGGGGTGGAATGCAAAAGCAATTTGAAAGTCGATGATGTCAACGAGCATTTGGAACGATTGGCAAAATTGAAACGATTGTCGCCCAAATATCGGGATTTCAAGCTGATGGGGGCGTTGGCGGCGATGGTGATTCCCGATAACGTGGCCCGTTACGCCATAGCCAAGGGGCTGTTTGTCATCGGTCAGAGCGGTGAACATTTGGAAATCCGCAACGATCAAGCCTTTGAACCGGCGGTTTGGTAGTTGCCATTTTACGCAAGCTTAAGAAAATTAGATCGATACAAATACGAAAAGTCTAATTTTTGTATCCTACCCCTCAAACTATAAAAGCTTGCTGTAAAATAGGTTATTGAAGTTTACTTTTAATTAAGGAGGTTTTCATGATGCATCATTTCAACGTGATTGTCGAAAGGGACTCGGCTGGCTACTATGTCGCTTCGGTTCCATCGCTACCTGGCTGCCATACTCAAGCCAAATCGCTTGACGAGCTGATGGAGCGTATCCGTGAGGCTATTGAGCTTTGTCTTGAGGTTCAGGGTGATATGCCGGAGCCTCTTGATTTTGTCGGGATTCAACGTATTTCAATTGCTGTATGACAATTTTTCCCAGCTTGACTGGCAAACAAATTTTATCAGCCTTGAAGAAGGCAGGTTTTGAGATAGTCCGCGTAAAAGGTAGCCATCATTTTTTGCATCATCCTGATGGTCGCTCGACTGTAGTTCCCGTCCATTTTGGTGAAACTATCGGACCTGGTTTACTCGCCAAGATTTTGCGTGACTGTGAATTAAATCGGGCTCAGTTGCAAATACTCTTATAACCGCTGGATCACTCCCGCCAACTGAGTGAGCCAATAACCACAATATGAATTTGCCAAAATTCCTTAAATTTTTTGCCCTTATAAGTAATAAGGAGAGAATAGTTTGACCACCAGCGTTTATGTTTCGTATTCAAGGAAGGCTGAAACCGATTCTCACATAGTTGATAAACTCCAAGCCGTATGGAAAGCAAGAGGCATTGGACTCCTCGACTTAAAAATTGACAGGCAAGAAATCAACTATGGCGATTCCATTCGTGCCTTTATGGATGAGTTGAGCAAGGCTGATTCCGTTATATTGGTTTTGAGCGAATCTTACTTTAAATCTCGTTATTGCATGTACGAATTAAGGGGCATCTATGCTCAACAAGATTTCAGAAAGCGGGTGTCTCCAATAATTTTGAGAGGCACTCCGCTTTATGAGCCAGTGGCATGGGTAAAATGGGTTAGGCATTGGGAGGAGAAAGAAGCCGAGTTGGATGCGGAGTTAAAGACAATCAGAGGCACCAATGTACAGAGTATCCAGAGCACCTTGAATGATTATGCGGAATTTCGACAATTGTTGATGAGCCAGTTATCAATACTCTCCGATATGAATGCTCTGACCCAAGATATTCATATCGATACGGATTTTGAGGCACTGCTCGACCGCATCCAGCCTAAACCATCGGAGTCCAACCCTAAACCTCGCTGGCATCGCAAGCGAGACTCAGAATTTTTGCGAATCGTTCGTTCCGAGATTAAGCACATCCTTGACCGCCGCATTAATTTTGAAAAGGCACTTCGAGCAAAGGTCAGTGAGGAACTTAGCATGACATCGGGGGATTTAGTGGAAGCTATTTGCCAAGCGGACTTTAAAATTGTCACCAGTAAAGTACTTAGCCCCGCTACGAAAAGTTGTTTGGCTGAATTGTCCACTAACAGCACTGAACGCAAAGAAACTTGGGAGGATGCAAAATCCTTGCTGGCTTGGTTAAGCCTGCTGTTAGTTAGCCCGGAGTGGATGGCGCAACAGGAAAATAACGGGATGGCATTAGGTTTTAGCTTTGAAATCATGGTAAAAACGCCAATAGCCGTGGAAATCATTAGTTGCCGTTACCGCCAAATGCAACCAAAATTTCGAGCTAAGCAGAGTAAAAAAGATGTAATTGGCGAAGGCAGAATCGAATTTCCAATGCTGGAAACAGGATGGACTGATGAACTGGCACTCAACAAATTATTACTGGAAATTTGGTTGCGCATATTCCCAGAGGAAGATAAACGCCAATCCCTATCCGCAGATGATCTTGAAGCGCTGAATGAAACGCTTGGCTACTATGAACAAACCAAGGATTATCACTATTACGTTCCAGTGGAAGAAAGTATTGATTCACCGTTGGCACGTTTGGATTTCCGCATGAAGTTGTTGGAAAAGTTACCGGCAATTACCTTAATCTATCTGAAAGCCCCTAGTGGACAGCCTTCTTTACTAATTAATGAGCAAAGCATCACGACTGCAATCCGCGGTTTTTTCACTTCCCCTTGGGCCTATTAGAAGTAGCCGATCATGACCATCCCCCTCCTCCCCATCAACACCCCCATCCCGTTACCCTTACGGGGTTCTTGGCCAGAATCCGTGCATGTTTTCGACGAGGCATCCGTTTGGGCCATCCGCGCTGCGTTGGCAGCACAACGGCCTTTGCTGGTGCGCGGCGAACCGGGGGCGGGTAAGAGCCAATTGGCCCGCGCCGCCGCCGAGGTCTTGGGCAGGCTGTTCATCACCGAAGTCGTGCATACACGCAGCGAAAGCCAAGATTTGCAATGGCGCTATGATGCGGTCGGGCGCTTGGGCGATGCGCAAGCCTTGGGCGCGACCCGCTTGACCCCGGACGAAGTGCGCAACCAATTGGACCCGCGCAACTATTTAAGCCCCGGACCCTTGTGGTGGGTGTTTGATTGGCAAACCGCTTTGGAACAACATGAGCGCGGCGGCAGACAATCCAATCCGCCGATTCTGCCGCCGGATTGGAAACCAGAGCGGGGCTGCGTGTTGTTGATCGACGAAATCGACAAAGCCGATGCCGACCTGCCTAACGGTTTGTTGGAAACCTTGGGCAATGGCGCATTTAGTGTGCCTTGGCTGGCCGAACCAGTGGGCGTGAAAACGGGTTTGACCACGCCCTTGGTCGTCATCACCACCAACGAGGAACGCGAACTCCCCGCCGCGTTTGTGCGTCGCTGTTTGGTGTTGAATCTTGAATTGCCCACGGGTAAAGACGCTTTCTTGGAAGCTTTGGTTGAACGCGGCAAGGTGCATTTTGGAGAAGTCATAGCCGATGCGGTTTATTATGAAGCCGCTGGTCAATTATGGGAAGACCGCCAAGTGACCGAAACCCAAGGCGTCACCCCGCCGGGGCAAGCCGAATACATCGACATGTTGCGAGTGATTAAAACCCTGCAACCCGATACCCGCTTACAAGCAGAATTGTTAAGCAAGATCAGCCGGTTTGCGTTGCAGAAGCATCCTAGGATGAAGGGATGATGAGTGCCCGTCATTTCGGCAGGGATGCCGAAATCCAGGCCATGGACGGTAACTATCCGAATGCGTAAGTGTCTGATTAATAATATACACAACGCAGGGTTTGCCATCCTTGGACGCTGGAATCCGGTGATCCATGCCGGAATGACGGATTTTTTCTCAATTTAATGGTCATGTAGCTTCCACTAAAATGAACGCCATTCTCCAACATTCCCAAACCTCCATCAGTCGCGCCGATTTGCTGCGTGTGCTGGCGGCGGACGGCGAGCAGGGTTTGGAGAAAATGGCGTTTGCGTTGGGTTATGTAAAGCTTGAACAGGAAGAAACCATTGATGTCGAGAGCTTCGTCCAAACGGTGACAACCGCATTAAACATTGCAGCAAACATTGCAGCAACTCCAGTCACCATCACTGAAAAGCCCTCCGCCCGTTATTTCTACGTCACCCAACGCATCCCGCTTGCGTCTTCACAACGGCACAACCCGCTGGAACCGCCGGATTGGTTAAAACAGGCCAAGCCCCTGAGCCATGACGAACGCCCCGACCCCACTACGTTCAGGCTGCCGCCGCGTTTGCCGTTGACCTGTTGGTCTAGGTTATGGCCTTTCCTGCGACGGGCTTTGGGGCAAACCGGGCAATCCCTACAATTGGACATTCCCCGCGTGATTCGCACCGTCACCCAAGGCGAAGTCTTGCGCCGCTTGCCTTGGCGACCGCAACACCGTTGGAGTGCGAAGCTGTGCATCTTGCTGGATTACAATCACAAAACCCAGCCATTCCGTGAAGATTTCAATGCCTTGTGCCAAGCCTTGGAAGCCCTGCATGGCTTGGTGGGTTTGGAAATACGCATTTTGCAGGGCGAACCGGGACGGCTCACGCGGTATCGCCAACCCGGCACTCATGAACTCAAACGCTGGTCAATGCCGGATGTACAAACCCGCTTGCTGATTTTAAGCGATCTCGGTTTATTGGATGCCTCGCCGGAAACCCTCATGGCTTGGCGGCAATTCGGCTGTCAATTACGGGCAGCGGCTTGCAAACCCGTGGTGTTAAGCCCGGTTGCCGCCGGTCAGCCGCAAGCCGACTTGAAATCATTTTATGCTATTTTTGTGTGGGACCGGCATAGCCGATTCCAAACCAGTAGTTCGCGCCCTGCTGCCATGGACCCGGCAGACGAAGGTGTGGAGCGTTTGTTGGCCTTGGCGGCCCCCGCCATCGTCATCGAATCCAGCTTATTGCGCCGCTTGCGTTATCTATTGCCAAACGGGCAAGCCACTGCCGCCGACGAAGTGCGGGTTTGGTCACACCCCGACATCGCCGCCAGCAGCCAAGGCTGTTGTTTTGCCAGCCCAACGGCGATAGCCCGCTATCAACAGCAATTCCAAGCCTTGGATGTGAGCTTGCAACAACAGGCCATTGTCTTGATTCGCGCCCATCATGTCGGATTGCCCGCCTCGATCCGTTATGCCGAACTGGATGTGTGCCAGCGTCTGCTGCCGGGTGTATTGGATGTATCCGAACTTGCCGCCGTCCGGCAATGGAAGCGGTCCATCGTCAAAACCGCCGAGCAGTCTGCTTCGCCGGTCTTGCGGGAATGGCAACACCGGCACGTGCAGCGCCATCCACTCACGACCAGCCTTTGGCAAGACAACCCCGAACTCGCCGCCTTATGGGCCATCGCGCAGCGAGACCAAGAAAACTCCGATGAATCACCCGAACTGCCCCCGGAGGTTTCGGCAGAACAGGTTTGGTATTTCCTGCAAACCCGCACCCCGCAAACCCACCAAGCCCACTTGTGCCAGTGTGGACAGGCGTTGGTGCTGGAAACGGATGATGGTTTGCCGACTGGGAGTTGGTTTGCCGATTTAACCGTGTCGAGCGGGGTGTTTGTGCGGGAAAGCCGAAATGACGCTCGTTCCCAAGCTCCAGCTTGGGAACGAGAAGATCGGACCGACTCGGTTTTGAAAACCGAGTCGGTCTTTGGGGCGCATTACATCCCCATCACTCAAACCACCACCCCCCTCGCCGCACTCGACCAAGACACGCTGGCACTCGAACTGGAAACCGCCACCGAAATCCTGCACATCGCAAGCCTGACCAAACCCAGTTGGGCGGTGGGCATAGGCCGCGACCGGCACGGATTGTTTGCCGACCTGGAAATCAAGCAGGTGATCCAACGCTTCCGCTGGATCGCACCGGGGACTTTCCTGATGGGTTCGCCGCCTACCGAACCGGAACGAATCGAAGAACGGGAAACCCAGCATGAAGTCACGCTGACGAAAGGCTATTGGCTTGCCGATAGCGCTTGTACCCAAGCTTTGTGGACGGCGGTAATGGGGGATAATCCCAGTTCTTTCAAAGACAACGCCCACAATCCGGTCGAACAAGTCAGTTGGGACACGGTAAAAACCTTTATTGACAAGCTCAACCAACTTGTCCCCAATGCTAACGCCCGCCTACCCTCCGAAGCCGTATGGGAATATGCGTGTCGGGCCGGAACCACCACGCCGTTTTCGTTTGGCGACAATATCACACCCGAACAAGTTAATTATCATGGCGGTTATCCTTATGCCAATGGCGAAAAAGGGCTGTATCGTGAAAAAACTGTCCCGGTCAAGTCCTTGCCACCGAATGCTTGGGGCTTGTATGAAATGCATGGGAATGTGTATGAATGGTGCGAAGATGGATTTGCAGAATTTGAGGCAATGCCGCAAACTGACCCCCTAGGCCCAACGACGAGTGCCGACCGTGTGTTGCGTGGCGGCTCTTGGGTCCGCAACGGCAGGGTCGTGCGTTCTGCCTACCGTAACTGGGACGGGCCTGACATCAGGCGCAACTTCTTCGGGTTCCGGCTTGCCCTAGGTCAAACCGGCACTGGCGAGAAGGCTACGCGGCTGGAACCCGGACAGCCACTAGCGGAGCAAGTTGGCGATTCCGTAGCCCGGACGCAGCGTAGCGAAATCCGGGATGGACAGGGCGATTCCCATGGGCCGGAGAAAGCCAAGGAGCCTACGGATAAAGGATTGTTGGGGCGTTTAAAACAATGGTTGAAGCCCAAATGAACTGCGCTCGTTACCAAGCTCCATCTCTCATCGTTATATACAATCGGTTGAAGCCCGTCATTCCGGCATGGACTGCCGGAATCCAGTCACAGGGAGGTGAATTTGCGGGTTGGTATATACCTTGAATCAAACACTTACATAACGACGAGTTACCATCCATGGCACTGGATTCCTGCATCCCTGCTGGAATGACGGCATTTTAGCCAAGGCGGTACTTGTGTATAACGACAAGAGCAGAGCTTGGGAACCAGAGAAACCATCACCAAAACCATGATCGCATACCCTAGAACCTATTCTCACTTTCCACCTTATTTCCCAGAAAGTTGGACCAGCGAATGGGGTGAGGATCGCTTTGGCCTGTGGATGACGCTGGAATTTCAACAGGCCAAACAGACTTTTCGATGGATGGAGCCGGGAACTTTCCTGATGGGTTCACCAGAAAGCGAGTTACTAAGAGATGGTGACGAAACCCTGCATGAAGTGACGTTAACCCAAGGCTTTTGGCTGGCCGAGAGTGCATGTACTCAAACCTTATGGATGGCGGTGATGGGGGATAATCCTAGTCGTTTCACAGACGATGCCAACAACCCGGTCGAGCAAGTCAGTTGGAACACAGTGAAGTCCTTTATTGAGAAGCTTAACCAGCTTATCCCTCATGTTGACGCTCGCCTACCCACCGAAGCCGAATGGGAATATGCCTGTCGGGCTGGGACCACCACTCCGTTTTCATTTGGCGACAACATCACGCCTGAACAAGTCAATTATGATGGCAACTACCCGTATACAGGCGGCAAAAAAGGTTTGTATCGCGAGAAAACTGTCCCGGTTAAATCTTTGCCGCCGAATGCTTGGGGTTTGTATGAAATGCATGGCAATGTTTATGAATGGTGCGAAGACTGGTTTGGCGACTATGCCGCAGGACTTCAGACCGACCCACTAGGCCCAGACACCGGTGCCTACCGTGTGTTGCGTGGCGGCTCTTGGATCGACTACGGCAGGGGCGTGCGTTCTGCCTACCGTTACAGGTACGAGCCTGACCGCAGGAGCCGCAGCATCGGGTTCCGCCTTGCCCTAGGTCAAACCGGCACTGGCCAGTAGGCTACGCGGCTGCAACCCGGACAGCCACTAGCGGAGCGACGTGGCGGTCAGGGTGAAGGCGGCGTAGCCGAAATTTTTTTAAATTGCGTTCGTTCCCAAGCTCCAGATCTCATCGTTATACACAAGTCCCGCCAAGCCGTAGTGCCGTCATTCCAGCAGGGATGCAGGAATCCAGTGCCATGGACGGTAACTCGTCGTTATGTAAGTGTTTGATTCAAG
>CAIYXP010000110.1 GCA_903930145.1 uncultured Methylococcaceae bacterium
AAATCCTCCGGATTAAAAATAGCCGGAAGTGCAGCCCTGTTGACTGTTCCATCGGCTTTCATGGCATCTTTGCCAACATTCCGCGTATCTGGAACCTGTTTGGCAAGAACGATAATTTTGTAACCTTTCATTCGGAAATATTTGAGTTAAGTAAGTTTAATTTTTAAAAGGTAGCAAATATATATATTCAACCCTAAGAAATCAAGCAATTTTCGTGGTCAGGTCAATACAGTCGGGAGTTGATACATTTCAGTATAGTAAAGAATGCTTAAAGAGTATGGCATTTTGCCCTGAAGTGCTGACAGGCGAAGCGAATCAGCCCTATTTCGAAGAATTCCTTTCATACCAATCGATCTCACTATTTATAATGAATTTAATTAGGAAAACGATTGAATAAGGTGTTAAATGGAGGCTTTGATTCAGTTTCAGGATTGAAAAGGAATATGCGATTGTTAGTATTACTTAAACAAAAAGCCGGCCCAATTAACATTGAGTCAGCCATTGTGTATGAATTAAAGATATTTTCAGGCTACGGGGCCGAATAAGCAAATAAAAAAGATGAAAACTTCTTGTCCGCAATACTTTCATAGAAATTACAAGCAACATTTTTTCTGAAATCACTCTCCTGACTATACACCAGTCCGGTTCGAATTCCTGCCGGCTTTAGTAATCAGTTGAAGTACGTTGGCTCCTGATGAGAGCATCGTAAATATGCGTATAGTTTTTGTCCTGTCGCTGACGAACGCAATCGTCGCACCATCGTCAGACCAGCATGGATGCCATCCCCCTGCGCCAGTGGTTAATCGGGTTACAATTTTCAGGAATTTAAGCGATTTGGGGGTTTGGCAGCAAGAAAAATAGTTTTCAGAGCAGTCTTAATTATACTTTTCTGAATTTGATGTCTTTATCATTGATCATCTGATGAAATTCTTTTAAGAGCACTTGTTCCTGCGCATCAATTTCACCATCTTCGGATGCAAGCGTGATGATCCGATCATATTCTTCCCTTGTAATAAAGCCATCTTCAATGGCCTTATCAATAGCTTCGCGCAATTTCACAGCGCTTGTGCTAACTTTCATATTCTCAACTAATTTATGCTTATTCATAGTATTTTTTTTATCGGTTAAACAATCAACCCCGACCGGACGTGTCAGAGAATATTCCAATCTTAAAATTGCTTCATATGTAAGTTAAAAAGCTCGATGAAGTTACTACAATTAACGAAGCAATTCACCTTTCACAAGTATGCAATGTAGAAATGCCACTCTCAGGTAGAAAAGAAAACAAATCCCAAATCAAAAGGTTTAGATAACGAATCTACACCAGCTACTATCAACTTTTATTTATATCCGGAAGAGCAGGGAGCTATTTTCTACCGATTTCCTTTAGCCCGGTTGTGGGTTTTGCACAACATCTGGCAATTTTTAACATCGGTTGTACCACCTTTGCTCCAGGCGGCAACATGATCGGCGTCCATTTCGGCCAATTTCCAAATCTTACGTTTGTTGGCATCGTGTCCGAGGGCGCAAAGCGGACAGTTTGACTCACCTTTAGCTATAGCAACAGTAGTTTGAGTGGTGTAAACGGATTTCTTTGTTGCATCATCAAATACGCGCACATCGAGCAATTTGGTGTCGACTGAACCACCAAGGATGAACTCAAAAATGCCCTTGCGGTTTTTGATATACGAATCGCCATAAAGCTTTTGTACTTCGGCTGATATCTGATTGGGGTTATATGCTTTCTTGTGATACGTTTCGTACAACCGCCCCCATTCCAGGCCACACATCTCTTTTTCGACATCTTTAAACACGCCCGAAACCCATTCAATCACACTATTGAAATAGGTTTTCAATTCGTTAATGTTGGTGTCAAAGCGGTGACGGCTCATATAATCGTCGATAGAACCTTTGCTTACCCAATCGAGCGCACATTCCAAAAACTCCTGACGGTTGGCGCTACCCGATACATAGGCGCTCCATTTTTGGATGTTGGCATTTTGGCTGTTGCTAAACTCCTCCTTGCCGAGCGTAACAAACGGCCCTGAGAAGATGGCATTCAATAATTCCTGATTATTGAGCGGAACACCGGCAATATTTATGGTTCGAAACCATTGTTTGATCTCACTTTCTTCGCCTTCACATTCGTAAATGGTGAGTCGTGTATCCAGAATACGGGTCTGCTTGTCGGCGGCAATACCGTTGAAATATTGCTCCATGCCGTATTCGTCTTTCACAGCAAATTTGTTGGTTACGTACCGGCCAAAACTGGTAACGCGCTGTTGTCCATCCAGAATTTCAAGCTTATTGTCGTTCACTTTCACAAAATAAATTAAACCCAGCGGATAGCCCTTGAGGATGGATTCAATAACGGCCACATCCCGTTTGCCATCAGCGTAAATGTAGTTACGCTGATACTCCGGCTGTATGGTTAATTTGCCCGAAAGGCCAAAAAGCCCTTTGCCTTCGAGTTCGTTGTAGATAAATCCTTCGCAGATGTCTTTGACAGTAATGTCGGTTTTTAAGGTTGTTTTCATTTTAATTTTTTTCTGATTAAAAGGCGTGCATAGGTGGATTTGTACTCGTTTCCTATCTTGATTGCACCACGCCGGTTCAAATCTCCATGGTTGGGCGCATCTCGTTCTGTATATTCCTTGATTTTTAATCCTGAATTGTCATCTCTGTCTGTTATGCCTACAATCTCAAACTGCTCAGGGGAATATTTATCAAGAAAACTTATTGGTACTCCCATCGCACCCTCATAATCACTCGGTATGGCATCTGTAAATGGTACTTCTATCGCATCATAGTTGTCGTAGTGATCATACGACTCTTTCCCTTGAATCTCTTTGTGTTTGCTGTATTTCAAGTTATCCGCCATTGGCATGAGCCCTAGCGGTTTGTGACGTCGCCCATGGTCAAGGTTAGTGAACCAACAAACATTCCTAAACTTCACTAAACCTGTTTCGGGGTTATAAACTCCTTCTGCATATTCTTTGGCAAAAAGGGTTGAAAAATAAGCATTACCAGCATGAAAACCGTTCCCCAACCACATCTTATCACTCTTAATCAACGGAAAAACTTCCTTGTAGGTAATCGCATTCATATTTCCGATGATCACAAATTGCTTATCTGCTTCAACGATCCACGCCAAAAAATCACGGAACAGCGAGAAAGGTGGATTGGTAATGATGATGTCGGCTTCGTCGCGCAGTTTTTTAATTTCATCACTATTAAAATCGCCATCGCCTTTTAAGTAATGCCACTCCAGGTCATTCACGTCTACTTTTCCATCACCCGACTTGTCGTGATCGAGCGTAAATATTTTACCGTGTGTGGTCGTTTTGTTATAGTCGAATTGAGGATCGTTTACCTCAAACAAGGAAGGCTGGTAGGGTATTTTGTATTTCTTACTATCCGCAGCGTAACTGGTACTGATGAGCTTCTTCAGGCCAAACTGCTCAAAATTCTGGGCAAAGAATTTGGTGAAATTGCTCCACTCCGGGTCGTCGCAAGGCAACAACACCGTTTTATTCCGGAAAACATCAGGATTGTATTCGATATAGGCATTGATTTCTTTTTCGATATCGTGGTACTGCGTATAGAACTCGTCGTTTTTTGCACTTTTTGCGTTGCTAAGGTTGCTGTTTGCCATGTAAGGTCAAAATATTAGTTGATTGTGTTGGATTTGTTTTCCCGCTATAAAAAAGAAAAACAGGTATTTCATTAAACGCCATTACTTATATGCCGTATTATAGAGCGTTTTTGTTTTGTCAATACACCTTAATACCATATTTCAAAAGTTTCTTTGGTAAATGATCATCAAGGTTTTGAATATCATCGTCATTTAATTCAATTAGTGGAATGTCATGCTTTTTATAAATCTCAATTTTCTTTTTCTTTCTTTCTGCATATTTCGGGTCGTTTTCCATACCCCAATATTCTATGTAAACTTTTCCTGCTGGTAAATAAAAGTCTGACAAAACATTTTCATCTATTGGGAGTTTCCTTTCATAAGCATGAACGAGTCCATATAGGTAAAGCGTATTATCAATAATCATTTCAGCTTTTGAACGAACTCTATGTCCATCTTGTGTTCTAAAATTTGCAGGATAGTTGTCACGAAAATTT
>CAIYXP010000111.1 GCA_903930145.1 uncultured Methylococcaceae bacterium
CTGCCCCCCCGACTGCTGGATCACCGCGCTGCCGGAGACAACCTGCCCACCCGTGGGCAGTTCGTTCGGCGCGGGGTCGGCCAAGGCGACACCGGCCATGGCCAGGTGTATCGCCAAAACGATGGGTTGAAGCTTGAAGCTACGCTGGGTGCTGGGGGTGTCCATGGCGATTTTCTCCAATGTATTAGGTTATTATTGTTCTGAAGAATCTTGGTAGTTGACTACGCTTGCTCGGGTGACGCAACCTTTCCTTCGTGAAAGTAAGGCTGCTTTTGACGTACTGTCTATCTCTTTCCCAGAAACCAGTACTCTTGACAAAATTGGGTGGCGATGACTATTTGCGTTGCGTCCCAGCAAGACTGCTTCATCCGTATCGGGTAAGCAACTCCAATAATGTTGGATTGGTTTTATCATAGTTAAGTTCCTGATATTTAATGTGACGTTTTGTCGAATAGACCACTGAAACAAGGTTCATCTTTCGAATTTTTTTGTGTCTGGCAAGCTTGCTTCAGCAGTCTTATTCAGGCGAATGTTCTCACGGTCAAAATCGCTTGTATATCGGAAAAAATCTGATTTTTGCGTAAAAATCTACCTAATTTTCATAGGGGATAAAATGGATTTATCCATTTACACATCATGGTTTCCTTGGATGAGGAACAGTGAGCCAAGGCCAAACTTGCCTTGTATTTTTGAGGGATCGCCATCAGAGGATGAGCCTAGCGGCAAAAGGGGTGATGGGAACCCCTAAGCCCAATGCGGGGAACTAACGTTCACAGATTATTACCTGAAAGGGACAACTCTTCGGCAACTTGAGAAGAACCATGCCTAAAGTCGGTGTGGGATAAGCGACTACCTTGATTCAAGCGAATTGTGCTATGAGGCTTCTCTAGCCAAGGCGTTCAATTTTCGACTTTTCTACCGCCTGCAAACATTAGATAAGCGGGATTATGCGTTTCTTCACGAAAAGGAAATCCCAACAAGTCAAGAAATTCATGAAATGACTTTCGATCCTCCTTGGGAACCTGCAAACCCATCAATACCCGTCCAAAAGCAGCACCATGGTTGCGGTAATGAAACAAGCTGATATTCCAGCGACCGCCGAGATGGGAAAGGAATTTCAGCAGAGCGCCGGGGCGCTCAGGGAATTCAAAACTATAAACATGTTCGTCCAACAACCTAGGAGGATGACCTCCGACCATGTAACGGATATGTTCCACTGCCAATTCATTACCCGTCATATCAGTCATGGGGAAACCAGCCATATTCAATTCCTTGGTCAATGTTTCACGATCCTTGCGTCCATCGCTGGTTTGAACACCCACGAAAACGTGGGCTGACGCAGAATCAAAAAAGCGATAATTGAACTCGGTAATGTTACGCTGCCCTAAACATCGGCAAAACTGCAAGAAGCTTCCGGGGCGCTCGGGAATGGTTGCTGCAAACAATAGCTCCTTTTGCTCCCCCACTTGAGCCCGTTCCGCCACATGGCGTAAACGGTCAAAATTGATGTTGGCTCCGCTTTCAATCGCTATCAGGCATTGACCCTCCAACTCATTTTCCTCGGCGTATTTCTTCAAACCGGCCACGCTTAAAGCCCCTGCTGGCTCGGCGATGGAGCGATTATCGTCGAAAATGTCCTTGATGGCGGCGCAAATTTCGTCGGTGGTGACTGTCACCACCCCGTCCACATAATGACGCGCAATATGGAAGGTCTCTTTGCCTATTTGTTTGACAGCGACCCCGTCGGCGAACAATCCCACTTGCTTTAATGAAACTCGCCGCTTGGCTTTCAGGGCTTTGTTCAGGCAGTCGGAATCTTCCGGCTCGACACCGATCACTTTCACCTCGGGACGGACGAATTTCACATAGGCAGCCACCCCGGCTATCAGCCCTCCACCACCAACAGGCACAAAAATGGCATGGATTTCCCCCATGTGTTGACGCAGGATTTCCATGCCAATGGTGCCTTGTCCGGCAATCACTTCGGGGTCGTCGTAGGGGTGGACAAATGTTAGCTTATGCTGCTCGGCCAAGCCCAGGGCATGTTCATAGGCTTCGTCATAGGAATCGCCATGCAGCACGGTTTCGCCGCCCCGACTGCGCACCGCTTGCACCTTGATGGCAGGGGTTGTGCGCGGCATTACCACCAATGCACGGATGCCTAGGCGGTTCGCAGCCAACGCCACGCCTTGGGCATGATTGCCGGCTGAAGCGGTGATAACCCCAGATTGCTTCTCCGCCTCGCTCAGGGAAACGATTTTGTTATAAGCCCCCCGCAGCTTGAAGGAAAACACCGGCTGCAAATCTTCACGCTTGATATAGACTTTATTGTTCAAGCGCTTGGATAAGATGGGTGCGGCATCGAGAGGCGTTTCAACCGCCACATCGTATACCCGTGCGCGTAGGATACGCTCAATATACTGTTGAATCATGTCTGTCCAGTCAAAAAAGTATATCGCCAACCGGTCATTTTTGGTGAAAAGGCATGACAGATTGGCGTTGCAAGATGTATTATCCCACGATCTTAACCTAATGAAGGAGGAACACAATGACACAAGACGAACTCAAGAAAAAAGTCGCTGAAGCTGCCCTGCAATATGTCAAGGGTTTATCGGTTTTGGGGGTAGGCACTGGCTCGACCGTGAATTTCCTAATCGATATGCTGGCCGAGTTCAAATCGCAAATCGACGGTGCTGTTTCTAGCTCGGAAGGCACCACCGCAAAGCTGAAAAAGGTTGGCATCCCGGTCCTCGATTTGAACGACACGGGAACCTTAGAGGTTTACATTGATGGTGCGGATGAAGTGAATGAACACTTCCAAATGATCAAGGGCGGTGGCGGCGCATTGACGCGGGAAAAAATTATAGGCGCGGCGAGTAAAAAGTTTGTTTGCATTGCCGATGCCAGCAAATATGTCGGTACGCTGGGCAAATTCCCGCTGCCGGTGGAAGTCCTCCCGATGGCTCGCAGTTATGTCGCCCGTGAAATGGTCAAACTAGGCGGGCAACCCGTTTGGCGCGAAGGCTTTATTAGCGACAACGGCGGGCAAATCCTTGATGTGCATAACCTGACCATTCTCAATCCAGTGGAGATGGAGAAGGAAATCAACAATATTCCCGGCGTGATCACGGTGGGCATCTTTGCCATCCGTCCTGCCGACATCGTATTGCTGGGTTCGGCGGAAGGGATTAAGACGCTGCAATAAACGTTCGTTTAATCCGGCTCGGTTTTCAAAACCGAGCCAGCCTGACTTGGGTTAGAAACGAGATAGTCCCTCAGTCCACTCAAACCGCCTTCAAATTTGCCACATCCAGCACTAGCCATTTGCTTCCCACCTCGGGGAAGTTGACTTGCACCCGCGCTTGCGCACCTTCGCCTTCAGCTTGCAAGATGATGCCCTCGCCAAACTTGGCATGGGCGACACGTTGACCAAGCTTAAAACCGCCAGCAGTCCCGGAAGTCAATGAATAGGAAATCGGTCGTTCCTTGGCGGTGACAGGACGGGTGACATTCGCCCTCATGCGGATTTCATGGATATGTTCGGTGGGTATCTCGCGCAGGAAGCGGGAAGCACGGGGATAGTTTTCCTTACCATAGATGCGACGGGATTCGGCATGAGTCAGGTAGAGTTTTTGCTTGGCGCGAGTGATACCGACATAACACAAGCGTCGTTCCTCCTCCAAGCGTCCGGCTTCCTCCATGGATTGTAATGAGGGGAACAATCCTTCTTCCAAGCCGACCACAAAAACCAAGTCGAACTCCAAACCTTTGGCGGAATGCAGCGTCATCAACTGCACACAATCTTCCGAGGCATCGCCTTGGGCTTCGCCGGCCTCCAAAGCCGCATGGGCAAGGAAAAAATCGAGCAAGCTCAGGTTTTCGCCTTCCTCTTGTTGCGGGGCTTCCAGTTCAAACTGCTTGGCGGCGGTGACCAATTCCTCCAAGTTTTCCACCCTTGCCTCGCCCTTGTCGCCTTTCTCTTGCTTATAAAATTCGATCAAGCCGGATTTCTCGACAACAATCTTGACTTGCTCATGCAGCAGTTTGTCCTTGACTTGCGCCGACAGGGCATCGATCAAATTCAGGAATGCCGCCAATAGCCCTTTGGCTCTAGCCGTGAAAACATTCCCCCGACTCAATGCTTCGGCGGCAACCCACAGTGAACAATCTTCGGCTAATGCCAGTTCACGGATGGTGTCCAAGCTTTTGGCTCCAATACCTCTCGTCGGAGTATTAATCACCCGTTCGAACGACGCATCATCGCTACGGTTGGACAGCAGCCGCAAATAGGCCAATGCGTCTTTGATTTCTTGCCGTTCAAAGAAGCGTAAACCGCCATACACGCGGTAAGGAATGCCCATCGCAATCAGTTTTTCTTCAAATTGGCGGGATTGCGCATTGGAGCGATATAAAATGGCGGATTCGGCCCTTTTGTTTCCCTCTTGTGACCATTGGCGGATGCGATCCACGACAAAATAAGCTTCGTCTTGTTCGTTGAATGCCGAATAGACGGCGATGGCATCGCCAGCGCCGTCCTCGGTCCACAGGTTTTTGCCCAGCCGACCTTCATTCTTAGCGATTAGGGCGTTGGCGGCATTGAGGATATGCCCGGTGGAGCGATAATTCTGCTCTAACCGGACGATTTGGTGATTGGGGTTGTCTTGTTGGAATTTGAACAGGTTCTCGATTTTCGCCCCGCGCCAGCCATAAATCGACTGGTCGTCGTCGCCGACTACAAACAGATTGTCGCGATCATGGGTTAATAGCTTTAACCATGCATATTGAATGCTGTTAGTGTCTTGAAACTCATCCACCATCACATGACGAAAGCGACGTTGGTAATGCGCCAGTTGTTCGGGGTTGTCGCGCAGGAATTCGTAGGCCCGAAGCAACAATTCTGCAAAATCCACCAAGCCGGACTTATCGCATTGTTGCTCATAAATCTTATAAACCCGTAACATTTGCCGATCATAAGGGTCGGAAGCTTCAAGCATGTGGCGGGCGCGATGACCCTCATCTTTTTGTCCATTGATCCACCATTGGATTTGACGCGGAGGCCATTTTTTATCGTCCAAATTCAAGTCTTTGCAGATGCGCTTGACCAGTCGCAATTGGTCGTCTGAATCCATGATTTGGAACGTCTCAGGCAAGCCCGCCTCGACAGCATGGCGACGCAGCAAGCGATGGGTTAGCCCGTGGAAGGTTCCCATCCACATGCCACCTGCTGGAAAGCGAAGCAAGGTTTCGATGCGTCCGCGCATTTCGCGAGCGGCTTTATTGGTGAAGGTGACGGCCAAGATGCTGTTGGGGGAGACTTGTTCCACCTTCATCAGCCAAGCGATGCGATGAACCAGCACACGGGTCTTGCCGCTACCCGCCCCGGCCAAAATCAGCATGGAAGTGGGGGGGGCAGTGACCGCCTCACGTTGGGCGGGGTTGAGTTTGTCGATAATATTGGTAATGTCCATAGCGACATTTTACCGCAGTCGGCTTATTATTGCCGAAAGGCATTCGCTCAGCAGCAATTCTCATCATGAGGCAAAGCGTTGATGTATAACCCGTCATTCCTGCCGGGAAGCAGGAATCCAGTCACAGGGACGTGAAACTAGGATTTGCCAGTCATGTTTAATCAAACACTTATGAACCGACAAGTTACCGTCCATGGCACTGGATTCCGGCAGTCCATGCCGGAATGACGGCGTTTTAGCCATAATGAGAATTGCTGTTCGCTCAGCGCTCCTAAACCCGATTTTATTGCTGTGAAATCAAAAATCCACTGGCTCAAAGCTTTTGTAGAGTTGAGACAAATTTCCCACGGACATTCTGAATTGGCTACGTGCCTTAACTGAAGATTTTGCCGTACTGGCATTCATCACTTTCTGTCCGGGGTCAAAAATCACATGACCGTTGTAGAGAGCGGATAAATAGCGGATGAAATCCGTGCCTTCACCCATTAGGGCAGGGCTTGAGTAGTGGTAAAAGGGTGATTCTTCAAGTTTGCGCTGATAGGGAATATAAGCGGCTTGGGCGTGTTTTGTGTTCCACTTAGCCATAAGTTTGGCAAACGACCAAGCGGCTGTACATATCCCTGAGTCCGTTAGCAATTCTAATGCTCCATTCACATTTTCGATGATATTGCTGACAGAATTGAAACCGCGTATATTTAGGGTAAGTCCAGTTTTTTCATTGCGGCAATTGACTCGGTGAAGTCCTGTGAAATACAAAGTGTCATTGCCGGTTGGATGACCATATTCACGCACAAAACGCTTGACCCCCATTTCGCCATAAACGCCTCCATCAGGTTCAGGAGTCATTAGGGTGATGCGGTTGCCACTATAAGCCTTTATTTCCCAGCCTAAAAAATCAGGTTCGGCTCTGCTATTAGGAATTATTCCAAGCAAAGCCTCTAACGTATAGCCTCCACCATTCGTAGCTTTATACGGCTTAATTATCCCGTCAACACCTAATATAACGGATGGATGCCAACCATAGCCTTTTACTTCCGCTAACTTACCAAGAAGAATGCTTTTTGAATTAAGCAGAGGTAAAATAAAA
>CAIYXP010000112.1 GCA_903930145.1 uncultured Methylococcaceae bacterium
AGATTTCATCGGGGCTTGCTTGCTGGGCATTGTTCAACTTCATATTTCGATTTTACCTTCAAATACAGTGACGGCTGGTCCAGTCATGAAAACACTTTCGCCGCGACCAAGCCAAGAAATGGATAAGGAACCGCCGGGCAAATCAACCTGCACCGGATTTTGCAAAAAGCCTTGCTCAATTCCTACGACTGCCGCGCCGCAAGCGCCGCTGCCACAGGCTAAAGTTTCACCGCTGCCACGTTCAAACACCCGCAGCCTGATCCGATGAGGGTTCAAGACTTGCATAAAACCGACATTGACACGCTCGGGAAACATTTCATGGTTTTCCAAGACCGGACCTATGGAAGTGACTGGCGCACTGTCGATATCGTCAACTAACAGGATCGCATGAGGATTGCCCATGGAGACTGCGCCGAATTCCCAAGCTTTCCCCGCCATATTAATAGAGTAAACACTTGCCTCATGTAAGGCTTTAAGCGGAATAAGTGCTGGATCGTGCCGGGGTACGCCCATGTCAACCATAATATTACCATCTTCCCTGTGTCTCAGTACCAATCGTCCATTTTTCGTATCCACCCGCAGTTCCTGTCGGTCGCTAAGCCCTTGCTCTTTGACGAATCGGGCAAAACAGCGGGCACCATTGCCACATTGGGAGACTTCACCCCCGTCGGCGTTGAAAATGCGATAGCGGAAGTCGGCACTTGGATCGGAAGGATTTTCCACCAATAACAATTGGTCGCAACCCACGCCGAAATGACGGTCAGCTAGATAACGAACTTGTTCAGCGCTCAAATTGACTTCTTGTCGGATGGCATCAATCACTACAAAATCGTTGCCCAGGCCATGCATTTTAGTAAATTTCAACATCATGCCAGCACAGCCTCGCCAGCGTATAAGCTGTTCAAAGATTCCCTTGCCCTGACCAAGTAAGCTTTATCCCCGTCCACCATGACCTCCGGCGGGCGTGGGCGGGAATTGTAATTGGAACTCATGCTAAATCCATACGCACCCGCCGAGCGGACGGCGAGCAAATCGCCCTCACGGATTGCCAATTCACGTTCTTTCCCTAAGAAATCCCCAGTCTCGCAAATCGGGCCGACGACATCCCAGGTTTTGGCTTCGCCGTTGCCGCCCTCGCGCACCGGCAAAATGGCTTGCCAAGCATTATAAAGGGCAGGGCGGAGCAAATCGTTCATGGCCGCATCGACTATGGCAAAATTTTTGACGCTATTGGATTTTAAATATTCCACCCGCGTCAGCAAAATCCCGGCATTGCCGACGATGGCCCGCCCCGGCTCTATCAATATTTCGTAGGGCGTGTCCTTTAGCTTCGCGTTGACTGCCAAGGCCAACTCATCTGGTTCGGGGGGGTGTTCGTCACGATAACGAATACCCAAGCCGCCGCCTAAATCCAAATGGTGCAGGGATATTCCGCGTTGCTGCAAGGTGTTTGCCAATTCCAGCACCCGATCCAAGGCATCCAAGAATGGGCCAGTACTCGTGAGTTGCGAGCCAATATGGCAATCGACACCGACCACACGCAGATGGGGCAGGGCGGAGGCACGTTCATATTCTGCCACGGCATGGTTGATGTCGATGCCGAATTTGTTTTCCTTTAATCCTGTGGATATATAAGGATGGGTGTTCGCATCCACATCCGGGTTGACGCGCAAAGACACTGGGGCTTCAACCCCCAATTCCCCCGCTATCCGGCTGAGCCGGTCCAACTCCCCCGGCACTTCCACATTAAAACAGCGTATGCCGAGTTCCAAGGCCCTGCGCAATTCATCTTCACGCTTGCCCACGCCGGAAAACACAATTTTGTTGGCTTCCCCGCCAGCCGCTAGGACACGCTCCAATTCACCGATTGAAACGATGTCAAAGCCTGAGCCCAAACGGGCCATCACATTCAAAACGGCTAAGTTGGAATTAGCCTTGACCGCATAACAAACCAAATGAGGCCGACTGCCCAACGAGCGGTCGAATGCATGCCAATGACGTTCCAAGGTGGCGCGGGAATAAACGTAACAGGGTGTTCCGAAGCGCTCGGCGATCAGGTCTAACGGCACGGATTCGGCTGAAAGCTTGCCATCATGATAATTAAAATAATCCATTGTTGAGCTATTCTTGTGCTAGGGGCGGAAAGTTGAAATTATTTGGGCTGGCTGACTGCCGGGGTTGACGAATCAACTGGGGCAGTGGTGGAGCCTGACGGGTTCTTAGCCTGTTGGCCTTTTTTCAATGTAGCCGTTTTGGGTTGGGTGGAAGTGCTGCTTGCCGGGAGTTCGCTTTCCTCAACTTCGGGGGGCGGAGGGTAGAGCGGCCCTTTCAGACCGCAAGCAGTCAGCAGAAGCACGGTTGCGGACAAGGCTATCAAGCGAGAGTTTAGATTCATAATCAGGTCAAGTGATGTCGATCAATTAATATGGACTGTCCGGGAAACAGAACTGTTCCGACACAGTTGGGATTTACTGGTCATTCTAAAGCAAAACGCTTGATTACCCAATGATGCTGGAACTTAAGCAGCAATTCTCATTTTGGCATGATCAACGCACTTGCCGGGTGGTCAGACATCGCTATCGCCTGCCCACCTCGACTAAAATCCCAAAGTTTATGATTGACTTCCACCCCCATCTATGGAGGGGGTTTTCACCGATATAACTGATGTTACGCAGATGAATACGATTGGAGCGTCAAAGCTTGCTTTGACAGGCGAAACTTGGCGTTTCCAATTCTTTTGTAATGGCAAGATTTGAAGGTTACGTCACGCGTTAATCTCTACGGCACTGATAAGCCGTTGATCTTGCGACCTTCTCCCGCCTTCGGGAAAGGCGAACGGGGCGTTGTTGTCTGGCAGCGGCGACAAAAATTCGTCGTCTGCCATCATTTAATGAGCTGATAACATCATTAAATTTAATTGCCCCGGCCTTTTCATCTAGCCATCTGGCAAGTTCTTTTTTATATTTATCATATAGATAGGATTTATCTTTGCGTGATTGAATAAATTATGGCGCATTATTTGCTTAATCGCAGAGAGTGCTACACAACTATCCAATCCCATGAAAACAGACGCAATACCCAAAAAAATATTACTCATTGATGACTGTCTTTTGGCATTCGACATACTCTTGGAGATTTGCCACGATCAAGACTATACTCTGTTGCATGCCCAAGACGGTGAAAGTGGCTTGGTCACTGCGCTTGAACAAATGCCTGACTTGATCTTGCTGGATATTGTCATGCCTGGCAGAGATGGTTTTGAGGTTTTTGCTAGGCTCAAGGCAGCTCCCAAAACTATGTCGATTCCGGTGATTTTTTTGTCAGCCTTGACCAGCACCGAGCAAAAGCTAAGGGCGTTTGCGATAGGCGGCGTAGATTACATCACCAAACCCTTCGACAGCCGCGAGTTACTGTCTAGGGTGAAACTGCACCTCAACCAGCACCAGATCCATCAGCAACTGTCAGCCCGTTTGAATATTTATGAACACCCGTTAACCGAGAACCGGGTGGATGACAGCCATGCATACGTCCAGCAAATGTTGAAGCTGAGTGAATTTCTACACGAAAACATCGCCCTCAACTTCAGCTTGGACGAAATCGCCACGTTCGCCAATACCAACCGCACCAGCCTGAACCAACACTTTCATGAAACTTTTGGCCTGAGCGTTTTTGAATGGCTCAAGGAACAACGCTTGCAACTGGCATCCAAGTTGTTGCAAAACCACGACTTATCGATTATGGATGTGGCTATGCGAGTGGGCTACCAGCACCCCACCAGCCTGACCAAAGCCTTTCGTGACCGTTTCGGCCTTTCGCCGCGTGAATACCGCGACCAAGACAATTTGGCCTGACCGCAATCATTTCCGCTTGGACAGGTTTTTACTTTCCCTAGGCAAAGAATTTTCTCACCAAATCGTTTATTGTTATACCTATGTTCCTATTTTCCGTAGGTGTTAGCCATGGAAAATACGCGAATCAAGCCTGCAACATTTAATCTCTATTTAGGTGAAAAATAAATGGCTAATTCAATATTGAGAATAAAAAGTAAATATGTAATCGCTCCGTTATGTCTGACGGTATTGGGGCTATGGTCGGTGGATGCGTCGGCGTATACTGCAGATTTGATTTACACGACGACCTATTCAATTGGTTCCACTGCCGATTATGGGGGAGTATCCGCCAATGACTTTAGAGTTTTCGGGGAGACTACGAACATTACCAGTGCCTATGGCCTAAATAGCATATCGATAGCTACGCCCGATTCAGGGTCACTATCGCAAGGTAATCCGTCTAGCACAATGACGGTCAATTGGAGTAACGGCACGCCCACTGCTTCAGGTTCTACCACAAAATATCAATATTTTACTTCTGGAGGACCGACCACTGAAACATTCTCGTATACTCCTTCCTTTGCCGTCACCACGTTAAGAGTATTAATGGCTTTTGATGGAACCGGCGCCACTAGTTCTACAGCCTATAGTGTGAAATTAGGCACCGGCAGTACATTGACTTACAATAATACGGCCATAAATACGGTTGAATTTAGAGAATTCCTGTTTAGTGTCACTGGTGCAAATGTGGGTACTGACACTTTAGATTTTGTCATTAGTTCCATATTAGGTACCAATGGAGCCGGTAGTGTAACTGTTAGTGCTGGTCTAATGGCCGCCGAAACCGTTCCCGAACCTCCCACCATCGCCCTGATGGGTATCGGTGCGTTGCTGGCATTCAGGAAGCGTCCTGCCGGTAAGTCTGCTGCTGTCTAGCCACAATTCCACTTTAACGGTTGTTGAACGCCAACGCCCAATTCAGCGGCTCTCGCCACCCCGAGCCCGAGACGCGGAATTGAAACACATCCAGTGGCGCGGGTCTGCTGGAATTCAGGGTTAGGCTCTTGAATCGGAGAACAAAATGCATACAGAAAAAGAGTTGGTTCAATTAGTTTCTAGGTTCGGTAATGAAGTATTTTGGAACGATAAAGTACCGTTGCAAGATGCAAAATGTTGGATTGAGCAAATGAAAAAGGAAAATAAAGACAGGTTTGATAGGGATTTCTGGGCAGAAGATAAGAAAGGTAAAAAAGTTGCCTAACGCTGGGTTAAGACTCTATTGAGGTTAAACAACTCAAATGACCATGTTCCGGCAAGGATTGCCGAAATATCGTTTCCACGACCGGGGATATTTTCATTTACAGCGTTTTCAATGCCAATTGATTACTTTGAAATCGTTAGCGGCAAAGGGTTGCTGCCCTATAAATCTTGTTACGCAGTAGGTCGGCAACCCTTTGCCGACATGGGTATAAATTACAAAGTAACCAATAGATATAGAAAACGCTGCATTTCCATGCGTAACATCACGAGTATGTGCTGACTAGATGGGTG
>CAIYXP010000113.1 GCA_903930145.1 uncultured Methylococcaceae bacterium
GAATGACGGCGTTTTAGCCAAGATGAGAATTGTTGTTCTCAGCGAGGCTTGGGAGTCATCCTAGCATTGGGGTAGAATAGCTATAATTTCCACGTGGACAACAACTGTATCAGGAAATGATGATGTCCCCCTCCGCCACCCTCAGCATACGCCAGCACGATCCCGTCAACGGACTGTACCGCATTACCCTCCGCTTGAAACAGCCGGAACAACCAGAGATGGAAGCCGAGGCGAACATCGCCTACGCGCTAACCGAGCAAGAACAAGAAGACCTACGCTGGTATCTGGAAGATTATCTGATCTATCCCGAATCCTCCGAAGATGTGCAAGTCGCCCAAATCGAGGACATGATGCGGACTCGCGGCGAAGAGCTTTACCAAAAAGTATTAGCCTCCAACCTCGACACGCAGCAAATTTGGTTTTCCATCCGCCCGCAACTCGCCACGCTGCGCATCGAAATCAGCACTGGCATCACCGAGGCTGCCAGCATTCCGTGGGAATTGATGCGCGACCCGCAATCCGACTCCGCCCTCGCCGTGCGGGTGCAAGCCTTCGTCCGTGTCCATTCCCAGCCTAATATCCCCTTCGTGCCGGTCCCGCCGTCCCAAGACGGGCGCATCCGGCTGTTGTATGTGGTTTGCCGCCCCAATGGCATCAAGGATGTGGCTTTACGCGCCATCGCCAACCGCTTATTGCAAGGCTTGGGTGAGGACCGCACCCGCTTCGACATTACCGCGCTGCGTCCACCGACTTACGAGCAATTGCAACAGACGCTGACCGATGCCAAGGAAGCCGGGCAAGCTTTCCACATTGTCCATTTCGACGGGCATGGCATGTACACCGACTTGCGCGAAACCAATCTGTCCAGTTGGCTAGGCCAGTTGTCCAGCCTGATGCTCGGCGGCAAATCCAACGGCAAGCACGGCTTCTTGCTGTTCGAGCATCCCACCAATGAAGAAAAAATGCGCCCGGTTCCCGGTGAGGAACTTGGCCAGTTATTGCATGACACCGGAGTTCCGGTGCTGGTGTTGAATGCCTGTCAATCCGCGATGCACGAAGCCATTGCCAAACCCGACACCGCGAAGAATGTGCATGACGAAGTTCGCGCCATCGGTTCCTTGGCCCAAGCCGTCGTGGACCAAGGCATCCCCGCCGTGTTGGGCATGAGATACAGCGTGTTCGTCGTCACTGCCGCGCAATACATCGGCGAATTGTATGCCGCCCTCGCCAAGGGCCGGGGCTTCGGTCAAGCCGCCAGCGAAGCCCGCAAGCATTTGCAGCGCAACCCCGAACGTTGGGTGAGCTTGCATGGCAGAAACTTGCAAGACTGGTTTGTGCCGGTCATTTACGAGGCGGCACGATTAAACCCCCTCTCCCCAACCCCTCTCCCGCCGGGGGAGAGGGGCTTTAATCTCCCATCTAAGGAAATGGGCTTTGGTCTCCCCTCCCCCTCTCGCGGGGGAGGGGTCGGGGGAGAGGGGAACAGATTTGCTTCAATGGCAGCGGCCCCGGAACTGGACCCGGTGCAGATCGATCCGACCTTGTTGCGCTATGTGCCGGACTCCGGCTTCATCGGGAGGGATGAAACCCTGCTGATGCTGGACCGGGCGTTTGACAGCCATGCCATCGTGTTGCTCCATGCCTATGCCGGTCAAGGCAAGACCGCCACCGCCGTCGAGTTCGCCCGTTGGTATGCGCAAACCGGCGGCCTCACTCCCCTCTCCCCCGGCGGGAAAGGGGCTGGGGGTGAGGGGTTCCCGCCGATGGTGCTGTTCACCTCGTTTGAGATTCACACCGACTTGACCGATGCGCTGAATCACATCGGTCGTATCTTCAACCCGCTATTGCAAGCCAATGGCATCGAATGGCATTCCCTCAACGACAACAGCCAGCGGCGCGGCTTGGTGTTGCAACTGCTGCGGCAAATCCCTCTGCTGTGGATTTGGGACAATGTGGAGCCGGTCGCCGGTTTCCCGGCTGGCACGGAGTCGGCATGGACTCAAGTGGAACAAACCGAACTGGCGGATTTCCTCAAGCAAATCAAGTTGGACAAATCGACCAAGGTCAAAATCCTGTTGACTTCTCGGCGCGACGAGCAAGCCTGGCTAGGCGGCATTCCGCAACGCATCGCTATGCCGCGCATGTCTATTCCCGATGCCGCCGCGCTGGCGCTGGAACTCGGCAAGGAACGCGGCTGGACCCGTGACGACACCGCCGCATGGCAACCGCTGTTGAACTATTGTCATGGCAACCCTTTAACTCTGCGCATCCTCGCCGGACAAGCGGGAAAGCAAGGCTTGCGGGATCGTAACCGCTTGGAACATTTCATCCAGTCCATCCGCGACGGCGAGCAAGCCATCGCCGATGCCGACGAGTCCGAAGGCCGCGACAAATCCTTGGGCGCGTCCTTGGATTATGGCTTCAAGCAGGCGTTCCAACCGGACGAACTGCCGGTCATCGCGCTGCTGCATTTGTTTCAAGGCGTGGTGGATGTTCGGGTGTTGGAAAATATGGGGAAAGGCGACTATGCTTTGCCGGAGCTAGGCCGTCATTCCGGCATGGATCGCCGGAATCCAGATTGCATGGACGCAAACAACCCTGACCATCCTTGGAGCCTAGGTTCCGGCGCTCCCTGCCGGAACGACGAAGAAAACCTAAATTCACCCGTTTTCGACCAAGCCCGCCTCACGAACATACTCCAACGCGCCACCGAGATTGGTTTGCTGACACATCTAGGCGGGATGTGGTACTCCATCCACCCCGCCCTGCCGTGGTTCTTGCGGCAAGTGTTCGCACGGCATTATGACGGCAAGAACGGGCATTCCACAGCCGAAGCCGCCCTCCGCGCTTGGGTGGAGTCTATCGGTGAATTGGGTAATCACTACTTTGGGCAGTTTGAAAGAGGCAACCGCGAGATGATTCAGTATTTGGCACTGGAAGAAGCCAATCTGCTGTACTGCCGCCGAATGGCCCATAGTCATGGCTGGTGGGGTCATGTCACCTCCGCGATGCAGGGCTTGCGGGTACTTTACGACTACCAAGGGCGGGGCGCGGAATGGGCGAGGCTGGTAAACGAAATCGTACCGGTGTATTGCAGCGCAGATGATGAACCTATGACTGGAAGGGAAGACGGCTACAGCCTAGTCATGGGTTACCGCGTTTTTTTGGCCCAATACCAAAACCACGACCTGAATCGCGCCGCCACTTTGCAAGACAAAATGTTCGCTTGGGACCGTCTACAGGCCGCCGAAGCGCTGTTTTTTTCCGAAGATGCGCCTTTAGATGCAAGCCAGTGCGATCTCATTCGGTCGATGGGGGTCGATGTGTTCACATTGGGCCAGATATTGAGGGAACAGAACAACGGCGACTGCGTAAAGGCTTATCAGGAAGCCATCCAGTATTTTCAGCGCATCGCCGACACCGCTGCGGAGGCGGTAGCCCACTACAACCTCGGTCATGCCTATAGGTTGACTCCCTCAATCCGCGATCTGGATAAAGCCAAAGCCGCTTACCAACGCAGCCTGGATTTGAGACCAGCCAATGATGCCCCAACCCGTGCCAAAACCATCAAAGAGATCGGCATGGTGCAGCATGAACGCTTCCTAGAGGCGCGTGAACGGGACGAGCCGGAGGCAATCATGCTAAAGCATGTGCAAGCGGCAGAAGCGCATTATCTGGAAGCATTGCAACTCTGTCCATCCAACGCCATCACCGATCTGGGTCCGATCCACAGTGCCTTGGGTATTCTTTATGATGAAATCGGTCAAATCGAACTAGCCCGCAAACATTTCGAGCAGACCGTGCAAATCTGCGAACAAACTGGAGACCGCTATAATGCCGGCGCTACCCGCTACAATATGGCGCTGATGTATGGGTATTCCGCTGATGCCCAAGACAACCCAAATCGACGGCGGGATTTGCTGCTTCGCGCCAAAGCCTATGCTAAGACGGCGTTGAGCGATTTCCAGACTTACCAAGGCCGCGCCGCCGCCGATGAAGCCAAGGCGCAGCAACTCATCGCCGGCATCGAACAAGCCCTTGCCGCTTTGTAGGTCGGCATCCCCAAGCCGACGACGAAGCGGATGGAGTTTCAGGCTTGCCTTGCGGGGGTTTCCAACTGTTTGTTAATCTTGACAAGGCAAGCCTTGCACTCCGATTTTAAAGGTGTCCGCTGTCACGGCTGCGCTTCTCCCTTTAAAACGATAAAACGTTTGTAGTCCCGGCTTCAGCCGGTTCTTTTCGGACTGTTTGCCGCCTAAAGGCGGGACTACAAACGCTAATTTACCGGCTCTTTCCGTCCAGCTTGCCGCCTAAAGGCGGGAATACGAAAATCACCAGTTCTTTTCGTCTAGTTTGCCGCCTAAAGGCGGGACTACGAACGCTGAATTCATGTAAGCTTAAAACCCTGCCAACCAAATCCTTAAACGAAGACCGAGTTCAGTGGTGTAACCCATCGTGGCATACCGAATCTTCCCATCCCGCCCAAGCACGAAAATGGCCGGCACACCTGTCACACCAAATGCTTGAGCGATTTGCCCATTTTCATCATTCAAGGTTGGCACTGAAAACTTCTGTTCGGTCATGTATTGTTTCACTTCGGAAAGCGCACCCGATTGCATGGCAAGGCTAATCAGGGGGTGGTCTGTCGCAACATTCTGGATAGTATTTTGCATTCCGCCGCAAATGGAGCACCAACTCGCCCAGAAATAGACGACCGAGGGTTTGCCGTGTAACTGAGCCAAGGTAAAGCTGTCACCCGACAGGGTTGTGCCAGCGATGGCAGGGGGTTCCCCCGACACAAGGTTTCGGTTAACCGCAAATTGCATTCCGACGACCAAGGCAATGATGCCAACCCAAGTCAATAAATGGTTTTGTTGTGCTTTCATGAATTTACATTTGATAGGATGGTTGGGAAACATGGCCCGGCTTTAGGATCAGAAACACAATACTTTAGTTTATCTCGCCATCAGCCGTAAAATCATCAAAGGAGCGCCGAGCAATAGTTCGTGGCTCGGAAACTGGTATTCCGCTTTGCTACAGTCGGTCTACATTTCTTAACTTGATGACAGTGGCGCAGGAGCATGGAAGCGATCAAATTAACCTGCCTTCCAATTCGTTTGGGCAAGGTGGATAATGAGC
>CAIYXP010000114.1 GCA_903930145.1 uncultured Methylococcaceae bacterium
GTGTTATTAGTTTAAACCAAAACAATGAACTTATTTTATGCAAAATGCCATTATTGAACTAAAAAAGCTTGGGCCTTTACCAAGCTCCGAAAATCCAGAACTTGATAGGCTTACAAAATATCAAGAACTAATAACATCAATTAATCCGCCTATAGATAATGAAGAGGCAATTGTATTGTTGGACTTGTTTGGATCAGATGATTGTTTTGGATTGGCTTGGACTTTGGTTCATTTAATTGAGACAGCTCCAGATTGGCCTCTTTATGAGCATTTGACTAACATGGATAACGAATGGATAGTCCGCCTTAAAACTAGGGCATCAAACATACTATAACTACCTGATTTATAAATGGATGAAGTTGATAATATTTTAGACTTTGTTGAAGGTAGATTAATGCCTAGTGATTTTGCCGAAATTGTGTATAGTGATCGGAATATGGAGGAAATACTCAATACAGCAAACCCTATTCCTCCATACACATCAAGGAGTGGTGAACTTTATAATTTTGTAATACAAACAGACTTTTCGAATATTGAAAATCTAATCAATTTACAAGATGCACTTTCTAAGTTCCTGCGGCAAAACTCAGTTCCAAATAATATAAGTCCAAAACTGTTGGATGACTTTAAATTACTTCTAAAGGTTCAGCCGAAATGGTTAAATATTCCGTCAGGTTATTTTTTGTCATTATTAGCAGAAGCAGGAGATAAAAAAGGGAAAGTATTAGAGGATTGGTTAAAATCAACAATAACAGATAAATTTAAATGTTTATCAAAACAACCAAAATGGTTGCAAAGTCCTTCATGGCCTATTGTTGATGGAGTTCCTTTGATATTTGTTGGGCAATTAGATGTCAGCGTCTTTTATCACGATACTTCCAATGTTTACATTTTCTTTAATCAGAGGAATGATAGTTACACGACTATAGTTCAAAATACATAAATAAAATTAGGCTGGTTCCCAAGTTCCAGCTTGTCTTCTATCAAGAAGTTGGAACTTCCAAGAAAGCACTCCCAAACCAGAACCTCACAGCCATCAAATTAAAGTATTTTCACATATCATAACCGTTTGTAGTCCCGGCTTCAGCCGGTACTTTAATATTCAAAGTACCGCCTAAAGGCGGAACTACGAACCCAAACTTAATGGTAGTGAAAAAGTGAGCGGGAACGATTAAATCTTCAAAAAAACCGACTCGGTTTTGAAAACCGAGTCGGTTTAAGCAAGGGAACTATAAACTTGCAATGGCTTGTTCAGCCTGTCATTATCCGACAATCAACGTGACGGTATCCGACCAAACCCCCATCCCAGCGGAGTTGATGCCCCGGACGCGAACAGATACCCGATGCCCCGGAGTTAAACCAGAGACGATCATTTTAGAGCTATTAGTATAAATCTTGTGTTGATGCCAGTTCTCTTCCACTGTCGGGTCGCCTTCGGCAATCTGCAACTCATAGCTGGCTGCCCCCTGCAACTTGGCGACATGGGCGATTAACTCACCTTCCTTGTCGCTGCGCTTGACCCAGAAGTCGGTGGGTGCGCCTAAACTGGTGCGTGTGCTGCCGGTGTGCGTCCGCTCTTTGCAAAGATCAAAACCTGACGATAACAAAATGTTGACATCGCCCTTGGCAATCATTTCCACATAAGGCACTAAATCCAACAATAATCCTAATAATCGGTCTTTCGCCTGTTCCCGCATGGTTATCTTGGTGGTGTCGCGGGTCAGCGCATCTTGCACGGCAGATTGAAAGGCCGCAACAGCATCCCTCAAGACTGGCAAGGAGGGAACCTGGAACGGCCAAGGTTCAGGGAAGTTCGGGTTGTTGGTCATCGCGGAGTTGATGGTATTCGCCTTGAGCAACAAGTCCGCGTCTTTGATGCTATTGAAGTCTGTGCTAAGTCTAGGTCTCATGGCTAGGGTTCTCCTGTCAGTGTTAAGAAAAGAGTGCTTATCCAAGAAAAAGTATAGCAACACCTAAGCAAATGTTTGGTCAACTAGCGCAAACGTTGATCAAAACATTACGATTACTGACTCATCAGACATGATGGTTGACACATACATCGTGCTTGATGACTCATCCAACGAAGTTGTTGTAACAAACATTCAATTGTTGAATCAACTAGCACCATGGTTGTCACAGGTAACGCAGGTATTGATATAACAGTCGAAACTGATGACTCAAGCATCTTAGCTGTTGTTGCAGGCATCGCGGCAGTTAATGAAACAAACGCATTGCATGATGACGGGAACGGGGCAGTTGAGACATCCATCGAGGCAAATGTCTCAACAGTCGGGGCGGTTGTTTATTCAATGATCTCGTTCACAATTCGATGGGAGTTTTTCGCGTATTAGCGTAATTCCGGGTCGTCGGTTGTCAACAACAAAAATGTGCAAGTATCCAATAAAAGCTTCATTTCTCACCTTCAAACATATCCAATATTTCCTCAGGCAAGGGTTCAAAGAAGCTGGGCGGCACTTGGAATGTCCCTTTTGCCAATCCGATTGGGCGTTTTGCCGTAAGCTTAGGCTTTTGCCCCTCAATTGCCAAGCCTAAGCGGTAATAATGCACAAGGGAATATAGTTCGGCCAGCTTGTCTGTTGGGATTCGCTTGATTTCTTCAATGAGTTGGTCTTGTAACATTATCGAATTCCTCTTGGACGCTAGAGCGTCCATGTTGGTATTCCCGTGCTAGAATTATGGGAACGATCAAACTTCGTTGTCACTGACATTAGGTTAAGGTTTTCTTGTTTGCATGTCGAGGGGTGAATAGAAAAAATCCAACTGATTGGACACTCAGTCGATCATGATTCGACAGGCTCACCATGAACAGACTAACTTAATAGCAGAGACGCTAGAGCAGCAATTCTCATTATGAGGCAAAGTGTTGATGTATAACCCGTCATTCCTGCCGGGAAGCAGGAATCCAGTCACAGGGACGTGAAACTAGGATTTGCCAGTCATGTTTAATCAGGCACTTATGCACCGACAAGTTACCATCCATGGCACTGGTTTCCGGCAGTCCATGCCGGAATGACGGCGTTTCAGCCATTATGAGAATTGCTGACGCTAGAGCGTGGGAACGATCAAATTTCCAAGAATAAGCTAAAATAGCATTTTCCCTATAAGCGTTGGAACCATGTTTGAAATTGAAGGTTCACACATTGCCAAACTGAACGATACCGATCTTCGTACACTCATCGTCCGACTATGTGAAGCCGAATTACGGCAAGCGGGGCTTCCCTTATCTGCTGTGACGGCAGGAGGTAATCAAGATGCGAAGGATGGAGGTGTCGATGTACGTGTCCAACTTATCGCAAAACACTCAAAAACAGATTTCATTCGCTGCCCCAATACGGTTTTTCAAAGCAAAGCTTCTGAAATGCCACGCGGGAAAATCTTGAAGGAAATGCGTCCGAAAGGCGAAGCACGAAACGTATTGTATGAATTAGCAAAAGTGAGTGGCGCATATATTATCGCCAGCAGTAAAGACAACACTTCTGATGAACCACTAGAAAATGATCGCCGCAAAACCATGCACGATGCTGTGGCAGATATTCCTAATGCTGACAACCTTACCCTAGATTTCTATGACCAAACACGCTTAGCCACTTGGGTTAGGGCGCATCCCGGCGTGGTCGCATGGGTGCGTGAGAAAATTGGCGAGCCATTCTCCGGTTGGCAAGTTTATGGTGACGATTGGCCGAAATCAGGTGAGCCTATTGAGGCAGAATATTTATTGGACGAGCAATGCAGACTGCATGACGGTCATTCACAAGAAGGCGGTTTGTCAGTTGAACATGGCATTCAGCGCATCCGCGAAATACTGGACAAACCCAAAGGCGTGGTTCGGCTTGTCGGATTATCCGGGACGGGGAAAACCCGCTTAATCCAAGCACTGTTTGATGTTCGCATCGGCTCAAACGCCTTGCCTACCGAACTGGCTTTGTACACGGATATAGCGGATGAACCTGATCCCTCGCCTAAGGACTTGATGTGCCATCTTATCAGCAACAGGCAACGAGCCATCCTTATCGTTGACAATTGTCTGCCAGAAACCCACCGATCATTGACTACAATTTGCGCTGAAACTCATAGCACATTAAGCCTAATCAGCGTGGAATATGATGTAGGCGAAGACGAACCCGAAAAAACCGAGGTTTATCGGCTTGAACCATCAACTGATGAACTTATCGAGCGTTTACTTGAGCAGCGGATGCCTCAAACCTCGCAAGTGGATCGACGGCGCATGGCTGAGCTTTCAGGTGGTAATGCCCGCTTGGCTTTGGCGCTTGCCAATACTGTAAAACAGGGTGTAAGCGTTGCCAAACTCACCGATAACGAATTATTCAAACGGTTATTTCATCAAGGAAAAGACAAAGACGAAAATCTGCTTAAAGCCGCCGAAGTTTGCTTCCTAGTTTACTCATTCGACGGCGAGACCTTGCAAGGTGAAGAAGCCGAGTTGCCCTTATTGGCTAATCTTGCCGGGATGACGCCGAACCAACTATTTTTCTATGTAACAAAGCTTAAACGCCGCCGGCTTGTACAATGTCGCGGTCAATGGCGAGCAGTATTGCCACAAGCTTTGGCAATCTGGCTGGCTCGCCGTGCGTTGGAAGACTTCCCACTACAGCAAATCGAAGCAGCCATGTGGCAAACCCCTTCCGGTAGATTGTTACGCTCATTCTCGCGCCGCTTAGGTTATCTGCATGATAGCGAGGAAGCACAGAAAATAGTACGGGGATGGTTATCGCCACAAGGATGTTTAGAAAATATTGGGCAGCTAACTCAATTGGGCGTTGATATGTTGCGAAATATAGCCCCCGTATTGCCTGAATTAATAATGGAAAGACTTGAGCATTTAATTATTTATGATAATGCAGTAGATTTGTCAAACATGTATAGCGTTGGGCGAGGAACTTGGATTTATATATTGAAATCGCTGGCTTATGAGCCTAAACATTTCGATCGTGCCGCAATTATGCTGGCTAAACTCGTCATTGCTGAATCTAATGGGAGTAACTATAATTCAGCGAGAAATTCATTTAAAAGACTTTTCCAACTCTACCTTTCTGGCACACATGCCAATGTCGAACAGCGTTTGCGGGTTGTTGAAAATCTACTTAAAGATGATGATTCAACAAGCCGTGAATTGGGAATGGAAGCACTTAGCGCGTTATTAATATCAGCACATTTCTCTGGTTCTAGTGACCATGCTTTTGGTGCTCGCTCTCGAAACTATGGCTGGCAACCCTCTAATCCAACTGAATTTATTCATTGGTATTGGGAAGTCATTATGTTTTGCCAGAATTTGGCTTTGTCAGATGCACTTCATTCAACAAGAGTTCGATCTATACTTGCTGTACAATTCAGATCGTTGTGGATCAAGACTGAAATGTACGATGAGTTAGAAGCTATGGCTCTGGCGCTCAATAAACAACTATTTTGGTCGGAAGGTTGGCTGGCGGTCAGAAACACTATTTATTACCATGACAGAACAAGTCCATCACAATCTTTATCGCGGCTTTGTGATTTGGAAAAGGCATTACATCCGGTCAATTTGCTCCAAAATGCTCATGCCTATCTTTCCTCAGAAATGTGGAACGGTATAGCAATAGATGATGAAGAGATGGAGCGAGGAGTTGATGGTAAATCTCCAGAGAAGTCGATTAATAAAACTTACAATATTACAATTGATCTGGGTAAAGAATTGGCCACCCAAAAAGTTTTGCTTGATGAATTACTGCCGAAGCTTGTTCACATAAAGTCTTACCGTTGTGTTGAGTTCGGGCGTGGCTTGGCATTAGGGGCAGACTCGTTAGCTGATATATGGGA
>CAIYXP010000115.1 GCA_903930145.1 uncultured Methylococcaceae bacterium
GTTACCTCGGCACGCCAAGTTTCGTCATTCCATGGCCTGCGCCCCACACAGACAATGGCTACGCTTTCAGGTAGCCTATTCTCAGCTTCAAGATGGTAAAGTGATGGCAACAACTTGGTGCGGGAAAGATGCCCGGTCGAGCCGAATATGGTGAATACGCAAGGATCTAAGACTAACATGAAGGGCTTTCCTTTAAGAGTATGGCTATAGACAATATAAACCTATCTGCTTGCCTGACCAAGTATGCATGAACTCGCTAATGCCTAAGTGTATGACCTATGAGCAAAGATAAACTGAAACTCGCCATTGAGGCAATCGATCAAGCCAATCGGGAAGACCCCAATATTGAGTGTTGGGAAGGCAAGAATTGCCCCAAAGAGCTACTCTATTCGCAACGAATGACCCAATGGCTGCAAAAATTAGACTCATCCCCTTCCGAAGCTAGGCAAATTGCTATTCGCGCCCAGCATATACGCCGTTGGCAAGTGCCTAGGGAAAGTTTCCCTGCGGGTCGCGAAGCCTACTTGCGTTGGCGGACCTCCCTTTATCGTTTCCATGCGGAGCAAGTCGAGCAGATTTTGCTTGAAGTAGGTTTCGACGAAGACACCATTGCTTCGGTCAAAAAGATGGTCGGTAAGCAGGGGATTAAACGCGACCCTGATGTGCAGTTATTGGAAGATGTGGCGTGTTTGGTGTTTCTTGAATACTATTTCCCTAATTTTGCCAAACAATACGATGAGACCAAAATAATGGATATCGTCCGCAAGACTTGGAAGAAAATGTCAGATAGTGGGCATCAAGCAGCACTTTGCATCCCATTCCCACAAGAGTTGGCCGAATTAATAGCCAAAGCCTTAGCCCCAACCGAGGAACACCCATAATGGAACAGCAAGATCAAGCTAATGACAAATTATCCCAACAAAATTGGCATAGTTTAACCACTGAGTCGGCATTAGCCATTTTGGAAGGAAACCGCGAAAATGGCCTAGCCACTGCCGAGGCATCCCGTAGGTTGGTACGTTACGGACGAAATTTGCTGCCTCAAGCCAAACCGCCAAACCCTTGGCTACGCTTTATCCGGCAATTCAATAATGTGTTGATCTATGTTTTGCTGGCAGCTTCGGTGGGCGCAATGCTTACCGGTGACTGGGTGGATGCTTCCGTCATTTTCGGTGTCATCTTAATCAACGCACTGATCGGCTTCATTCAAGAAGGCAAGGCGGAAAATGCCTTAAGTGCAATCCGCAACATGCTTTCCCTCTCCGCGACAGTCGTGCGGGATGGCACTAAAGCGCCTATTGCTGCCGAGGAACTCGTACCCGGCGATATTGTTTTTCTGCAATCAGGGGACAAAGTACCGGCTGACCTTCGACTGTTGGATGTCAAAAACTTGCGCATTGACGAATCCGCTTTGACGGGTGAGTCTGAGGCAGTGGACAAGTCGGTAGACCCTGTTGCCGAGGAATCCGGGCCGGGAGACCGCTTATGCATGGCTTTCTCGGGTACGCTAGTGGTTTACGGTCAAGCCACGGGGATTGTCACGACGACGGGGCAACAGACCGAACTGGGGAAAATCAGTGCTTTGTTGAATCGGGTCGATGCCTTGGACACCCCCTTGCAACGGCAATTGGCCCAGTTCGGCAATTGGCTGACCCTGGCCATTTTGCTGCTGGCGGGGGCAAGCTTTGGTTTTGGAGTGTATGTTCGTGGATACGCCCTACCCGAAATGTTCATGGCTATGGTCAGCATCGCCGTGGCCGCCATTCCTGAAGGCTTGCCCGCGATAGTCACCATCACGCTGGCGGTGGGTGTCCAACGCATGGCAAAACGCAAGGCCATCGTGAAAAATTTACCGGCGGTGGAAACGTTAGGATCAGTGTCGGTCATTTGTTCCGACAAGACCGGCACCCTCACCCGCAATGAAATGACTGTCCAGTCAGTGGCTATTATGGGCAGGGATTTTTCCGTGGAAGGCACGGGTTATGGAAACGCCGGGGGATTCCAGCTAGACGGAAAGCCGACCGATTGTGCCGAACAACCGATATTGCTGGAATTGGCCCTAGCTTGCGTATTGTGCAACGATGCCGAATTGACCCAGGAAAACGGGGAGGTGATTTTGCATGGCGATCCCACAGAAACTGCCTTGCTGGCCTTGGGGAACAAAGCAGGCTTGGACATTGCCATGGTACGCAACGGCTTCACACGCAAGGATGCCATCCCGTTTGAGTCAGAACACCGTTTCATGGCGACTCTGAATCAAGGGCCAAAGGGACACCAGTTGATTTATCTCAAAGGAGCGCCGGAAGCCGTGCGGGACTTGTGCTTGCGGCAACGGGAAGCAGGCGGCGACACCGAATTGGAGATTGATTATTGGCATGACAAAGTCACGGCGATGGCGGAGCAGGGCCAACGAGTGCTGGCTTTGGCGGTCAAATCCGCTCCATCAGGAACCGATAGCCTGGATTTTTCCTCCCTAGGCAAAGATTTTGTGCTGCTTGGATTGTGCGGCCTGATCGACCCACCCCGTGAAGAGGCGATGCGGGCCGTTGCCGAATGCCACCATGCCGGCATACGGGTCAAAATGATTACTGGCGATCACGGCGTGACGGCTAATGCCATTGCCGAACAACTGGATATAGGCGCTGGCAAATCACCAATGCTAGGCTCCGAAATCGAAAAACTCTCTGACCGCGCCTTGGCCGGGGCGGTGCGGCAAACCGATGTGTTCGCCCGTTCCAGTCCTGAGCATAAGCTACGATTGGTTGAAGCTTTGCAATCCAAAGGTGGGATTGTCGCCATGACCGGAGACGGCGTGAATGATGCACCCGCGCTCAGGCGCGCCGATGTGGGCGTAGCGATGGGTTTGAAAGGCACCGAAGCGGCAAAAGAAGCGGCGGTGATGGTATTGGCTGATGATAATTTCGCCACCATCGTCCACGCTGTCGAAGAAGGGCGCATCATACACGACAACCTGAAAAAGGCCATCATGTACATTTTGCCGACCAGCTTCGGACAGGCGGGTGCGATCATGGTGGGCATTTTACTTGACCTGACTTTGCCAATTACGCCATTGCAAATATTGTGGGTCAACATGGTCACTGCGATCACCCTGTCTTTGTCGCTGTCTTTCGAACCAGCCGAAGACAATGTGATGAAACGCCCGCCCCGCGACCCCCAAGAGGCATTGTTGAGTGGGTATTTCATTTGGCGCATTTTCTTCGTTTCCTTGTTGCTGGTGGGTGGTTTGTTGGGCTTGTTTTTGTATGAACAGTCATTAGGCGCGATTGAAACCCTGGCACGGACGGCAGCGGTCAACGCTCTAGTCTTTGGTGAAATCATCTACTTGTTCAACTGTCGGTTCATTCACGCATCCTCACTTACGGTGCGTAGTGTCATTGGAAACCGCGCTGTGTGGATAGCCATTGGCATACTTTTGGTGCTGCAAATGGCATTCACCTACGCCCCACCGATGCAAGCAATGTTTGACACTACTTCCATCCCCCTTGAATCCTGGAAACGGATTCTTGCTTTTAGCTTGTTTTTGTTTTTGGTGGTTGAGTTGGAAAAAGGCGTGGTTCGGGTAGTCCTGGCCCGGCGAAAACAATTACTGGCCAAACCTCAACTTGAAACCGCCAAGAAGGTGCCGAAAAAGGCCAAGTCTTCGTTGACCGGGTATGCTTGGCTGTCCATTGCTGCCGCCATCGTCACCATTGGATTGAAAACTTGGGCTTGGTGGTTGACGGGTTCGGTCGGTTTGCTGTCTGATGCCATGGAATCAGTGGTCAACTTGGTGGCTGCAATCATGGCGTTGGCAATGTTAAGCTTGGCCGCCCAACCTCCTGACGATCAGCATCATTACGGTCATGGCAAGGCTGAGTATTTTTCCAGCGGTCTGGAAGGTGCTTTGATTCTGGTGGCTGCGATAGGCATAGGCATGGCGGCTTTCGACCGCTTGATGCATCCGCAACCCTTACAGTCTTTGGGTTTTGGCTTGGCGGTATCGACCATTGCCGCTCTGGTCAATTTGGCTGTGTCCATGGTGCTGCTCAAGGCAAGTCGAAGGCATAACTCCATCACCTTGGAAGCGGATGCCAAGCATTTAATGACCGACGTATGGACTTCCGGGGGTGTTCTGTTAGCCTTGTGTGCAGTTTCGCTGACTGGTTGGCAACAACTTGATCCGATTATTGGTTTTGGCGTAGCCATCAATATTATCTGGTCCGGGTTTACACTCATGCGCCGTTCCACCGCCGGCTTGTTGGACAGTACCTTGCCCGAAGAGGAAAATGCCCTAATTGACGATCTTCTTGACGGTTATCGTCGGGACGGCTTGGAGTTTCACGATTTGCGCACCCGTCAGGCCGGTGCCGACCGATTCATGACCGTACATGTATTAGTTCCGGGCGATATGAGCGTTAAAGCCGGTCATGATCTATTGGATCGTATCGAAAATGACATACGGCAAGCCATTGGTGAAATTACGGTAGTCACCCATCTTGAACCATTGGATGACCCGGCTTCTTTCAGCCATGGGGAAAATGGAAGCGAACCGTATCCGGGTAGGGAAAGTTTGATGCCTTCACAAACCTTAAGGAAAAATCGATAGTGTCGGCATCATTGAATTAAATCCGTAACCTCAGTTGTTGACTAGCGTTGGGAAATGCTTCTCCCTGCCAGATAGACATTGAAAACATTTTGATCCAAACCCCGGAGTTTGCTTCTCAAAGCAACCAAGGGAGGGCTTATTCCCCGTTTCTCCGACTGGATGATTCGTACCAGTAGATTGAATGCTTGCACTGAAAGTGTTGCAAGCTTAGGTACTTCATCCAGTGCGAAAAGCGAATCTGAATACTTTATTATGTGCCAAACTGGAAACCAAGCCCCTGCCGATTCATCGTCTGTTTCAAGCCAGTCAAAGTCGCTTTTAAAGGCAATCCAAGCTTTTCGCAAGATAGAGTCGCCCATTTCGGAAATAGCGATGGGGAATTGTTTTGGTGCCAGAAACGCCAGCCTCAACAGTGTGGCATGGCATCCATTGAATCCATTAATTCGATATCGCGCCAAACTATGCCAATAAAGCAAATCGGGTATGTCGTCCCAGTTTGGAACAGTTTCCACGGCTCTGATGGTCGCCGAATAATCCCCAATTCGCAGATAAAAGCCGGCACAGAAGGATTGAGTAAACGCTCTATCATAAACTTGACTACCGGCAGCGCTGGCAAGCTCCTCCCAAAATGGACGTAAAAAATCGGCTGCCTCACTACGCATTAAAGCTTGGGCTGATGGTTGCAATTCCAAATCAAGCCTTTTGACCGCTTCGGCTATCTGCTCAGGATTGGAAGCTGCAAATGGCCATTCTCGAATGGCCCGACTTAAAGTCTGCAATTGAAGGATTGAGCAATTCCTGGGTTCTTCATTGATAATAAGCTGTATGCAATTTTCGGCCTTGCTCACGTCGCGCTTAATCAAGGCTTCAATTGCTTCATTGACGTAGACTACCACGCCTGAATCAACGAATAGATCGAGCTGTTTTAGGGGGAAGGTTTGTTGAGTCATGATGGCTAATTTAATGGGCCAATTCCAAAAAGGCCATGACAGCCTCCTGTTTTGTTATCATAGCAAATTAAATTTTATATTTGTTCCAAGAAAAAATGAGATGCCGCCAACATGAAAATCCTATTATCACTCTTATGTGTTTTTTTCTTTAGTGCAAGCACAGCCCAAGCCGAATCCTGCCCGGATTTATTGAACTTCACAGCACAAACCTTGCGCGGCAAGGAAACCGTGGATTTTTGCAAAGCCTATCAAGGCAAAGTGCTGTTGGTGGTCAATACGGCCAGCCAATGCGGTTTTACACCACAGTTCAAAGGTTTGGAAGCCTTGTACCAGAAATTCAAAGACCGCAACTTCGTCATTTTAGGGTTTCCCTCCAACGATTTTCATCAAGAATTTAGCGATGCGAAAAAAACGGCTGAAGTCTGCTATCAAAACTTTGGCGTGACATTTCCGATGTTCAAAACCAGTCCGGTGACCGGGGACAAGGCCAATGGGTTTTTCGCCAAACTCGCCAAACAATCGGGTGTCGCACCCGCATGGAATTTCCATAAATATTTGATTGATTCCAAAGGGCAAGTCGTCAAAAACTACCCCTCTGCCGTCCCGCCTGAGGATTCAAGCCTAATCCAAGCCATCGAAGCATTGACAAAAACCCAATAAGCCTATGAAAAGCGCTCTCCCCATAGGCATTTTTGATTCCGGTGTGGGCGGATTGTCGGTGCTACGCGATATACGCAAGGAATTATGGAATGAGGATTTGCTTTATGTGGCGGATTCCAATCATGCGCCTTATGGCGACAAAGAAGCCGAGTATATAGAAACCCGTTCCATTGCCATTTCCCAATTCTTAGTCGACCAACCCGTCAAAGCCATTGTCGTTGCCTGCAATACTGCGACCAGCGCCGCTGTCGCCCAATTGCGCGCTAAATTCAAAGTGCCCATAGTCGCCATGGAACCGGCTGTGAAACCTGCCGTCGAAACCACCCAATCAGGCGTAGTTGGGGTATTGGCCACTCGCAGGACAGTTTCAAGTGATAATTTCCTAAACCTACTCGCACGGTTTGGAACCAATGCCAATATCATGGTGCAAGCTTGCCCCGGTTTGGTCGAACAAGTGGAAGCCGGTGATTTGCAGGGCGATAAAACCCGGTCATTATTGGAAACGTTTGTTTTCCCTTTGTTGGAAAAAGGCGCGGATACCTTAGTATTAGGCTGCACTCATTACCCTTTCCTTGCCCCTTTGATCCGTTCCATGGCTGGTGTTGAAGTCAACATCATCGATCCCGGCGAAGCGATAGCCCGAGAGCTTCGCCGTCGCTTGGCATCCATCGGTCAGTTGTCACGGCATGAGCATAGGGGTAGCGAACAATTCTGGACCAGCGGCTCGCCCGATATTGCCAATGAGTTGATTTCGCAATTGTGGGAAACGGATGTTGAAGTAAAGCGGTTGCCGGAAGTCCAAGTTTGCTCATTACGATGATCAAATATCCGTTCAAATATTCGATTTGAATAAATAGTGGAATGCATCCTGTTCGTTGCACAATCCTCTGTCGTTCAAAATCGGCCAAATTCTCATAATGACTGAATTCCTCCGCCAACCCACTCATTACTATAACGATCCATTATCTCGTGTTTGGATCAATTGCGCCGAAGCCGTCGGATTTCGCATCGTGCGGACACCGGATGCCTACGCCTCAACCGATGGCAAAGGCAATCTGTTAATCGCCGTCGATGAGATGTTCGACCCCGATGATTCCTTGGCACAAATGATTTTTCATGAGCTATGCCATGCCTTGGTCGAAGGCGAAGACGGGGAGAAAAAAGAGGATTGGGGGATTGGTTATGCGATAGGCAATAACCCTTGGCGAGAACATGCAGCATTGAGGTTACAGGCGTATTTGGCCGGACAGTTTGGGTTGCGGGATTTCTTCGCACCCACCACGGATTTCAGGGTCAGTTTTTGGAATTCCCTGCCGGTCGATCCTTTTCATGCATCGCCCGAGCTTGGCGGACGGCGTGAGCGCAGTTGCGTGGCGGCGCGTCTGGCGGCTTGGCGGGCTTCGTTGCCGCGTTGGGCAAAACCGCTGAATCAGGCTCTGGCGGCGAGTGCGGCAATCGCAGCGGCAACGCCACGCATGATCCCATCCGAAGCCTGTTCAACTAACTCGAAGGAAAAAGTGGACTTTTCGCTTTGGTCAACGGTACGAGAAACACCCACAGCCCATCCTTCCGGCCACTCGCCTGTGGCGGAACATTTTTCCCATTTCAAATGTGCCGATTGTGCTTGGGGGTTTGTCGAACGGCACAAATTTCGTTGCCGCCATGCCCCTAGTGTCCGTCTGTTAGATGATTCTCCGGCCTGTTGGCGTTATGAGCCAGCACTAGAACTTGACTGCCAAACCTGCGGGGCTTGTTGCCGTGAGGCTTACCATGCGGTGGAAATCTCCCGTCGTGAACCCGTCAATAAGCTGCACCCGGAATTGGTAGTGATTCAAGAGCCTAGGCGCAAATTGCTGCGTAAGGGCAATCGTTGTGCCGCTTTGTCCGGGGGCGAAAAACCGACTGAGTCGTTTGCCTGTGACATTTATGATGCCCGTCCGCGCACTTGCCGCGAGTTTACCCTTGGCAGCGCAAACTGCTTGGATGCGCGTCGAAGGGTTGGATTGTCTTTATGATGAAACTGGCCGATTCGGTGATAAAACCGAGCCGGCCTTTGGATTGAATCTTACTGCGGGGAGGCTTGTGTGTCTGTCGTATTTTTTGACATACTGACGGGAGGGGACAGGACTTGAATTTCGTTGGCTATTTGGTCGTACAATTCACCGGCCCAAGGAGGCAAATATTCCGCCTCCGTGTCTAGCGGCAAAACCCGTGGATCGCGTGGGGCGATTACCACTTTGATGTTTTCTATGCCCACCTGTGCGGCAAGTACGAACAATTCTTCAATTGCCTCGTCGCCCATTGCCAAACAGCCTATTGACTTGGCTCTGCCGTGAATGAAAATATCCCCGCCCGGATCGAATCGCCCCTCATCCCTGGCATGGTAAAGGTCGAACTCGTTGGGATAATTGATTTTCATCGACAGGTGAAAATTGCTATTGGGGTTCAGGGTGACAATCCGGTAAACACCTTCCGGGACTTGCCGGTCACCTTGGCGCAATTTCGGGCCGGAAATGCCGCTGGCAGCTTGGATGGGATAATCCCGGATAAATTGAAAGTCGCCATCACCCTTTGCCCAAAGCTCCATCTTCTTTTCTTCTTTTAATGCGATAAAAATCACTTCGTTAGGCGGGTAGGGAACATTGGCTTTTTTAAAATAAGGCTTTAATTTCTTGACTGAATACGCGCCGTAATCATTCAGAACATCTTCGACGGTCCAGCGTCCGGGAAGTTTGGTCATCGGCATGTATTTCAAATTGTCGCGATTTCGGGATTTTTTGGCTATTGGCGGTTTGACAGGATTATCCTGCACGTTGTTTCCCCCGCAGGAGGCCAATAGGACGGCCAATGCCGCAGTCAACAATTTTTTTGTGAACGTTTTCATAATGGTGTGTCGAACTACTTATTCACGGATGAAGCTTCGAACGATGGTTACATATCCCCAAGATCGGAACCTTCGCAGCCTATCCCTCGGCCTAGACTGTCATAATGTTGGCAATCTTGCAAGCGTTTTTCCTGCGAGTGATTATACGCGAACCAAGCGACAAATGCCGCAAAAGACAGCCAGCCAATCAGCTTTAGGTGATTCATGATGGGTTTTCCTCCTGAGGATTTGAAATCAAAGTTTTTAACCGTTGGAATACTGTAGTAAAATAGCATAACGTGTGCCTTGCCATTAGACAGGTCTGTGGGGAAGCGTTCCCCCTTTCCTCAAGCAGGGTCGCCAAGGATGGTTTAAAGTGGCTTTACCAACCCGGCAAGTTTAAAACTTATGCCGGAAATTTTTTACCCCAGTTGTGGGCGTGAGGTGAAATTTGAAGACGAATGCATATCAATTGGGCGCGGTTAAGCCGCTCTACCGCTGGATTTTATTGGGGGTTGCGGCTATCGCCATCGGTTTGCCGCTGAATGATTATGTGCATAGGCAAATATTGCCTTTCGGCATAGACATGCCATCCTTGGACGGCAAGGAGATGGTCGATCCTCGAACACCGCTAGAGGTCAAGGCGACTGGCTTCAATGCCAAATTAGCCAAGGTTGAATTGCAGGACGAATCAGGCAAGGTGCTGGCCGAAGCCACCGATCAGAACAGTGTGACCCTCTCGTCGCCTTTGGCTTTTGGCACTCGCCATAAAATCACCGCCACAGTGGTGCGGCCTTGGTTCGGTCAAAGCGAGTCTCGTGAAATTGCGTTCACCACGGTGACAGTGCCCAAGTTGGAAGGTTCGAGCCTACGCATGCTCTCGCCCGACTCGACCGTGACCTTAAACTTCGACCAACCCGTCGGTGACATACAGGCCAAAAGCGACTTGCATATCAAAGCCGAAAAGGATGCGAATGGCAAGGCCATCAAACTCACCGCCAGCGATTATGCCCAAGACCACACATACCCTGTGCAAGTCGAATGGCAAACCTCCACGGGTGTGCCACTGCCGCCATTCCAATTAGATGTAACCACTGCCCCGCCCCTCAACTTGGAAACTAATGTCAAGGGCCAAAGCAACTTGGGCTTGGCACTTCCGGTGATTGTGAACTTTAGCGAACCCCTCGCCGAAGGCACGAACGTCAGCCAAAATATCAAACTCAAGACGGATGCTGGCCAGGAGATCACTGGTAAATGGGAACGGCAAGGCAAGAAAGGGTTTAGGTTTACCCCGCAACCCGGCTGGCCGGCTTCAAGCACCATCGAAGTTAGCGTCAATCAACAAAACCTCAGAAGTGCCAGAGGAGGCACTTTGGAGAACCCAATTGTTGATCGATTCACCACCGGCACTGACCGGAAGATATTTGTCTACTTGGACAGGCAGCGCGTGGAAGCCGTGGAAAATGGAGAAGTAGTTCGTGCCTTCAGAGTTAGCACAGGCAAGCCCAAGACACCGACCGTGACCGGCAATTTTTATATTTATGACCGTTACCGGCATAAAACCATGCGTAGCGATCCGGGTGTGCATCCGGGGCAACGTGGTTACTATCAAGTGGATGATGTGCCTTATACACAGTTCTTCCATAAGGATTATGCCTTCCACGGTGCGTTTTGGCACAATGGTTTCGGTCACACAGCCAGCCATGGCTGCGTGAACATGGCAACCAAAGACAAGAATCGTCGCTGGCCGAACTCGCCTGAAGATGCCGGTTGGTTGTTTAAATGGGCATCGCTAGGTGTGCCTGTCACGGTGTATGGCAAGTCCCCCTCATTCCCGAAAGTTGAGGCTGGTAATGGCACAACTGATGAAGGCGAAAAGAAAGCTTCAGATAGTTCGCAAAACGGTCATAATCAAACATCGGTCAACAAGTCAGATACCAATGTTCAGTTCGACCCCGCGTTGCAAAAGACATCGGCCATTGCCCCCCCAAATCCTCCAGTTCAATGATCGTTGGAACGATTGGTTAATGACTGAGTATTGTATGAGTATTGAACAAGTGACGCCGGAATAAAGATGACCATCCATGTTTTATTAACCGGCGTCCTTCACAAAGACGCTGTATCCCGCACCAGTCAGAACGGCAATCCTTATGCCACTTGCACGGTTCGGGTCGAACAAGAGGGGCAAACCATTTGGGTCAATGTCATTTGCTTTGATGAAGCCGGGCATAATGAACTGATGCGCTTACAGGCTGGCGATGCTTTAAGTTTGCAGGGCAAAGCCACTCCCAAGGTATACATGAAGGATGATGAGGCCCGCCCCAGCCTGCAAGTGACCGCCACTAGCGTATTGCCCTTGAAACCTAAATCTTCGCCCAAGCAACCTTACACAAAGCCCGCCCCTAGGCAATATTCAAAATCGCAGGGGACAGATGCCAATCGCGTCGAGGAAAACCTAGCTTCAGAAGGGTTTGACGATCCTCTTCCTTTTTAGATACAAAGGGAACCTCTTCTAACCTGACTTGTGAAGCTTGAACGTGGGATAATGTTGTTTTCCCAAACTAGACTGCATAGCAAGAATGGCTCAATACATCTACACCATGAACCGGGTGGGCAAGGTTGTCCCACCCAAGCGCGAAATTCTCCGCGACATCTCACTTTCTTTCTTCCCCGGCGCGAAAATTGGCGTGTTGGGGCTTAATGGCTCTGGCAAATCCACCCTGCTGCGCATCATGGCCGGGGTGGACAAGGAATTTAACGGCGAGGCTCGCGCCCAATCCGACATCAATATCGGCTTCCTGTCCCAAGAGCCGCAATTGGACCCCAACAAGACCGTCCGTGAAAACGTTGAAGGCGCTCTCTCACACATCAAGGACGCATTGGCCCGACTCGATCAGGTCTATGCCGCCTATGCCGAACCCGATGCCGATTTCGATGCCTTGGCAGCCGAGCAGGCCAAGCTAGAATCCATCCTTCAAGCCAGCGATGGGCATAACTTGGAACGCACCTTGGAAATCGCTGCCGATGCCTTGCGTCTGCCGGACTGGGATGCGGACGTGACCAAGCTCTCCGGGGGCGAACGCCGCCGTGTCGCCTTGTGTCGTTTGCTGCTGTCCAGCCCGGACATGCTGTTGTTGGACGAGCCGACCAACCACTTGGATGCCGAATCGGTGGCATGGCTAGAGCATTTCCTGCATGACTTCCCCGGCACGGTGATCGCCGTCACCCATGACCGCTACTTCCTTGACAACGTGGCCGGCTGGATTCTGGAATTGGATAGAGGCTATGGCATTCCGTGGGAAGGCAATTACTCCTCTTGGCTGGAACAGAAAGAAAACCGGCTGGAAGTCGAGGAAAAACAAGAAAGCGCCCGCATGAAGGCGATGAAAGCCGAATTGGAATGGGTGCGCTCCAACCCGAAAGGCCGCCATGCCAAATCCAAAGCACGTTTGGCCCGCTTTGAAGAACTGTCTTCGCAGGAAAACCAAAAGCGCAACGAGACCAAGGAAATTTACATCCCGCCCGGCCCACGCTTAGGCAATGTGGTGGTGGAAGCGGAAGGCATCCGCAAGGGCTTTGGCGACAGGCTGTTGATCGACGATTTGAGCTTCAAACTGCCGCCGGGCGGCATCGTCGGCATCATCGGGCCGAATGGCGCGGGTAAGACGACCCTGTTCCGTATGATGGCGGGGGTTGAAAAGCCCGATGCCGGCACGATACGCATGGGCGAGACCGTGCAAATTTCCCATGTCGATCAAAGCCGTGACAGCTTGGACGACAGTAAAACCGTGTGGGAGGAAATCTCTGATGGACTCGATCTCATCACGGTTGGCACTTACACGACCCCATCCCGCGCCTATTGCGGACGCTTCAACTTCAAAGGCCAAGACCAGCAAAAGCGCATTGGCGACCTGTCCGGTGGTGAACGCAACCGCGTCCATCTTGCCAAGCTGTTGAAAAGTGGCGGCAACGTCTTGCTGCTGGACGAACCGACCAACGATCTCGACGTGGAAACCCTACGCGCCTTGGAAGAAGCCTTGCTCGACTTCCCCGGTTGCGCCGTGGTCATCTCGCATGACCGTTGGTTCCTAGACCGCATCGCCACCCACATGCTGGCTTTTGAGGGCGATAGTAAAGTGGTTTGGTTTGAAGGCAACTATGCCGATTATGAAGCCGACCGCCACCGTCGCCTAGGCACGGATGCGGACCAACCGCATAGGCTTAAGTATAAGAAGTTGCAGGGATAAAAGAATTCGTCCCTGAATTCTTTAACATTAAGGGAGCGTCAAAGCTTGCTTTGATATGCCGGACGGGATTTGTCACCCCGTCCGTCACGTTTTGGAACCGACACAGCTAAACCTTAAGGAGAATGTCATGATTCATGCTCGCAGCATCGTACAGCGCCTAAAACTCTTCAACCAAGACCGCGAACCCGAGCGACTTGCTTTGAAGTACAAAGCCATGAACAAGGATGCCTTCGCTTTTTTTCGCGGAAGCTGCCATCTCTTTTATGAGGATTGGCCCAAAGACTCCCCTTTGGATGCCACACCCGCAGCTTGGATTTGCGGGGATTTGCATTTGGAAAATTTTGGCTGCTACAAGGGAGATAATCGGCTGGTTTACTTCGACATTAATGATTTCGACGAATCTTTACTGGCCCCCGCCAGTTGGGATATAACCCGTTTACTCACCAGCCTCTGGGTGGCAGGGGATACACTGGAACTTGACCCCCCACAAACACAGGAATTGTGCCAAGTTTTCCTTAATGCTTACACGGCGGAATTGCTTGCAGGCAAGGCGCGGTGGATTGAACGGGCCACTGCCGAAGGCATGATCCGTAAACTGCTGAAGAACTTAAAAAAACGATCCCGCCAAGAGTACATTGCCTCACGCACCGAGTATGACGGAAAGGAACTGCTCATTGATGGCAAACGCACCTTGGAAGCTGACGGCAAAAGCGTGAAAAAAGTAAAGGCATTGTTGGATAAGTTTGCACAAACCAAGGAAAACCCCCATTTCTTCAAAGTTCTAAGCATCGCTCGCCGCATTGCTGGAATCAGCAGTCTGGGCCTTGAACGTTATGTGATCCTTGTGGAAGGCAAGGGCGGAGAGGGCGGGCATTATCTGCTCGATTTGAAATACCAGCCCGGCTCCAGCTTGCGGCCCTATGCATCACTTCCGCAGCCGGTTTGGGTAAGCGAAGCGAATCGAGTGCTTGCATGGCAAAAACGGGGCCAGGCCATTGCCCCGGCTTTCCTGTCCCCCATCTTATACAAAGGGAAAGCCTATATCTTGCGGGAATTGATGCCCACCACTTACAGCCTGTGCCTAGAAGACTGGGATGGCAAACTGTCCCGCTTGGAAAAAGTGCTGAATGCCATGGGCAAACTAGTGGCTTGGAGCCACTTACGCGGATCGGGCCGGCAAGGTTCCGCCATCGCCGACGAGTGGATCGAATTTGCCCGTCGCGTCGACTGGCATAAACCGCTGCTTGATTATGCTCAAACTTATGCCCTGCAAGTCAGAAAAGATTGGAAGGCATTCACGGTTGCTTATGAGCACGGCGAGTTTAGGGAGTGACGGAGCTGGGTTCATCCTTAGGTTGTCTCCACTGATATGTTATCGTTCGTAGTACCGCCTTTAGGCGGCAACTGACCGGAAAGAACCGGCTGAAGCCGGGACTACAAACGTTTTTTAATTGTTTCCCTGCTCCAAGAGTCAATGCCATTATGTTAGCGTTCGTAGTACCGCCTTTAGGCGGCAACTGACCGGAAAGAACCGGCTAAAGCCGGGACTACGAACGTTTTTTTAATTGTTCCCCTGCCAAGCGCTTCAATGCAATTATGTTGGCGTTTGTAGTACCGCCTTTATGCGGCAAACTGTTCACAAAATGGGGCATAGCTTGGTGGCAAGATTTTCCTATACGCACCTAACCCGACCGACTTGATTTCATCGCCAAGGCCATCTGCCAAACGGTGGCGATTGCCGCGTCGCCATCGGTTGCGGTGCGCGGCAAGCGCTCGAACAACGCCCGGAAGCGCACACCTTCGATCTGCTCCACGGTCGCCACCACTTGGTCAAAGCTGGGCGGGGTGGCGGGCAATTCGGTGCGGGCGAGGTTTCTTAATCTTGAAGCCAAGCTACCCGATTGCATTTGCAAAGCCATCGTCGTGGCGGCTAAACGATGGGCGATAACGCTAACGGTATCCTGACCCCAGCGTTGAAGATACAAAGCCAAATTGTTATGGCAGATCGCGCAATCTTCCGGCTGGCCAGTTTGGTATTTGTAAACCAAAGCGATTTCCTCAAAACGCACCGCGTCTTGGCGTTCGCCGGTCTCATCGGCCAGATCAGCCAATGCGTTCCAGACCGCCCCTAACCCCTCTATGTAATGCTCGGTTTCAAACACTGTCCGACATTGCACTAACAATTGGCGAGCCTGGTCATAGCGTTTAAGCCGCAGCAACGGGCCATAGTCGTTGAAACGAGTCCACGCCAATTCCAACGCCGTCGCTCCCCGTTGTTGGGTATACTGCACAATCTCGGCATTGAGAGTAAGCGCCTGTTCGTACTGCTGACTCTGCATTGCGGCTTCACGACCCGCGTCCAGCAATGTCTCGCGGACATTCCACGGATTAACGGCTTCGACTTGTTCGCTTTGTTCCGCCAGTCGGCTGAATTGCGGCCTTAAGGTGTCCAGCGCTTTCAGCACTTCGGCATAACGCCCTAGGGCATTCAGTATCTGTAAGCGCTGAGCTTCATCAAGCAATTGTGTCCACGGTCCCAAGTCGGCGGCTTGGGTGTAACGTTTCTTGTCCGCAGCCAATCCCAGCGCCGCATCCAAGCGCCCGTGTTCCATCAACAGATTTAGCAGATCGCCTACGGCGGTGCTGGCGATCCGATACTGGCCCTGTTCGGCACTGCGTTGGATGACTTCACGCAGCAGCGACTCGGCTTCTTGATAACGTCCGGCATTACTCAGGGTCTTGGCGAGGAGGCCGGCATCGATTATTTCCCGGTCAGTTCCTGTCGTCGCATCGGCGATCCGTTTTAACACGGGAAGCGCATAGGCCAAGGTTTCCGGGCTTTGATCCCGGTGCAGCATTTGTTCCAGCAGGATTGATGCATCTGCCCAGCAGTGTTGCCGCAGCAAATACGGCGTGGCACAGCGGGCAGCATGGACGATAGCCTCGCCGCCGCCTGCCAGCTCGGTTTTTATGCCATGGTTGTACCTCGCAATATGATAATCCCCCAATTCCTGGTCAATCGCCGCCCGCAATAAGGGTTCGGTGACGCCACGGGTCGCCTCGGCCACGCCGGGGTGGATAGAAAAGGTGGTGGCTTGTGCGCGGAATTGCTGGAGGATTGCATCCAAAGACAGCGGCAACTCTTGCGCGGTCAGTTGGGTTTGCAATGCCGCAAGCACCTCCGGTTCCAGTTCGGGCGAGGCTTCGACACTCAGCAAGCCCACCCGCGCCAATTGTTCCAAGGCCGCAGACAGTTGTAGGCCGGAATAAGGTCGTCCTACGACCGTTTCCGGCATGGGTTCTGCCACCTCGCCGGAAACGCCCGCTAGGGCGGGCTTATTCCGGCCTACGGGTTCCGCTTGAGTATCGGGTTGTAGGCCGGAATAAGGTCGTTCCACGACCGTTTCCGGCAAGGGTTCTGTTGCTTCGCCGGAAACGCCCGTTGGAAATCCCCCCTGCCCCCCTTTTGCAAAGGGGGGTTGGTTTGATAGAGAGCCTAAACGGCTCAGAATATCCTTCCAGTTGTGATCAAGCACATCCCGCTTCCGGTCCACCGCTTCCAGATTGCACAGCACCTGAAACAATAACCCAACACTCGCCGGCAGCAAGGCCGACACGCCGGCGGTCCAAGACTGCAATTCGCGCATGAACGCTGGCTCGCTGCGCCGGGTCTCGCCCTCTTTAGCGATGCCAACGGCAAAGAATTGATCCAATAGCGTATCTTGTTCAGCCAGTTCGCTTTTCGCCGCTTCCACCCGTTCCGCCAGTTGGGTGCGGTCTGCCGCCAAGCCTTCGGCCAGTTCCAACAGCTTGGGATGGCCTTGCACCGCCCACAGCGTGTGTTGCAACAAACCCTGCCCATCGGCATCGTCAAACAAGGCGTTCAGGTTGGGCAGTTCGCGGGCCAGCAATACACTTTCGGCAAAGCTCAAGGCATGGATGGCTTCGCGCTGGAGTTTCGGGTGTTCGGCTAAATCGCTGGGGATGCGCCGACTGGTCAACACCACCCGCGACGGGCCATTATGCGACAGCAGTGCGGCCAGCACCTCACCCCATAAGCCATCGCGCCACGCGCCGCTTTCGGTCAGCAGATTTTCCATGTTGTCCAGCACCAGCAGCAAGGAATATTGTTGCAGCAAAGCGCGTAAACGCGGCAAGGTATATTGGCGGAATTTTGGCGGGTCATCCAAGCTGGTTGTCAGGCCCAGGTCCGGCGCGTTCAATTGCGTTTGCATATCCTGAAACAAATTGAACAGCGCGGTGGCGATGTCGCTGCCCGCCTCCGGGGCTTTGTGCCAGATATGGGCTTGGAAGCGGCCTTCGGCATGGCGGTAGGCCAGTTCCAACGCACAGGCGGTCTTGCCGGCACCGGGCATGCCATAAAACAACACGCCGCGCTCCGGGCTGCGGCTGGCAAGGGCTTGGCTGGCGCGTAACATGGCTTGCAAGCGACCGACAAAACGCAACGGCTCGTCGGGGAAGGCGATGCCCAAACCGGTCTTGGGCAGGATCGGCGCCCTGTCGGATACGGAAGGTGGAATCAGCTTGAGTTCCGCCGCCCGTCCGCCAATTAAAATGGGCGTGACGGCAGACAAGGGCGGTTGGGGAATATTGCTGCCCAGCGCCACATCCAGCGCCAGATGCAGCGCGGCGGGCAAGGGCCGTTGCCGATCCAGCAATTTGTCGTACAGCGATAGCATCAACTCGCAAGCAAACGCATCGCCGACCGGATAGCGCATCGCCAAGGCCGCACAATCCAGCCGCTCGGCTAGGTTTTGCGCCAAACTCGGCAATACGGTAAGGGCGGTTTGCGCCACGGGTTCACCTTCCGCGCCGGTCTCGCGGGTTTGCACCTTGTCCAGCCCCACTTGCACCCGTGCAGCGGCATGGCTGCCCGCGCCGCTGTAACAGGCATCGAGGATTAGCAGCTTCAGCCGCTCGGCGTTGGGTGATAGCAATTCGCCTAGGTCTTCCGCATTGATCGCATCGGTCCCGCCCCAATCATTTTCCAACAGCAGTTCGCCCTTGTCGCCATGACCGGACAGGTGCACGATGTCCCAGCCTTCGCCATCTTGCAGCGTGTCTTCCAACAGTTTGCGCGTCGCCCCGTATTGCAGCACCCGCAGTTCCACCGCCAAGCCCTGGGTTTGGTTCAATTCGCGCACAAACCGCTGCATCTCGTAGCGTTCACGGCGGAGGTTTAACGGGTTTTTGCGGACTGGCAGGCTGAACACGGCGAGGATGCGCAGCTTGTTGGTTGCCGCCGGTTTGTCGCCTACTGGGGCTTCCACGTCGTCACGCTGATAAATAAAGCGGATGCCCGCTTTGCTGAAGGTTTGCTTATTAGCAAACCGGGCCAGTTCAAACGGGCGGAATAATAATTCTTGCGCCGCCTCGGGGACCAGCACCTGTACGGGTTGGGCCGGTTTGACCGCCTGTTTTAACAGCTTGGCTCGCAAGCCGCCGAACACTTTTTCGCCGATCCAATCGCCCAAGTCTTCGAGTTGGCGCTCCGGCGGGTAGGCTTCTTTGTAGAAATCCAAAAACCCGCCCAACTCCACAAAGCCTTGATATTCGCGGGTGGTTTGGTCCAGGCTGACGGTATGATCCGCCAAAAACCCGCCTTTGGCATCGCTCAACACCCACCGCCAATGGGCCGGGTCGCGGTAGTCGGTCAGGGTCAAACGCAATGGGCTAGGCATTCTTTGGATACTCCTTAGGTTTAAGCGCTTATTTTAGACGATTTGCGAGAATGTTTGCGCTGAATAGGGCCATTGCCGTTAAATTAAGAGTATTGGTTCAAATCCTGGCAATTTGCTAAAATCAGCGAAAACGCTTGGTGATATAGGAGCAGAAACCTCTTGAAACCCAATAACGCACTCACTTATGTCCGGCAATTATGTTGCCTTGGTTTGGGAAAAGAGGCCGTCATCCCGGAATTATTGCGCTCGGTAAAGGCGGTGATACCTTCAGACAGCAATGTATTCATAGGATTGGATGAAAACCAATTCCCGGCCTATGCCATCCCCGAATATTTTGTACCCGAAGCCTTGGAAGTTTATACGACTGAAACCGAGAGGTTGCACAGCCCGGAACTGATGCTCAGGATATTCAACTGGTTTGAACAGCATGAGGTATTGGATAATCCAAGGATTCTTGCCGATGATTTTTATGAAAGCGATTATTATCACTTAGTCTGGAAACCCTGCAACCAATATCATGCCATTCAAGGGGTTGTTGGTAAGATGGAAGGCATGTTATTCCTATGTCGCCCCCAATCACAGCGCCCGTTCAATAATCTTGAAAAGCAGTTGTTCATCCATTTGCTGGCCTATGTCGCCCACGGATTAGCGGCGAGGAAAGATATGGATATTGAGTTTGTCGGCGACCCGCAAACGGGCATGATGATATTGGATGCGACTGGCAAGGTGACTTATCTCAGTGAATCGGCAAATAACCTGTTGAATCTTGCCAGCGGCCCATTATACCCGACGCGTGAGGCATTTAATTCGCAGAGCTTGAAACCGAATATTCCAATTGAAATCCAAAAAATTTGTCAACATTTGAATGGCATTTTCAAAGGCAGGCAAACTTCACCACCCGTGTTTTCACATGTTAACGCCAATGGTCGCTTCACCTTCAGGGCCTATTGGCTGGATCGTCAAAATGGCGAACCCGGTGGTTTGATCGGTGTCACCATCGAACATCAAGAACCTATGGCGCTTTTTGTCATGCGGCAACTCAAAGACTTTCCACTGTCCGCAACCCAAAGGGACGTGTGCCTAATGCTCGCCCAAAAGCATAGCCATACTTATATTTCCGAGCGTTTGCATATTAAGCTAACCACCGTAAAAGACCATGTCAGGAAAATTTACGACAAACTGAATATTCATACCCGCGAAGAAGA
>CAIYXP010000116.1 GCA_903930145.1 uncultured Methylococcaceae bacterium
CGGGCAACGATGAAGCTGTTGCCCGACCTACGGAACTGCCCACGCGGAACGGACCCTCAATCCCGGCAAAGGGTGGGCAAGAAAAAAATGCCTGCCCATCCTATGGAACTTCATTTGGGTATTATTGTAGTAAGTTATGGTTTGCCTTCCCTGGTCGCTGGATTTCGGCATCCATGGCGAAATGACGGGCTATCTGCAAGTAGTCAGCCCGGATGTAGCCGCTTTGAGGCATAATCCGGGATGTGCGTGCTTAAGAAACCCGTATTCCGCTTCGCTTCATACGGGCTACATTTCTCGTCGTTCCGGCATGTACCGCCGGAACCTAGGCTCCATGGACGGTGGGGCTTAGGGGCATCCCTGCAATCTGGATACCGGCAATCCCTGCCGGTATGACAGCGACAGGGCTACCAAGCAGGAACTTGGAAACTAACCAAATTAGATTTATGAGGAAGCCAATATGATGCAATCAATAGAAGCTGAAGTCAGCAAGCAAGGTCATATCAAGTTTTGCGAACCCATCCAACTAGAGCAGCGCTATCGAGCGATTGTCACGCTGGTTGAACCCATCGAATTATTGGAGGAGCGCACCCTGACCGATGAAGACATGGAAATGGCTTATCGAAAGGCCAATAGTGAAGCGGACTCGTCTTGGGATTGTGTCGTCGCTGACGGATTGAGCGATGAAATGTGGTGATATTTTTTATGCCAATCTCGACCCTACCGTGGGTTCGGAAATAGCAAAACGCCGCCCCGTGTTGATTGTGAGCAACGACCGCAATAATAGTGCATCCAATACGGTTACGATTATTCCGATTACCTCCAACATTGAGCATATTTATCCTTTCGAGGTTTTTCTGGCAGCGGGTGACAGTGGCTTGCCCAAACCGTCGAAAGCTCAAGCCCAACAAATCCGCACGATTTCTAAACTGCGTTTAGGCAATGAGCCATGTGGACAAGTCGGGTCCGGTTTAATGGCACAGGTTGAGCAAGCCATTCGTTTGCATCTTGCTATGTGATAGGCTTAAGCGTTTACGCCCTAACACAACCTACAGACGAATTTTTATCAGCAATCAAGCTTACAATGACTCATGAATAGATGGACATACCCTTATAATAAATGCTTGGCTTTGGTTTCAATGCTTGTGCTGTGCTTGTCCTTCCATTCTGCTTACGCCGCCACTTATCTTAACCCTTCCCGCATTACGAGTGCGGGCAGTACTTATCAACAATCCACTCACTATACCCTGAATAGCACCTCCGGCCAATCCACACCCGTGGGAATAGCCGCCAGTGCTTCATATATTCATTCGATTGGGTTTTGGCATACCAATACGGCGTTATCGGTTACTGCCATCGCCGGGGTACACGGTCGCTTGAATGCGGCAAGCCCTTCGCCTCTGATGGTGAATATCGGAGACACGGCAAGTTTCACGTTGGATGCTGACTATGGGTATTATGTCGCGAGTGTCACCGGTTGTGGACTTAACTATACCGACACGTTGGAAACTGTGACCCACTATACCGCCACCACTGCGCCTGTGACGGAAGAATGTAGTATTTCGGCGAGTTTTGCCCCTATTTACCAGCGCTTGACTCTCACTAATCAAAACGCTCAGGGCGGCACGGTGACGAGTGACCCGGGCGGCATCAACTGTGGCACGGTCTGCACGTCGAACCCGCTCTTAGGCACGGTTGTCACCTTGACCGCCGCCCCCAAAACTGGCTATACCTTCGAGGGATGGACGGGCGCTTGCACCGGTACGGGATTGACCTGTGGCTTGACGATAGACGCGGCCAAAACCGTAAGCGTAAACTTTAAAGCCAATCAAACCCTTGTCTTCGGCCCTGCCCCGGCGGTAGTGGTTGGCAGTAGCGGTCTGCTGGCGGCAAATGGCGGTGGGTCAGGCAATCCGATTGTATTCAATTCGCAAACCCCCGCTATCTGCACCGTTAACGGCAATGGGGTAAGGGGGATAACGGTGGGGACTTGCGCGGTGATTGCCGACCAAGTTGGCAATGCCTCCTACAATGCCGCGAATCAAGTGACACAAACCTTCGGCATCGGCAAGGGGTCTCAAACCCTTGCCTTTGGCTCTGCCCCTAATGTTGCGGTGGGCAACTGTGCGGCACTCTCAGCCACGGGGGGCGCTTCCGGCAATCCGATTATTTTTTCTGCCGCACCATCGGCATCGCCCGTCTGTGTGACATCCGGCATCAACGGCAGCACGGTCTGTGCTTTGAAAGCGGGAAGTTGTGTCATTCAGGCCAATCAGTCTGGCAATGCCAATTACAATGATGCCGCACCAGCCACGATGATATTCGGCAACAGTTGGGCGCTCTCGATTGTCAATGCCAATCCAAGCGGCGGCAGCGTGGTCAGCGATGTGGGCGGGATGGTTTGTGGCAACAACTGCAATCAAAATTTCACCAATGGCACGGTGGTCACGTTGTCGCCCATAGCCAATGAGGGAAGCTTCTTCACTGGCTGGTCCGGCGTGTGCCACGGCAAGGGCGCGACTTGCCAACTCACCATGGACAAGGCCAAGTCGGTGACGGCCCGCTTCGGCGCGGTCCGCATGGATGCGCTGGCCATCGACTTCAACAAACCGAATGGCTTGTGGATACGCCATGCCAATGGTGTATGGGAGAAACTGCATCCGCTGACGACTAGCCAACTGGTTTCGACCGATTTGGACGGCAACGGTGCGTTTGATCTAGTCGTCGATTTCAAACCCTACGGCATCTGGGCTTGGATGAACCGCAAGGAGTGGGCGCAACTTCGGGACGTGTCGCCGGTGTCGATCACTGCCGCCGATTTGGATGCCAATGCCAGCATGGAGTTGGTCGCCAGTTTTGCCGAGTCAAGGAAGATCAATGCCTTGCTAAACAATCAGCAACCTTGGCAGACCTTGTTTGGGCCTTTGGCAAAATCCGTCACCGCCGCCTACCTCGACGAGAACGACTGGCAGGATTTGCTGCTCGACTTCGCCCCCTATGGTTTGTGGGAACATTTGAACAACCGGGGCAGCGAACCTGCTTGGATGGAGCTGGACCACAACCGCTCGCCCGGCTTGAGCGTGGTCGGCGATTTGGACGGCAACGGGCATGAGGACGTGGTGTTCAGCTTCGGCGCTGACGGGTCGTGGAAATGGATGAACAACAGCACGTGGGTGAAGTTGCATCCTCTGTCACCGCTGGGCATGGTCACAGCCGACTTGGACGGGAACGGGATGACCGATGTGGCGTTTAATTTCGGCAACAAAACCGGGCTTTGGGTGTTCATGAACAACCAATTTTGGGTGCAACTGCACCCCCTGTCCCCCGTCACCATGGCCGCCGCTTATTTGGACAACAACAACAAGCAGGATTTGGTGATAGACTTCGCGCCCCACGGCATCTGGGTGTATAAAAACAACCTGTTGTGGGAAAAGCTGATTAACGGCCCCAAATCCAGCCGGATGGTGGCGTTGCCGGAGTAAGCGGGTTTAGGTTGTTGATTGAATAATTTGGTAAGTTCCCAAACTCCTGCTTCACTGCTAATAAGTTAGGAGTTTGGACTTGCCCACTCTTGGAGTGCAAGGCTTGCTTTGCGATCATTCCTAAAGGTTTGTAAATATCAGCAAGGCAAGCCTTGCACCCTTCCGTGCTTAATGCTACCTAGTGCTTTATCTATTAGTGCTCTAAGTTATTAATTTGAAGGGCTATCTTCTGTCGGATTAGATTCAGTGCGCTTTTCATGGCATAGAGTTTATGTATCTCATCCGTTGAAATCCAATTATCACAGGTTTCGGCATCCATCTCGTTGAGTTCATCAAGCAATGATTTTAATTCATCCACCGTCCGGGACTGAACTGCCTTTTTTTCTATTTCTTTAATTTGCTCAAACCCATCGGAAATCAGCATGACCGAATGCACTCGCCGGTAACTTGGGAATAACTTGAACAGTGGATAAATAATCGCTATTCCACCCAAAATGAGAAACCATATTCTGTCAAGATAACTGGTTAACCAATGCGGCAAAAGCCCCTTCATCGGGGGTGGGCCTGAATCATAAAACCGCCTCGCTACGGGACTCAGTTCAATGGTATGATCCATATAGGCAGGAAAGAAATCAGGTCGCGCAAAAAATTGATCTTGTTCGCGGCTGATTTTTTCTGTCGCCATCAGAAACAATTGCTGAATGGCAGGATGCAGGTCTTTTTCGACCAATAATGTCACGGTGGAAGCCAGCATTTGAATATCCTTATCTGGGTGAAGCGTCTTCAAATCCAAAGAACCTTTTGGAATGACAACCGTTTCCAAAAATGGAAGTTTTTTTTCATAGGCAGGGGCGTAGATGAAGCTATAAATGTGAATCTCTTTATGATTCAATAGTTCTTTTACCGTTGGGGAATCTATCCCGTCTAGTATGCACATGGCATCAATATCGCCTTTTAGGAGTTTTTCCATGGCTTCATGATGGGGAATATTGAGGAAGTTTTTTCTATCGTCGAGAAATAAACCTCTAAGTTCGAGTATTTTTTTGAGGATAATATGGGTTCCGCTACCTTCCTTGCCAATGGCAGTACGTTTGTTTGAAAAATAAGTGAAACCTTCTTTACCGCGATATTCATCCCCTCGATAAAAAACCCATAATGGGGTAAATTCAATGCTGCCAAGGGACGCCAATCTAGGATAATCCCCTTTATGGGCTAAACCTCCAACCAACAAGGCCGCATTGACATCATTAATATCTGAGACCTGTTTGAGGTTTTCAGCCGAACCGGCGGTATACCTGAGTTCCAATTCAATTCCTTCTGCTTTAAAATAAGGGATGAAACGTTGTCCAATGGTGTCAAAAGTCGAACCTTGTTGCCCTCCGACCAGAACGACATGACGAGGGGGTAGTGGATGGGTATAAAGGAGAAATAATATTATTCCAAGGATAATCATGGAAATCCATTTCCATTCAGTGATGATTAGCCTATACCAAGCATGGAGTTCTTCAACAATCGAAGAACGTGTATGTTGAGAGATTGAGGGAGATTTGTTTAAATTTGTCATCGTCTATGTTCCAAGACTGTCAAAAACCATTTACCGGTCAAGTGCATTATAATGGGAATCGAGAAAAAATCCAAAATTCCCAATGATCCCTTTCCACCCCTTCTTTAAATTTTAATATTCCCCATGGCTACTCCTTTATTAATCGCGAAAGCACAAGCAGAAATCCACCTCCTCCCGGCACTCGGCAATCGCCATGGACTCGTCACTGGCGCAACAGGAACCGGCAAGACCGTCACCCTGCAACGCATAGCCGAGGCTTTTTGCCAAATCGGGGTGCCGGTGTTCATGGCCGATGTCAAAGGCGATTTGGCTGGTTTGGCAAACGAAGGGCAATTGGCTGGCAAGGTCAAGGAGCGTGTCGAGCAATTGCAAACCCCATTTGAAATCATGCGCTGTCCGGTTGCATTTTGGGATGTCTATGGCAAAGCCGGTCATCCGGTGCGTACTTCCGTGTCAGACATGGGCCCATTGCTGTTTGGCCGATTGTTGGATTTGAATGACACTCAACAGGGCGTGTTGACCTTGGTGTTTAAAGTGGCCGATGACCAAGGCTTGCTGTTATTGGACATGAAAGATTTGCGGGCGATGCTGCAATATGTCGGTGAAAATGCCAAACAATTCCAAACAGCCTATGGCAATGTGTCCGCCGCTTCAATCGGTGCGATTCAGCGTGGTTTGCTCGAACTCGAACAACAAGGCGCAGAATTGTTTTTTGGTGAACCCGCCTTGGACATCAACGATTTGATACAAACCGATCATGGACGTGGCGTTGTCAACATCCTTGCCGCCGAGCAATTAATGAATTCGCCTAAGCTTTATTCGACGTTTTTGTTATGGATGTTGTCGGAGTTGTTTGAACAATTGCCTGAAGTGGGCGATTTGGACAAACCCAAATTGGTTTTCTTTTTTGACGAGGCGCATCTGCTGTTTAATGACGCGCCCAAGGCATTGCTGGATAAGATCGAGCAGGTGGTTCGCTTGATCCGTTCCAAAGGCGTTGGGGTGTATTTTGTGACGCAAAACCCGCTGGATGTCCCGGATACGGTGTTGGGCCAATTGGGAAACCGGGTGCAACACGCCTTACGCGCCTTCACGCCACGCGATCAAAAAGCCGTGAAGACTGCCGCAACGACGATGCGCCCCAACCCCGGTTTGGATATAGAACAGGCGATCACCGAATTGGCGGTCGGCGAAGCCTTGGTTTCTTTTTTGGACGAGGAGGGCAGGCCGACCATTACCGAGCGGGCTTTTGTGATACCGCCGGGTAGCCAGATTGGACCCATCAGCCTTGAAGAGCGCGATTCAATCATCAAAGCTTCGACGATTTTTGGGCATTACGAAAATGCCGTTGATCGTGAATCCGCCTATGAAATGTTGGCTAAACGCACCCCGATTGAGCAAACGGCTGCCGGGGAGAGTCAGAATGCCAGCAAGCCAGCGGGAAAAGAGGAAGATCTTGGTTCCATGGTGTTCGACACATTGAAGGATTATTTGCTAGGCAGCACCGGGCCGCGAGGAGGGCGTAAGGAAGGTTTGTTGGAATCTCTGGCGAAAAGCGAGATGAAAAAAGTTATCCGAGGCGCACTCGGTGGCCGAAAACGTTAAGCCTTGGAGGTCATCAAACTGTAGGGGCGGCTTTAGTCGCGGGTCGATTGAATGTAGGGGCGGCTTTTAGCCGCCCATGGCGAATGAATTCGCCTCTACAATTTTTTTATTAAAGAGCCGCAATATCGTCAAGGATTTGCTGGGCGTGGTTATCGGGTACGACATCCGGGTAATACAGGACGACTTTGCCAGCCGAGTCTAACACCCATGTCACTCGCAAATGACGAGGGCCGGACGGGCGCAGAATGCCCAATTCAGTGCCTAAAGCGGCATCTTTGTCGGTGACGAGTTCAAACGCCAGCGAAAATTTGTCACAAAACGCCGCATGAGACTCGGCATCGTCTACGCTCACACCCAAAATGCGAATTTTGCCGGCATCATATTTCGGTTTGAGCTTTTGGAATTCATTGGCTTCGATGGTGCAACCGGGGGTGTCATCCTTGGGGTAAAAATACAGCACGGTGTTTGCGCTGCCGTCCAAGCTGACGGGTCCTTTAGGCGTGGTCAGTTTTGCAATGGGGAAAACATCGCCGATTTTTATCATTTTGCGTCTCCTGTTAGAAAAAACATTAATTTATTGCGTTGCGAACCGGGTGTCCGACAGTAACGGAATCGGATCGTTGTCACTCCATTCTTAATGAGTTTGACTAAGTTATCAAGCCCACGCAAATCAAGGGATAGCCCAAATCAGGAATAGCCCAAATCTAATGCAGCAGCAATTCTCATTATGAGCCTAAGAGGATGTTGTTAAACCGTCATTTTGGCATGGATGCCGAAATCCAGGCCATGGACGGTTTACAATCCCTTGATTCAGGCAAATCCTCCGCGATTGGTTTCACGTCCTTGTGCTGGATTCCGGCATTCCCTGCCGGAATGACGTGGCATCGCGCCAAAATGATAATTGCTGTGTCATGATTGGCGTGCTTGCTAATCAAATTCGCTTTTTTCCAAACGCACCTTGGCAATTTTTCGTTTGCCGACTTGAGCGATATGCGTCCCGCCCGCTGGGATGGTCAGCTTCTGATCGGAGATTTTTTCGCCGTCCAATTTCACCCCGCCTTGTTGAATCATCCGATTGGATTCCGAAGTGCTGGACGTAAGCCCTAGGTCTTTCAGCAAAACCGCAATTGGGTAGCCGCTTGCCGGTGCGGTCAACACAATCTCTTCCAAGTCTTCCGGGATCAATCCCTGTTTGAAGCGGGCTTCGAAATTGTCCAAGGCAAGCTTTGCCGCCGCCACTCCGTGGAAGCGCTGGACGATTTCTTGACCAAAACGCACTTTCACATCCCGTGGATTGGACCCCTCGTTACATTGTTTTTTCCATTGGGCGATTTCGCTCATGGGCGTGAAGCTTAACAGTTCCAAATAGCGCCACATCAATTCGTCGGAAATCGACATGATTTTGCCGAACATATCGTCGATGGGGTCGGCGATGCCGATGTAATTACCCAAGGATTTCGACATTTTCTGTATCCCGTCCAAGCCTTCGAGCAAGGGCATGGTCAGCACGACTTGGGGCTTCTGCCCGTAAACTTCCTGCAACTGCCTTCCGACCAATAAATTGAATTTTTGGTCCGTCCCGCCCAATTCCATGTCGGCCTTCAGTTCGACGGAATCATAGCCTTGAATCAGCGGATAGAGGAATTCATGAATGGCAATGGGTTGGCCGTTTTTATAACGGGTGCTGAAATCTTCCCTTTCCAACATCCTCGCCACGGTGTGTTTGGCGGCCAATTGGATCATATCGGCAGGGGTCATGGCATTCATCCATGACGAATTGAAGCGAATTTGGGTTTTGTCGGGATCGAGGATTTTGAATATTTGTTGCTCGTAAGTCTTGCCGTTTTCGATCACTTCCTCCCGCGACAAGGGCTTGCGGGTGACATTCTTGCCGGTGGGGTCGCCGATCATGCCGGTGAAATCGCCAATCAGGAAAATGGCCTCATGGCCTAAGTCTTGAAGTTGTTTCAGTTTGTTCAGCAAGACGGTATGGCCTAGGTGCAGATCGGGCGCGGTGGGGTCAAACCCGGCTTTGATGCGCAATGGACGGCCTTCCTCCAGTTTCTTTTCCAATTCTTCCTCGCGCAGGATTTCCTCCGCGCCACGCCGAATCAGCGCCAATGAATCTTGTAATGACATCGATGTTCTCTATCCCCTCAGGGGTTTTGGTCAAATTAGGGATTTTAATGCAGTTTGGGTGTAAAAGCCCAATGATATTGAAAAAGCGGTCTCACGCACATTAGGGCTTTGCCAGACTGGATTGGGCCATTTTTTGGCGTAGCGTTTCGATCCGCTTGCGATTGACCCCCATATCCCAATAGCCGACGCGGGAAGCCGAGCGGACTTGGATGACGCGCTTCTCCGGGTCCAGTTGAAACACGAGGTCGTCCACGAAATGAAACAGTTTGGAGGTGGCTAGGGCGCGAATGACCGTGCCGGTGTCCTCCACAATGCTCACCCCGGCTTCGGTCAGCAAAGCCTGTCTTAATTTGTCCATGTTTGCCGTTGGCGAGCCTTCAATGCGGAAGGGCAGGACGTGATGATCGTCATCGGTCAAGGGGTTGCTGGATACGCAGTTGGGCGAGGAGGGACAGGTCGGCACTCCTTCAACCGTTTGCTCAGAAGCTTGGGCGGCAAGGCCGAGTAGGAAGGCGGGGAGTAAGGCGAGTCGTCGGGAGTTAGTTTGCATGATGGGTGTTGATGCCTTAATGGTAAATTGCGGTTTCGTAGGGTTGGTAGTGGGAGAGATAATCGGCAAATTCATCCTTGGGCATGGGGCGGGCATAAAAATAGCCTTGGGCTTCATCACAATGCAAGCTTCGCAGTAGTTCCACGATCTCTTGATTTTCGACCCCTTCTGCAATGGTTTTCATGGACAGGCTTTTGGCAATTTGGATGATCGCTTGGACAATCGCCAAGTCCCCCGCGTCACATTTCAAATCCATCACAAATGACTTGTCTATTTTGATCTTGTCCACATTAAAACGCTTCAGATAGGAAAGGCTGGAATAACCCGTGCCAAAGTCATCAATGGAGAGTTTAACCCCCAGCATTTTCAAATCACTCACCCGCGACAGGATGTTTTCAGTCTCTCGGATTAGAATCGATTCTGTCAATTCAAGTTCCAAGCAAGCGGGGTTAAGCCCCGTTTTGTCTAATGCCATTTTGACGGTTTTTGCCAAGTCACCGCGTTTGAATTGCACCGCCGATAAGTTCACGCCGATCAGGCATTTGGGCAAACCGGCTTGTTGCCACTCCATCGCTTGCCGACAAGCCTCAAACAAAACCCATTCCCCGATGGGTATAATCAGCCCGCTTTCCTCGGCGACGGCAATGAAGCGGTCAGGCAGGATCAAGCCTAGTTCCGGGTCTAGCCATCTTAACAGTGCCTCGGCTCCGATGAGTTCGCCGGTATAGAGGTCTATCTGGGGCTGGTAATGCAATACAAAATCACTTCTTTCCAATGCACGGCGCAAACCGTTGCGCAGATAAAGATATTCAAAGGCATTGGTGTTGATTGACTCGTCAAAAAACAGGTAGGTGTTTCGGCCTGCCTCTTTGGCGCGGTACATGGCTAAATCGCCATTCTTCAGCAAGGTTTCAAAGTCGCCGCCGTCACTGGGGAATACGGCGACGCCGATGGAAACCGACATGGAAATCTCTTGTTGCTGGAAGCTGAAAGGCAGTGCCATGATTTCCAGCAGCTTTTCGGAGATTCTGATGATCTCGTCACTGGTGTTGACATCCAGCAGAACGGCTAAAAATTCGTCTGCGCCTAGGCGGCTTACCATGTCCAATTCCCGCATGGATTCGCGAAGGCGGGTGGCAACCGCCGCTAGGATGAAATCTCCGGCTGGATGACCCAAAGAGTCGTTGATGGATTTGAAGTTATCCATGTCAATGACGAGGATGGCGAATTTGGAATGAGTGTGTTGGGCATGGGCAATGCATTGGTTAATTCTGTCGATGGCAAATTGCCGGTTTGGCAGACCGGTCAGGCTGTCATGGAAACTGAGAAAGTCGATTTTTTGCTGAGCCGCTTTTCTGTCGGAAATATCGGAGAAAAAGCCCACAAAGTTTGATGCCTCACTCATTGAATTTCTGACCATGGTGATACTAAGCCATTCTGGGTAAATCTCGCCGTTTTTCCTGCGGTTCCAAATTTCCCCTTGCCAGCATCCGTTCTCTTCCAAGGTTTGCCAAAAATCTGCGAAGAATTGACTGTCGTGAAGCCCGGAGGATAACAGTCTGGGATTTTTCCCCGCCACTTCGTCAAAGCCATAGCCCGTGATTTCGGTGAAGGCCGGGTTCACCGAGATGATGTTGACGGCTGCGTCGGTGACTATGATGGCCTCCGTGCTACTGTCAAACACCTTGGCGGAAAGCCGCAATTGCTCCTCCGCCAACTTTCGAGCGGTGATGTCGGTCTGATGGCTAATCCATAAAATCCCATGTTCTGGATGGTTGAACGTGGAAACGGAGGCGTTGGTCCAGAATACCGACCCGTCGCTTTTTTGGTTGGCCAGTTCCCCTATCCAAATGCCATCCGTTTCAAGGGATCGCATGATGGCAGCAGCGATATCCACGGGAGATTTATCCATGGGCGCATTGAGGATGGAGACATGTTTGCCCTCCAGTTCTCCCTGCGCATAGCCGAACATTTCATGGAACCTGCGGTTGGCATATTGGATCAGGCCGTCCGCTGCTTTGACTAGATTCACCCCGTCGGCGGCGCTTTCGGTGATTTCACCGAGGAGGAGTAGCTTGCTTTCATGCATTTTCCGTTCGGTGATGTCGCGTACAAACGCGAAAAACCGGAGGTCGTCATTTTCCCCAATGAAATTGACACTGACATCAATTTCGAGAATGTTGCCTTGGCAGTCCCACCATTGGCTTTCAAAGCGGTCATAGCCAATCTTGCTCATTTTTTCCATATTGTAGGCAATGTCTTCCTGACTTAGCATGGCTTCTAGGTCTTGTATCCTCATGCTTAACAATTGCTCGCGGTCATAGCCTGTCATTTTGCAGGCCGCCGCGTTGACATCCAGAAATTCGCCTTTTCCATTGCCGTAAAAGAAGGCATCCAGGGAGGCTTGAATGATGCGAGTGTATTTCTCCTCCTCCAACTTGCGATCCGTTATATCTTGGCTGGCCCCGAACAATTTGACCGTATTGCCCGCTGTATCTTTGATGATGCCGATATCCAGCAGAATTTGACGAATATTGCCATCCCTGCGTAGGATTTGTGTATGGAAATGACGCTTATAATTTGCATCAGGGCTGGCTAGGGCTTTCTTGATTTCCTCTGCAACGATTGGCGTTTCTTCAGGAGGCAATAATTCTTGGGCAAACCGGAGTGCCGACATTTGATTGCCCCCTTCACGCTCTGTGCTGGTTCCGTGCAGAGCATAATAACGATCATCAAAAGAAAACAAACCGCTTTCAATGTCATATTCCCAAGTCGCCAGATGAGCCAGATCGACGGCTTGGTTCAAGCGCAATGTATTTTCTCTTAGGGCATTGATTGCTCTGTGTTTTTGCTCCTCACGGTCAAAATTATCCAATGCATAGGCAATATCCCCAACGATTTCGTAGAGCAACTGGACGACTTGTGTGTCAAAAGCATAGGCCTTGTCGGAATAGAGCGTCACGACATAGCGCGGGTTTCCACCCCGGTTGATGGGAAACACGGCAGATGAACCCCAACCAAACTTTCTCCCCCTTGCTTGCCATGGGCTTACCACTGGGTCGTTGTTGAAATCTTGGCAAAGATAGGTTCGATTTTCCCGAAACGCAGTGCCGGTCGGGCCTTGCCCTTCGGGTATGTCCTCGCGTGAGGAAATGATAATGTTGTCGAGATATTCGCAACCTATGCCTTCAGAGGCGATGGGAACGATGCGTAGAGTGTTCGGGTCATGTTCACCCACCCAAACCATTTTCATGCCACCGTAATCCACCGCAATGCGGCAAACGGCTTGAAAAAGTTCAGACTCGGAATCAAGCCGAACAATGGCTTGGTTGATATGGCTTAAGGCTTGATTGACTTGAGTGAGTCGGGAAGCGTGATCCTCGGCGTTTTTGCCTTGATTGATCAGAAAATTAATGCCCGCCAGCAATTGCCCGACTTCGTCTTGGGTTTGGATTGGGAATGGCTCGACAGGCCGCACCCCCGTTGCCATCGCGGTGATGTGTTTGGCCGCAATGAGCAAAGGGTCAAACAATTTTTTCAGAGCCAGCCAAGCCAACCAAGTCAGGGCCAGCGATAATGCAATGAAGGAATAGAAACTGGCATTTATCAAATAGAGATAAGCCATTGACCAAGCGAAAATCATCCACAGAAGGATCACTAACAGTATTAACTTGACAGTTATACTAAAGCAAGGCGGTTTCACAGGAATTGTTATTTATTGTTTTTTTAAACGTGTATTGATCTGTAATCTATCAATTCGATCTCTTACGATGACAGCAACCCACTAAATTATCTATGTTTTCTTTTTGATTGATGCCCTCAATGGCAAGGCGATGTCACCGTCCTTGGCGCACCATCGCATAAATTTAGAAGCTATTATCATCTGATATGCCGTTTCTGCCTAGTACCCACTGCCATTAATATCGGGCAACCCTTGTTCTAGACCTCAAAACCCGTGATTTCCTGTGGAAAGAATAAAAGCTTCCGTCAGATTTGAAAGAAGAAAGGGTGATTCTAGAAAAGATTGATTTCTTGAAACAGTTCAGAATGATCCCGTTGTACATGGCCATACCCCTTTGTGAAAAAAACCAAGATGCATTCAGTTCTTTGCAGGACTCATACCAATGTCCACACTTAGCTTGCAATCTCTGGCTTTTGGTTAGGCAGATGTGTCAACGATTTGAATAATGACCGGTTAAAGCACCCATTCATAGTGGGTTGTTGTCCGCAGGCGATCTGAATTGGGCATTGCGTCAATCACGATTGCACCAACTTAAACCAAAATCCTCTCTCTGGGGCATAGATATCTACACAAGTCCCTCCCCCCTTGGGGGGAGGGATTTAGGGAGAGGGGTACTGGGTTGATTATAAATAGCTTGTCGTCTCATCAACCATCCCAAGACCCTCTCCC
>CAIYXP010000117.1 GCA_903930145.1 uncultured Methylococcaceae bacterium
AACGGCGCAACGAAGAGCCACGTTACGTTGCGCCGTTGCGTCGTTGCGTGAGGTTTTCTGTTGAGACGATGGCAGCTTCGCTCAGGTCTGGCTGCATACGGGCAAGCTTATTGGCGGGACTCCCGGCTGACGTGGTGCAACGGTCGGCGGTTTTAGCGGGACTCCTGACAAACGTGGTGCAACGGTCGGCAAACTTGGTGGAAGCCCTGACGGGTCTGGTTGAAGTCTTGGCGGGTCTGGCGGAAGACTTGGCGGGTCTGGCGGATGACTCGGCGGGTCTGGCGGAAGCCTTGGCGGGTCTGGCGGAAGACTCGGCGGGTCTGGCGGAAGTCTCGGCGGGTCTGGTGGAAGACTTGGAAAAGCTTGCTGTGACGGTGAAGGCAAGCCTCGACACTCTGGGCTTTGATCCAGCTATCTTGCTCCTGCCCTTTGTGCCACTGCCAATAAGCTGGGGTTAGTAGTTCCGCCTTCAGGCGGCAAACTGAACGAAAAGAACTGGCTGAAGCCGGGACTACAAACCTTTTACCCAGTTCAAATTGTTTAAGTAAATGCCAGTTAGCGCCGGACCTCGCACAGGATGGAGTGATGATAATGATCTTAACCCTGCCTTCAGAAAAAATTCATTCTCAAATGCTTCGGGGTAATTTTTTGATAATGCGGCTAGGTATACAATTCCGCACCGGAGTCGAAAGCGAAATGCGGTGGAAGCATCGGATGCTTGTGAAGTTCTCAACATAACCGCGTTGACCTCAGACTACCGTCAACCGCTTAATCATTATTAAAGGAGAATGACCGTGCCGAAATCCGATTTCATACCCGCTACCGAAGCTGATTTCATCGCTTGGCATGACAATTTCAAGGCCGTCGCCCTCACCAGCCCCGCCGGATTTAGCTTGTCGGTTGAAGACAAGGCAATGATCGAGTCCGACAATGCCGAGATCCACGCCAAGCTTGCCGCCAAAAACCTTGCCGCCGCCACCCACAAACAGGCCACCGCCGAGAGCAAGGACGCCAATGACCGCGCCGAAGGCAATGCCCGGAGCATTGCCCGCCGTATCAAGGCACAGTCGGGGTATCAACCCTCGCAAGGCGCACTTTTTGGCATTGAGGGGCCGGATGTCACTGTCGATATGGCTCATGCCAAACCGACGATTGGTTACGTGGATAAAACCGCCGGGGTCGTCGAAATCAGCTTCAACAAGCTGAAGAGTGACGGCGTTTGCATTTATTGCCAACGCGAGGGCGATACCGGTTGGATTCCGCTAGGCCATCCCACCACTTCACCCTTCGTCGACAATCGACCCTTATTGCAAGCCGACAAGCCGGAACTGCGCCGCTACACGGGCGTTTTCTTGCAGAAGAATAAAGAAATCGGGCTGTATAGCGACGAGGTGGTGGTGAACTGTTCGCCTTGATCACCGCTGGCCGAATCGGTGACAACGGATGTTGGAGTGGCAAGGCTTGGCTTGCGAAGACAGGTTCAAGCAAGGCAAGCCTTGCACTCCCGAAGAAATTTCAAACATCGCCAGTGAACCCAAGACTGACTTGGAATGGTGAAGCTAGCTTTGCGTTCCAAAGCAACCCTAGACACTCCACGCTTTATTTTGATGGTCAATGCATTTTTAGCGCTCAAAATGATGCATATTTGCCCGATCAATTCTTTCCCGATGCCGATAAAGGTTTAAGTCGCTTTGCTTTGGTGCAAAGTTAAAGACCTTCCTCACGAAATACCGTCAAGCTCTGATTTTCCCTCTCCCCAATTTGGATGTCTTTCCATGGACGTTTGCACTATAATAGAGCATTCGGGCAATTTGATGGAAAATCGCATCCATCACGGACTAGACTGCATCAGCTAAACGCTTGTATTCAATCATGAGCTTGTCAGGGTAGCGCCTTTGCCCCGTTTTGTATATGGCCTGTATCTTGCTGTTTGAGGGATTATGACTGAATTAGCCCCCGCCCTTTTTTATCGCCGCATTTTGGATAATTTATCCGATGCCGTGCTGTTATTTGACGATACCCTCACCTTGGTTTACATCAACCAGCCGGGGGAAATGATGTTTGCGTGGAGCGCCCGACACGTACTAGGCAACCGCGCCCAGCAAGTGTTCTTCTTCAGCGACCAAAGCATGGAGGATGATATGCACCGGGTGCTTGCCTCCGACAGCACACTCACCAAACGCAATGTGGTATTGGCATTGCCGTTGCACCCGATGACGGTCAATGTGACGATGTCTCCGGTTTCCGATGGGGATGCCCATATGTTGCTGGTCGAGGTTCAACAGGTTGACCGGCATTTGCGCATTTCCATGGAAGAGCAGTTGATGGCCCAACAAAACGCGGCGAAGATGCTACTGCGTGGTTTGGCTCATGAAATAAAGAATCCCTTGGGGGGCTTGCGCGGCGCGGCTCAGTTGCTGGACCAAGAGTTGCCCGAAGCTGAATTGCGCGAATACACCCACATCATCATTGAAGAATCCGACCGCTTGCAATCACTGGTGGACCGTATGCTGGCCCCAAACAAGCCACCCAACAAAACCTTGATTAACATTCACCGGGTGTTGGAAAGGGTGCGCCAATTGGTACAGGTCGAAGCCCCGTCGGGCGTGCAACTCATTCGTGATTACGACCCTAGTATGCCGGGCATCTATGGTGACGGCGACCAATTGATCCAAGCCATTCTGAATATTGTCCGCAATGCGGCGCAAGCGCTAGGGGAGCGGGGGAAAATCACCATCCGCACCCGCATACACCGGCAAGTCACCATCGGTTTCAACCGGCATCCTTTGGCTGCCAAAATCGATATCATGGACGATGGGCCCGGCATCAAACCGGAAATTTTAAACCAGATTTTTTACCCCATGGTCACAGGTCGGGCCGAAGGCACGGGTCTCGGCCTTTCCATCGCCCAATCCTTGATCAGCCAGCATGGCGGGTTGGTCGAATGCGACAGCAAACCCGGCGAAACGATATTTTCAATTTTTTTGCCCTTGGAGAAGACGCATGAATGACGCGGCTCAAGTCTGGGTGGTCGATGATGACCGCTCCATCCGCTGGGTTTTGGAAAAGGCCCTGCAAAAAGCCTCCATCCAGACTCGCAGCTTTCCCAATGCCAACTTATTGTTGGACGCGCTGGAAGAATCCCAACCGGACGCGATTCTAACCGACATTCGGATGCCGGGGATTGACGGTTTGGAATTGCTGGACCGGTTACAAATCAAACAGCCGAACTTGCCCATCATTATCATGACCGCGCATTCTGACTTGGAAAGTGCGGTTTCGGCCTTCCACGGCGGGGCGTTTGAATACCTTCCCAAACCTTTTGATGTGGATGAGGCCGTGGACTTGGTGCGACGGGCTTGTAGCCACGGGCAGAGAAATCGCAAGGAACAGGTGAAGCTCACGCCGACTGTCCCCGAAAAGACACCGGAAATTATTGGTGAAGCCCCTGCGATGCAAGAGGTGTTCAGGGCCATCGCAAGGCTCGCCCGTTCCAATATCACCGTACTCATCAATGGTGAATCGGGAACCGGCAAGGAATTGGTTGCGCGGGCCTTGCATCGGCACAGCCCCCGCGCCGACAAGCCCTTCATTGCCTTGAACATGGCGGCGATTCCACGCGACCTGTTAGAGTCTGAGTTGTTCGGTCATGAGCGAGGCGCTTTCACCGGCGCTGCGGGAAGACGGGCGGGGCGCTTTGAGCAAGCGGATGGTGGAACTCTATTTCTGGATGAAATTGGTGACATGCCTCAGGAACTGCAAACTCGGCTATTGCGAGTGCTTGCCGACGGGGAGTTTTTTCCAGTCGGCGGTCATGCACCAGTCAAGGTGGATGTCCGCATCATCGCCGCCACCCATCAAAATCTTGAATCTTTGGTACAGGATGGTCGATTTCGTGAAGATTTATTCCACCGGCTGAACGTTATCCGCGTCCATATCCCGCCCTTGCGCGAACGCCGCCAAGACATCCCGCTATTGCTGAAGCATTTTCTGCAAGAGGCCAGCACCGAACTGAATGTAGAACCCAAAAGCTTGCTTCCCGAAGTGGAAGAAGTGCTGTGCAAACTTGATTGGCCCGGCAATGTCCGACAGATGGAAAACACTTGCCGCTGGATCACCGTGATGGCGGCCGGTCGGGAGGTTCATATCGACGACCTACCGCCCGAACTGTTGCAAGCCAAACCCGAAGTGATCCCTATTGGTGCGGCATGGGAAGAAGTTTTCAAGCAATGGGTGGACTCGCAATTGAAAAAAGGCGACCGCAACATCGCCAAAGAGGCCATTGACCAAGCGGAAAGCATTTTAATCACGACCGCCCTGCAATTCACTCGCGGACGCAGGCAGGAAGCGGCAAAACTGCTGGGTTACGGTCGCAATACGCTGACCCGCAAGGTGAGTGAGTTAAATTTGGACGCTTGACGATGAGCTTCAGAAATTTTTGCACCCTATATCTTGCATTAAGCTTGTTTAGCGGCTTGGCCCATGCGGAGACAGCCCCCTCCCCTGCTGCAAAATTGGGTAAGATCGGACATATCATCGTCATCTATCTTGAAAACCATAGTTTCGACAATCTGTACGGACAGTTTCCGGGTGCTGAGGGCATCGCCCAAGCCAAACCAGAAAACACGCTGCAAGTGGATGCGAATGGCAAAGTGTACGACAAACTGCCCAAGATCATGGACAGCAGGCAAAATCCACCCATTATTGATACTCGCTTCCCCGACGATCTGCCCAACAAGCCATTCATGATTGATCGATATGTTCGTATGGACGAAAAAATCGGCTACCTAGTCCATCAATTCAATCAGCATCAGACCCAAATCAATGGTGGGTTCAATAATCGATTCGCGGAAGTGTCCAATGCGGGTGGCTTGGTCATGGGCTATTACGACGGCAACAAATTGCCACTCTGGCACTATGCCAAACGCTATACCTTGGCCGATCAGTTCTTCCAAGCCGCTTTCGGTGGTTCCTTTCTCAATCATCAATGGTTGGCCTGTGCCTGCACACCGCGCTATGAAAATGCGCCAGATTCATTGAAACAAAGTATTGACCCTAGTACCGGCAAACCTTTCAAAGACCCTATACTCACACCGGACGGGTATGTCGTCAATGCCATGTTCCCGTCCGAAGGTCCGCTGCCGAAAAACCCAGGCGACCGAGTTTTGCCGCCACTTGACCAAGCAACCTTGGGTGACCGCTTATCCGATCAAGGCGTGGATTGGGCTTGGTACGCCGGCGGTTGGAACAACGCAGTTTCCGGTCATTCCGACCCGCTGTTTCAATTTCACCATCAACCCTATACTTATTTCAAACGCTATGCGGCAAACTCCACTGAACGGGCCAAGCATTTGAAAGATCTGACTGACTTACTGGAAGGCATCGACAAGGGCGAATTGCCACCGGTAGTGTTTTACAAGCCCATCGGTTCGCTGAACGAACATCCCGGCTATGCCGATGTGTTACACAGCGAAAAACATATTGTTGAGCTACTACGCAAATTGGAGCATAGCAAAATTTGGAAAGACAGCGTGGTGATTGTCACTTATGACGAGTTCGGGGGGTTTTGGGATCATGTCCCTCCGCCCAAAATGGACCGCTGGGGTCCGGGCAGCCGCATTCCTGCAATCATCGTGTCGCCTTTCGCCCAACGGGGCCATGTCGATCACACGTTCTATGACACCACCTCCATCCTTAAGCTGATTGAAGATCGCTTCGGGCTCAAGCCTTTGGGAGATCGGGATGGCAAGGCTAACAGCTTGGGAAATGCTTTGAAACTATAAGTTTGCAATTTTCCAAGCGGCAATTTCGCTTTCGTCACATCAGACAATGCCAAACACTGGTAAAATGAGACGTTATGAACTTGGCGTTCCGTTGATTACAGAATGAGGTTGATTGGATGAATGTGTTTGCCACTTTGTTGTATATCGAGTGTCCCACCGAACTCGATTGCGATGCCTCGGGCACAAACCCGGCATTTCAAGTGATTTTCTGCGCCGATGGCGAAATCCCGTTTCCCCAGGTCATCATTCATGGGCAAGGGATGCAAAAGCTCATTAACGGCAGTGCCATTCGCTTAAAAGGGGAAGTGGCTGGTGAATGGGCTTATGTCGCCTCAGTTCCGGCTGGCTTGCTTGGGCCGGGTGTCATCAGCATACAAGTGGAAGGTTGCAGGAAAGCAGACTTGAGCCAAGCCAGCGGTGCGGACTGGATCAAAGCCTATCATCGGGTGCAACTGTCTGGACAAAGCCACCACGCCAAGACACACTTTCACATGACGGGGGATGTGAAGATTTACTTTGGCATCCACAAGCACATGCATCAACCTTATTACAATAGCATTGATCGCTATTATTGGGATGGCGAGAAAGACTCTATTTTCGGGTCGCGGTCGGGATGCTATACGTCTTTCATACCCTCCGCCGTCCGCCAATACATCGGTGGCAACCTGCCTCATGCTGGACTGTCGACCAGTTGGAGTGGTTCATTGATTGAACAATTGAACCGCTGTGCGTCCGAGGGCTTGTGCGGTGATAGTTTTGCCGGTTGGAATCACGAACTACGCGACATTGCCCAAGCCAAGACTAGCCTTGGCAACCATCGGCTATCCTTTTCCGCTTTCGGCTTTTTTCATCCTTTGATGCCCCTGATACCGGCAAGGGACATTGTCAAGCAAATCAACTGGCATCGGGGTATCATTCGCGATGCGTTCGGGGTTGAAGCTTCAAGGGTTTTATTCCCGCCTGAAACCGCCTTTCATGTAAGGATGATTCCTGCATTGATCGAAGCCGGTATGCATGCGGTCATCTATGATTCCATCCATCGTTTCCGTGCATGCCAATATTACCCCTATGCTGGCATGGGCGAGGGGATGTTGCCGCCCAACCCGGCGGATCAGGTCAATCCCCCTGCGGACGACTGGCTCAAATTGCACAATATCTGGGCGGGGTCAAAAATTTCCCCGTCGCAATTGCGCCCGGAATACGTTTACTATGAAGGCCCGGACGGGCAACGCCATCAGATCATCGCCATACCGGCTGAACGTTATATTGGCAACGAAGACGCCCGTGGAGGTTTTGGGGCATTGCAATATCCTGCCGTATTGGGCCAAGTATATAACCAAGTGGTGGAAACCGGCAGTTACGATCCTAGGCATCCGCCGTTTTTCCTGCTCCATTCCGACGGTGACAATCACGGCGGAGGGGCCGACAGTTATTACAAAAACAACACCGGACGTTTGGTGGAATGGCTTAAAGACGACCCTCGCTTTGAATTAATCACTGTCGAAGACTATTTGCAGCAATTCCCGCCAGACCCTGCCAATGCCGTCCATATTGAACCGGGTTCTTGGGCCGGGGCCGACAATGGCGACCCGCAGTTCATGAAATGGTTCAGCCGCTACGACCAAGCCTACTCGCCCGATTTAAACTCTTGGGCAGTGTTGACGGCCTTCCAAAATGTCGTACACAGTATGGAAGACGCAACACCCGGTCATCCCCAATTGAATGAATGCATACGTCTATTGTTGACAGCCGAAACCAGTTGCTACTGGTATTGGACGGGGCAAGAGGTTTGGGATGCGCAAGTCACTCAAGCCGCCAATAGGGCTTATGCCGAACTGGCACCCACTATTGATGGGCTGGTCAATGCGGGACATGACCGGACTGGCCCGACCATTTTTGCACCTTGGGTCACCCCGGAAAATCCGGGTGGGCATAAATGGGGGCAAGGCAGTCTGGTCAACGCACCCCGCGAAGGCACGGTGCATACCTTTGTTTATGATATAGCCGGCATCAAGTCGGTTAAGCTCATACTGCGCACCCAGTGCGGGGAAACTTGGTTGGATATGCATAATAATGGGGCTTATCCCTGTAAAACCGGAGCCACCGTCACTGCCGATTATTTCACCGTCGAACTGCCTGTCGGTGCGGGTGATGTGCGCTACTTCATTGAAGCCGAGGATCATTGCGGCAATACCTCACGCAGCAGTTTGGAGCGGATTTATTTGGCTTGAGGGTTTTGGCTATCCAAACCTGGACATACCAACCGAAGCGCATTCATGTATGGGACATTTAAAATGCGCTTCGATCATTGTCCAATAAGTCTGATCACTTATGCCAAACACGCATGTAAAAATGACACCAGACCCCGACGCAAAGGAATTCAAACCTGAATTGTGGCACTGTGCGAACCCATTCGGCAAAAGCTCGACCTTGGCTGTGTACTATATTGTGGCTCCAGTCGTCCAATACTATAATAGCCCCATCCACTAAGCGTGGTGTCAGAAACTCCAAGCAATCTTTGGTCGCCTCATAAAGATCGCAATCAATTCTGGCATAAGCCACTGGGCCCAATGCGGCTGCTTCAGGCTGCTTCAAGCTGTCGGAGAAATAACCTTCCACTAGCTTTATCCTTGGACGATCTGCTGCATTGATATTATTTTCGACCTCTGCCCGAGAGGCGGCATACATCCCTTCTTTCCAAAAATTACTATCGAAATCAGAATTCGGTGCTGGCAAACCTTTGAAACTGTCAAAACCCCATATTTCGCGATCACTCAAACCAGCTCGCTCGGTCATTTCGAATAATTCTTGAATCCAGTGACCTTGGAATATGCCAAATTCGACAAAGGAGCCAGGCATGTTTTTACACTTCATCTCATTGATCAGTTCTTCCGCATATTCATGCTCGACTTTACTTAGTGCATCCATACACTTCTGAAACCACACACTATCCTGTGGATAAACAGAATGCAGCATTGTTTGCGTGAGATCGGTAGGGACTGGCCTACCAAAAATTTCAGTTGTAAATTGTGTATAGTATTCTGACCAGTGAGCCATGGGCTTCTCCATTTTGTTTATTTGTTTAAGTACAAAGGCAAGCGGGATTCATGAGAAGTGATCGGTTTCATTGGCCGTTGTTTCTCAATTGATGGAAATTACCTCAATTATTGTATCCAATCCATGACCTAATTGCATAACTTCAAAACAATCAACCGACAAACTCGTCTTACAGTTGACTTGAAAAGAACACCCTAAGCCTTTTCGCATGCCCGACGGACAGCCGACGCATTGTCTGCATGGCTCTTTGCGTTACGCAGAACATTCCGGCGATGTTCTCGGTCAGACAAAAAGCCGTCTACCCGGCTGGCTTAATTCAATTTATTCTTCTTCCAGCGCTTTTGATGGTTTAAAGCCAATTGCAAGGTGACCCGCTTCATGTATTCATGCGATTCCAGCATCCTGAAAAGAGCCTGATAATAGCTTTTCACTTCATCAATGCTGAGTTCGGGGGGCAATCGGTCTGGCTCGTTTTCCAGAATCTCAATGATTTGGATGATTTCCATCTGGTCTTCTTCACTGACTGGCTGAATTTGATCGCCACGGGCCACCGTCAAGTTGCCCAATGCCGCCATATATGCATATAACTCATCGGCGGTCTTGAAACTGGTTAGATCGACTTCCACATCCATATCGATAGGTGGAAGAGGCGCGGGCGGCGGCGGCGGAGGAAGCAGCCGCGCCTCGGCAAAGGCAGGATGCGTTTGGTAGACTGATCCCATCGCATGTAGGATCGGCATCGGCAAATTGATCCTTATGGTCAATCGCCTAACTTCGGCGAAGTGTTGGTTGAAAATCTCGCGTCGGCCATTATCCGGTGTTTCCTGATCGGTGTTGACCTTGACCATATACTCTTCCATGGCTTGAGTATGGTAGATCAGACTCGCGTAATCTTCGTCAGAAAAAACAGTATTATTAAAGGGCCTTTGAAATATATCATTGGACAAAAAATTGTCGTACTTCATACTACTCTCCTACTGATTTATACTCTAGTTTTAACTTGATCCGCATTTTTTGATTACGTCGTCTAAGCTAATGGCATCTTCAGGTTTATGGTTTCTCATGGCTTCCTCTGCGTCCATCAAATCCTCCAAATCTTCGTAAAACCTAAGCAATGCTTCTCGCGCACACTCTTCAGGTGATTTCCCGGCACGTTGAGCTATGACAAGAAATTCTTTCTCGATTTGTTCGGGGAGTTCTATGGTTATCATTACGGAACCTATATTGTTGTTGATGACGCGGCTTAATTTTCCTCTGTCTATTTTTTCAATGCCCATTGCTTATGGTTGGTGGATGCATATTCTGAATAATTCTTTCCGTTTGAATATCTTCGTTGAAAAACTCCTTTTCCTTCTTCATTTTGTCATTGGTACATGCCATTAACGTTTGCCAATTTTTCCATGTTTTTTCACATTCGGGTGGCGGCTTGTACCATTTCTTAAATTCGGCCTGTTTTCTGGCTAGGGCTTTGCCTTTTTCCTGAGCCATTCTCAAATTTTCAGCTTGTAATCTTTCCTGTTCACCTTGCTGAATTTGTTTGATTTTTTTCAAGTTCAATTGATTTTTGGGCTTTGATGGCAAGTTCTTCTTGGGCTTCGTGTTCCTTGATGGATTCTTTAATTCGGGCTGCTTCGATTTTTGATTCTGTCCATTTAGTGAATGCTCCATATGCCCCAATCACAATAGTGCATTGGGCCATAGCAAGAAGGATGACTCCTATAGCCACTCCTGCTGCAATCTGTAAAACCAGTTTCATCGGTTTGAGTCTCTAAGTTTTCGCTTGGTCTATTATATGATAGCTGGTTCAAACTCTGACCTTGGAGCCTTTTTCTAACAAGTTCCTACTTGTCTGCTGACTGATCATTGGGAGATCGAAGGCTGTAGCCCGGATGTAGCCGTCCTGCGGCGAAATCCGGGATTGTGTAGCTTAATTCACTTAGGGAGTTAATCCCGGATTGTATAGCAAGGCGACTATTCCGGGCTATACTGGCTGGCTAATTCATTCACCAGCTTCTTGCAGCAATTTTTGGTAAAGGCGGTTATCCAACCAGAAGCCTGTGCTTTGCAAGTCATCCAAATGGATCAAGGCCGTGGAGTTACTGACAATCATGGGCATAGGCCATGTCTTCGCTCAATTCGTCCTCGCCATAATGCCTGGGGATGCCCCGTTGCGCCAAACCCTCAAGAAAAGCCCACTTGTCCAGTTCCGCATAGCGCCTTGCCACGCCCATGGAGGCAAAGCCCCGTTCATATAATGTGAAAGCCATTTCCTGCTTCAACTCGGCTTCCATCCGTTGTCGGGGCAGTTTCAGCGATTGAACCACATCGTCTGGAATGGTTAGTGTGATAGCCATCAATATACCCAAATGTTGATTGAAAGAATTAAAGTTTAAGCCAGATATGTAGTCCACATTAAACGCAACGGAATGCGGGGTTTCGCGGCTCCTATCATCCCGGATTCCGCTGCGCTTCATCCGGGCTACGCTGGCTACTTCACTAAGAAATCACCAACCTCGACTCCTAATTGTGGAGACGAATTCCTTAAAAGTCTCAAATTCCTTCAAGCATTCCTCAAAAGTTTCACCAAATATGCCTGACTTAATATAAGGGGATTCATTTGAATGCTTGGTTATTGATTCTTCAATTTCCCTTAGTATTCGCTCTCTGTTTTCGGTTCGGTAAAAAAACAATCCCGGCGGAATCCAATATTCATAATCACTATCTTTTTCGTGATGAGCATGACTTAGAGATATAAGAATTTCAAGTCTATCAAAAGATAAGTCATATCTATTCTCATTTAGAATATTATTCTTGACGTGCTTTAACGCAGAATGTATCCAACTATTCATTGGTAACTTTTTATTATTCATTCCTTCTAGAAATCGCACGGTGCTTGTGCCATCCTGAAATAAACAAAAAGGGGGCAAGAGTTGCGCTGCATTATTATCCTTGCTATATTCACTACTAATGATGGTCGATAATATTTTTCCAAAAAAATCTAGTTTCCCCGCTTCAACTGCACCTAAGCCTAGGGCATAAAGTAGAAGCGTTCCCGGATAACGTTGCAGATCTAACCACAAAACATAGCCACCATTGCAACCATTCGAGTTTCTAGTGGAAAGCCTCTCCAAAGCCCTTCGCCAAACCGGATAATGCTCTTCCTCCGCCCAATAGCCACCACTCACCGCCATCGCCAACAACGTCGAACAAGCAGCATCATAAGCGCGGACCCGCGCCGTCATAGTTTGACTATCAGGGACAGGGTCACCTTGCGCGGCAAAAGCCGGGCCGGATGTCGTTTCGACAATGCGGTGAACCACTTCAGCCACTAAATCGGCCAGTTGTATCCGATATTTTGGTTCTGACAGATATTTTTTTAAGCTGGCGACAGCGGCTTCCGTGGAAAGCGGATGGGGCCTTGAAAATTGCTCCAAGGATTCAACATAGCGCTGGGTCGCTTGGAAAAACGCATCCGCCCCGTTGATTGAAACCAATTGGGCATCCCGGTGTTCAATCAATTGTCGGGCTTTGTCACTGGGTTCTCCATGTGCTGCCCAATATGTCGCAAACCGCCGCGAAGGGGCGCGGATTATCGCGCTAAGCAAGGCATCGTCCCAATCGGCAGACCAGCCGCATACCACCAACCCGAATTCGTCAAAAATGCGATCCAATAGCGTGTTGAATTCCGGCGGGTATTCCGCAAGCTCAGCGGGCGTGTTACGGATTCGGGTGTCCAGATAATCGCCATGGATTTTTAATAGGCAGCAGCGGGTGTGAATCAAGGGAAGCGCACCTTGCACATGGTCGGGCGAGCTTAACACCGTAGGCACAACCCCGGCTCCCTCCAAGGCGTATTCCATCAGGCGGTCAAAGTTTGTCGTGACAATTAACCGAATGAAACCTTGTGCAGCTAACCAAGCAATGGCGTGGTGGGCGGCAGTCGGTTGCTTCAGCCCTTCTTCGCGCTCCTGTTCGTTAGGCTCCCAATAACTGCGCAATAATTGTTGGCGTTCGGCGTTCGTTTTGGCGAGAGCATTCAGTAGATCGGAATAGTCCGGTGCTTTCCCGAATTTCTCCACATACCATTGTTCTGGCCCAAGGGCGCACTCTTCGTCATGGAGTCGGGCAAGCTTGCGCACCAAGTCGAGTGTTATTTCCCAACCTGTGGGTATATTCGCCGCTCTCGATACCCCTGAACCTAGCAGGACGGCATAGATACCCCGGTTGGCCTGCATGGAAAAGGCTAAGGAATGTATGGGATCAATCATGCCTTGCTATCTTCGTATAAACCATTTTGACAAAACAGTAATGTAATATCTCATAAGTGCAATTCAAATTGACATTGCCGAAATGTTAATTTTCTAGGACACTCTTAAACTGCCACTATACCCCTAATCACCCCCACCACTTCCTTCACCTGCTCCTCCGTCAACTCAGGAAACATCGGCAGCGACAAACACCGCTTCGCCACGGCTTCGGTATTGGGCAAACTAACCCCCGCACAATACTCCGCAAATACCTTTTGCTGGTGCAATGGCACGGGGTAATAGATGGCACAGGCGATATTGGCTTTTTGCAAAGCCGCCATGATGTCGTCGCGGCGGTCGCTGAGTAGGGTATATTGATGATAGACATGAATGCCTTTGCCGTCTTCGTAAGGGGTTTCCAACGGCAAGTCAGCCATCAACTGCGAATACAGATGGGCGGCGCGGCGGCGGCCGGCATTGAATTCCTCGATATGCTTCAACTTGACCCGCAAGATGACCGCTTGCAACTCGTCCAAACGGCAGTTGTAGCCGATGACATCATGGTAATAGCGCACTTCCGAGCCATGATTGCGCAGCACTTTGATCTGCTGGGCGAGTTCGTCAGAATTCGTCATGACCATCCCACCGTCACCGTAAGCCCCTAAGTTTTTACTGGGGAAAAAGCTCGTACCGGAAGCCAAACCCATGCTGCCAGTTTGCTTGCCATCCACTGATGCACCAAACGATTGGGCACAATCTTCAATGAGAACTAAGCCATGCTTGTCGCAAACGGCTTGGATGCCTGCCATGTCGCAGGGCTGGCCGAACAAATGCACCGGCATGACGGCTTTAGTCTTTGGGGTGATCGCGGCTTCGATGGCTTCGGGGGTGATGTTGAAAGTGCGGGGGTCAATATCCACAAACACCGGCTTGGCGCGGACATAGCAAATCGCTTCCGCCGTGGCGATGAAGGTAAACGCGGAGGTGATGACTTCGTCCCCCTCCCCTATTCCTGCCGCCAGCAAGCACAGGTGCAGCGCCTCGGTGCCGTTGGCGACGGCGCTGGCATGTTTTACCCCCAAGTATTCTGCCGACTCCTTCTCAAAAGCTTGGACATTGGGACCCATCACGAAAGCCGTGTTTTCCAACGCGGCATGGAGACCCGCATCGATTTCGTCTTTGATTAAT
>CAIYXP010000118.1 GCA_903930145.1 uncultured Methylococcaceae bacterium
AGGAGGTGGAACTGGACCGCTTATACGAGCGCCTCGCCACCGAATACGAATTACGCGACCGTGACTTGGCATTGGCTAGGAAGTTGGATTTGATTGCACGCACCGCCGAAACCTATCTGGATTTGGTCAACCATCGACAAGCCTTGCGAGTGGAATGGTATATCGTCATTCTGATTGTGGCGGAAATTGTGCTGTCACTTTGGCAGATTCTAATTCACTGATTTTCAGCCAAGTAACGCTTCAAAAACGGGATGGTCAATTTTCGTTTTGCCGCCAAAGTTGCCCTGTCCAATTGCTCTAACAAGGCCATTAAACCGGGTAGGTCCCGTCGGTAATTAGTCAGCAAAAACCGACCAACCGCCGACGGCAAATCCAAGCCCAGCAATTTTGCGCGTAAAGACAGCGCGGCCAGTTTGTCTGCATCGGAAAAGTCGCGCAAGCACAAGGTCAAGCCCCAGCTAAACCTTGTCTTGAGGTCGGGCAGGATCACCGGCAACTCCACCGGAGGCGTTCTTGAGGAAATGATGAAGCCATTGCCTTTATCACGCAAGCGGTTAAACAGGTCAAATAGCGCTTGCTCCCAAGCCTGATCCCCTGCAACTGCCTCAAGGTCGTCGAGGCAAACCAAGTCTAGCTCCTCAAGCCCTTCCAACACTTCGCCGCCGAATGATTGCAAGCCTTGCAACGGGACAAATGACACCGTAAGCCCGGCTCGGTGGGCCTCCCGGCAACACGCATGGAGCAGGTGGGTTTTGCCTAATCCCGGAGAACCCCAAAGATAGATGAAATGTTCGCCTTTGCCCATTGCGGCCTGCCGCAGGTGGTCAACCGCTTCAGCATTCCCTCCGGCATGGAATTCGTCAAAATCATGTTCTGGGTTAAAGGCAAGCGGTAAGGGAATTTGCCGGATCACTTAAGGGTTTTCCCGCATTCGCAATCGAGCCAATGCCCCTGCAAACAGACACAAACTTAAGGCAATTTCCAAACCTGCCGGTAAGCGTTGACTGGCATCCGTAGCCGCGCTCACGCCATGCATGAAATAAACCAAACTAAGCATGCCTAACCACAAAAAGCTTCCTCTGCGGTCATACAGAAAACCGCGCAAAGGAATCAGCAAGGGCAAAGTTGAGACTGCCAACACGATTCCGGCAGGGGCATGACGGGCAGGGGCGAACACTGTGGCCCAGCCTATCCACAGGCCAAGCAGCCCGAAATACCCCACCCAAGCAGCCAAGCGGGACAGGTTCATCCAGCGTCAACGCTTTTCAATGCCAAGGCCACAGTTGCCAGTCGCGAACCCAGCACCCGGCAGAGTTTCTTTTCCTCGGCGCTCATTTCCTTGTCTTTGCCGGTATGGTAACTCGGCCCGTAAGGGGTACCGCCCGTCGTTGTTTCCACCAATGCCCGTTCCTTGCTTGGAATGCCGACCAACACCATGCCATGGTGCAGCAAGGGCAGCAGCATGGTCACTAACGTGGTTTCATGACCGCCATGCATGGACGAGGTGGAGGTGAACACGCCGGCCGGTTTGCCGGTCAATGCGCCGGAAAACCACAGACCGCTGGTGCTGTCTAGGAAATATTTCAACGGCGCAGCCATGTTGCCAAAATGCGTGGGGCTACCTAGGGCCAGTCCATCGCAATTTTGCAAATCATCAAGCGTCGCGTAAACATGCCCGGATTCGGGAATGGAGTCCGCCGTCGCCTCGCAAACCGGCGAAACTTCCGGCACGGTGCGAATTTTGGCGGTGGCGCCTTGGACTTCCTCCACGCCTCGGGCAATCATGTTGGCCATCTCGGTGGTGGAACCGTAGCGGCTGTAATAAAGAATCAGGATTTCTACCATGGATAATATGCTCAGTGAGAGAAACACCGCCTCTGCATTTTCCGTGTGGAAAAATATCCTCAAGCGGGCAGGGCGGTTGGGTGATCTATTTTACCGTGCTTAGGGGGTGAAGGTGGAAATTTGTTGGATAGTTTGGAAATCAATAGCCAGTTGACCCATCATTGATCGAGGCCGATAATGTTTGCATTGGTCATTATGGAATAGGCTCATGACTTTAACGATAAATACCCATAACACACTGAATGATGCCAGTTCTTTAAAGCCCTTTCGGATTTTTCTAGCCTCACCCGGCGATGTGCCGTTGGAACGCACACTGGCCCGTGAAGCCATCGTCCAAATCAATGGCGAGCGGCAGTTTCGCGGTCGTATTACATTAGAAACCATCGCTTGGGACCAACCCGGTGCGAGTGTGGCGATGGAAGCCGCGATGACCCCTCAGCAAGCCATTGCACTAGGCTTGCCCAAACCAGAAGACTGTGATTTGGTGGTGGTTATTCTGTGGTCACGCATTGGTACGCCGCTAACCGCCGAATTTGAAGTAAAGGCAGACGGTACGCCTTATTTGTCCGGCACCGAATGGGAATTCCTGAATGCCCTGAAAGGATATAAAACCAAAAACCAACCCAAGAATATTTGGGTGTTCCGGCGCATGGAAGAACCCAAATTCGCCGTCAACGATCCAAATCGCAACAGCATTATTGAGCAGTGGGAAAAACTGCAACAATTCCTCTCCAGTTTTACCAATCCTGACACCTCACTCAATGGCGGGGTCAATCCCTATCAAACACCGAGCGATTTCGGCCAACTGTTCGAGCGTTTCCTGCGCGACCGTTTGGTCAAGCTGCTGGAAACCTTGCCTCCGCCCAACCATGCAACCGATTCCAGCAAAACCCCGGCAAAACCCATCTGGACCGAATCGCCCTATCCGGGTTTGGAGGCTTTCACCCCGGAACAAGCCCCGATTTATTTTGGCCGTGGGCGCGAAGTCGATCAATTGCTGAGTCAGTTTGCCGACACTAAGCTTCGCTTTGTCGCCGTCGTCGGTGTGTCGGGTTCCGGCAAGTCGTCACTGGTCAAGGCGGGTTTACTGCCGCGCTTACGCACCGGCATGATTGACAACGCCCCGTGGATAGACCTGATCTTCAAACCCGGCGAGCGCGGGAACAATCCCTTCCTCGCTTTGGCCTTTATTCTCAAAGCTGAACTAAAACTTTCCGGGCAAACCGAAACCGAACTGGCCCGGTCTCTGCAAGCTGACTTTTCTCTTGTGCAAAGCAATGCGGTTGAATTAGCGGCAGAAGTAGGCCGGAATAAGCCCGCCCCAGCGGGCGTATCCGGCAAAATGACAGGCCAAGTGCCGGAAACGGTCGTTGCACGACCTTATTCCGGCCTACAACCAACCCTTAATTCAACAGTATCGCTCGCGCAAAGCCACCTGAACGCTGTACTGGCAAAATATCCGCAAGCTAAAGAGTTACTCTTGGTCATCGACCAGTTTGAGGAACTGTTCACCCAATGCCAGCCTAGTGAAACGGCTGATTTCCTTAAGCTACTGGAGCATTTGGTTTCGCTGCCAAACATCCGTGCCGTGGTGACCTTACGCGCCGATTTTTACGCCACCGCCATCGCGCAACCCATCTTAGCCAATTTATTGCGGCAAGATCGCGGTACGTTCCCGCTGGACTTGCCGGGAACTGGCGCAATTCATCAAATGATTACCCGTCCTGCCGAAGCCGCCGGGGTGGAGCTTGAAGACGGTTTGGCCAGCAAGCTGCTGGACGAAGCCGGACGCGGACCCGGCGCAATGGCGCTGATCGCGTATACCTTAAATCAGTTGTACGAGCAGGAGCAGCATTCACGCCATTTGACGATAACCGCTTATGAAAGATTGGGCGGCGTGAACGGGGCCATTCAACAACGGGCCAACACCGCCTTGACCGGATTGGAAAAGCGACTGGATTTAAACACCGCCTTACCCAAACTATTCGCGCATTTGGTCGAAGTCAATGAGCAGGAAGTCGCCACCCGCCGACGCGCCTTGCAAAAAGACTTCAAGGAAGACTTGAACCCCCTGACCGCCGCATTGGTTGATGCGCGGCTGCTGGTGTCCGGTCAAGGCGAACAAAACCAAGCCACACTGGAAGTCTCCCATGAAACCGTGTTGAGTGGTTGGGATCGTTTGCGGCTGTGGATTTTGGACTTTGCCAAATCGCTGCGTTTACGGCGGGATTTGGAACTAGTCGCCACTGAATGGAGCAAGGCCGGCCAGCCGAAAGCGGGCTTGCGCACTGGGAATTTGCTCAAGGGTTATTTGACCGCAGCTAAACCCCGCTCGGCAACCGCCAATGCCTACCTGAAAGCCTGTCAAACCCAACAGCGCCAGATGCACTGGGCTTATGCGATCTCGGGCGTTGGTCTGCTGCTGTTGATTGGGGTTTATGCGCATGTTAGCCGCTCCGCCTATCCGCCCGCGCTGGCCACCAAGGCGCTATTCGTGCAATTGCACCTGTGGTCGTTGGATGAACCGAAGATGGTCGAAATTCCAGCGGGTTCATTTCAAATGGGTGATCTGAGCGGAGAGGGGCAAGAGGATGAGAAACCGGTGCATACCGTTGTTTTTGCCAAACCCTTCGGCATGGGCCAATATGAGGTTAGCTTCGACGAATACGATTTATTTGCCGCCGCCACCGGGCGCGAACGGCCCAACGATCAAGGTTGGGGACGCGGCAATCGTCCGGTCATCAACATCAGTTGGGACGATGCCGTGGCTTATACACAATGGCTTTCCCAGCGCACTGGCTCACAATACCGGCTGCCGTCGGAAGCGGAATGGGAATATGCCACCCGTGCCGGCACCACCACGTCACGATTTTGGAAGGAAAGTCCGCAAGGCCAAGACGATGCGGCCTGTACCTATGCCAACGTGTTCGATCAGAACAACGAGGCTAGGATTAAATCCACTTATGGCGGCATCACTTGGGAGCCGTTCAAATGTTCGGATAAATTTCCGTTCACCGCCCCGGCGGATGCCTTTCAACCCAACCCTTGGAGGCTGTACAATACCTTGGGCAATGTTTGGGAATGGACTCAAGACTGTTATACCAAAAACTATGACGGTACGCCTGTGGACGGGGCTGCGAGGGAGTCAATTAAGCAAGAAGAATGCCTGAAACGAGTATTGCGCGGTGGCTCGTGGCACGGCGGAACTCAGTTCGTGCGTTCCGCTTACCGCTACAGGTACACGGCTGCTGACCGCAACATCGATATCGGCTTCCGTCTCGCCAGGACGTTTTAGCTTTTTTCTTTTATCTTTTTCCCTTTTGCTTTTGGGGGTATGGGGGCGTAGCAATACTGATGAATCAACCCCGGAAGTAGGCAGGAATAAGCCCGCCCCAGCGGGCGTTTCCGGCAACCGGACAGGCCGGCCGAATGCCGGAAACGGTCGTTGCACGACCTTATTCCGGCCTACGCCCGAGTTTTAATCCAACAGCATGGTCCATCATTCCTTACTTATACCCATTTTTACATTGCGTCGTTGCGTGAGAAAAAAAACCGCTTGGAATAGTGCTTGAGTCAGGCGCAGATTCACATTCTTGTGCCTGGATTCCGGCATCTTAAGCAATGTTAACTTAAATCTTCCGGTCTTTTTCATGCCTTGACTGCCTGCCGTCTTTTGGCTTCCTTGATTATATCTTCCATGGTTTCAAACTGTCCCGGCCCGCTGTCGATTCCTTCTTGCCATAACGCCCTCAAGGCTTCGGCTTTGCTTGCCTCGGCGTCTTTCCGTTCTTTCCACTCCCTCAGTGCTTCCCGTATGATTTCGCTTTGGCTTGCATATTCGCCGCTTTCGACTGTCTGCCGAATGAATGCGGCCATTTCTTCATTAAGGGCGATGCTGACTTTTTCGACGTTTGCCATTGTGTTCTCCGATAGGTGAGTGGTAAACATTATTACCATTGATGTCGGTTGTTATCAATATCTGAACGCTAATGATGAAAATAAGCAAATGACCGACGAGTAACAACAATTATGATGCATAATGCAACATATTTGTTGTATTATGCATCCATGCAATAAAAGGGCTATGACATGAAGTACAGCGAGTTCAAGCGGTGGCTGCAACAACAGGGAGCAGTACTTACGCCAGCCAAAGGGAGCCATTTCAAAGTGACGCTAAACGGGAAAATAAGCATATTCCCAGATCACGGGGCTAAGGAAATTCCAAAGCCACTGATGCTATCAATCAAAAAAGACTTGGGTTTGAAATAGGAGACACCATGCTACGTTACCCGGTAACACTAACCACAGACACCGAAACCAACACGGTGTTAGCAGATTTCCCCGATGTCCCTTGGTGCCACAGCGCGGGATACGACGAATCGGAAGCCCTGCTAAACGCAGAGGACGCACTTACGAGCGCATTGGGGGTATTCATAGAGAGGCGTCAAGCGATCCCGGAGCCTTCAGAGATAAAATCCAACGAAGCATACATAACACTAACCGCACTAACAACGGCAAAAATCCTGCTCTGGAACGAGATGATAAAACAAGGGGTAAGAAAATCGGATCTAGCAAGGCAGCTAAACTGCCACATGCCTCAGATAGACAGACTGTTGGACTTCGAACATAGCTCGAAAATAGAGCTTGTGGAAACCGCGCTAAAACTTCTCGGAAAACAGCTAAGCGTGCAACTAGCCGCGTAAAGCAACCCGAAAGGCTTAAGCAACCTAGCAAAAACGGAGAAAGCACAGGAAGGCGAAACAGGCGCAGCTTACAATGTGTTCACAACAAATTGCGCATAATGCGTATTATGTTAAATCATAATTCCTCACAAATTAACCCTTAAAGTAATCAAGTAATCACTGCATGGATTGTTGTGTAAAAAAAAGCGCCTTGTTAGGCGCTTTTTTGATTTGCTGAAACTAAGCCCACCTGTGCAAGCAATATGTGGGCTTAGCTGGAAGGCATCATTCTTTCGGCAGCAACTTGTCTTTGCCAGTCATTCGCTGAATTAACCAAGTGACTAAACGCACTATCGCATTAAACAAGTCAGTCAGCAATTGAATGGTGCAGTTCAGAACATCTGCCGCCGTCTTTCCTTGACAACGCGATTCTATCTCACGGAATAGAAACGGTGCACCGACAAAACCCACCAACAAACCAATGATTAAGGAACCTGAAAAGAAGCTGGATGGTTCCTCGGTCACCGCCGCAACCGCAACTGGCGCTGTTCCAGCCGCTGCGGGAGTGGTCGCAGCATTGGCATCCGCCTTGGTCAAAGCAACCGGAGTCGTTGGTGAAGGCGGTTTATTCCCGCCTGGACCGTAATTGTCGGCAATTGCCGGATCGGTGACACCCGGTATCGACGGAAAAGTGCCGCTGCCCTTGCCTACGACCAACTGCCCTTTCATGCCTTTTTCCATGTGTTGGGCTTCATCGCAGTGGACTAGGTAGGTCTTGTCTTCGGCAGGCAGTATCAAAGTTCCGGTCACTTTCGCAGGGCCAGTCACTTCAAGATGGAACATCCCCTTGTCATACATGAACTTGGGCAAGCCGTGCATCATCCATTGGTGCCGGACATGGTCTTCGTTGACAAAGGTGACGGTCAGTCGGGTACATGGTTTGACCCGCCATTCGTGCTTGTCAAATCCAAATATGGTTCCCGGATACTCTTTGGAGTATTTCCGTCCAGCGTGAACTTCAATCTTGACGTCTTCCGAAACTTTGTCACAACCGGCTGGCAGCTTATCTTTGTTTTGGCCCATTATCATGCCACCATCCATGTCCATGAGATGACCGTCGCCATGATCCATCAACTGATTATGGTCGATGATCTTCTGTTCCTCTGCACTGTTTGCGGAACTGACGACAATGAAGCTCAAAACAATGGCGGA
>CAIYXP010000119.1 GCA_903930145.1 uncultured Methylococcaceae bacterium
ATCTGGCTTATTACCATCTTCAATACGGGCTGTTATTTCGCTTTGATTAGAACGCATATGTCGCTTTAGTATATGAGTACCACCAGTAGAAAAACAATGAGCAATCGACTCTAGAATAGTAGTTTTACCTATTCCATTTGGCCCACAAATAATGTTCATATTTGAATCAAAAGGTATTTTTAGTTGCTCAATACCTCCGACACCTTTAATATCAATATCAATTATTTTCACATTACTATCTCATCATTTTAATTCTGGCTTTCCTCATTCCCATTTAAAAAGTGGGAATGCCTATTACTGCACTCTAGCGCCAAGCACCGCTGGAACAGTAAAGCTTGGTTCCAACGCCAAAGCGTGGGAACCAGGCTGGAAATTAGTGACTCACCGCCACCTTGCCGCCTTTCTTCTGTCCAATGGCTTTCAGTAATTCGACAAACCAAGGCACGTCGATGTCAAACGGCTTGCCGCCTTTGATGCGGGGGAATTCAATGGCGCGGAGGATGTTGCCATTGTCTTCGTCATGGCCGATCACGCCGGGCTCGCGGCGCAGGGCGCATTCCACCGCCAAATCCGTGCAGGATTTGATTAGGCGAATGTCTTCGATATTGGACGCGGAAGCACGGGCATAGTAGCCGGACTTTTGCACCAGGGTTTTTTCCGCACCGAGCATTTGCGCGAACTGTTCGCCGAACCATTTGCCGGGGTTGACGGCATCGAGTTTGATGTGTCCAAACGCATCACGCGGCACTTCCTGGCCTTTGGCTTGCATTTCGGCAACAATCGCTTCCACGCCTGCGCCTTCGGAGATGAAAATGTTCACGTTGTCCACGGTGTCCATCACTTTACGCAGACGTTCCGCCTCGGCGGCGAGGTCGATTTCCATTTCCGGTACAAACACGGCATGAATTTCATAGCTTTCGCGGGTCAGTCCCAGTCCGGGCAACCATTCTTCCCGATCCAGCAGTTTGCGGTATTCCGATGCGGTGGCGGCGGTCAACCAACCACAGTTGCGACCCATGACTTCGTGTACGATCAACATGCGCGGGTTGGAGTTGTTTTCCGCAACGGCATTGCGGAAATAACGTGCGCCTTGTTCGGCAGCGGTCCACGCACCGAGGGATTGCTTGATGGGGAACACGTCGTTGTCCACCGTTTTCGGCAAGCCGATCACGGTCAAGCCGTAATTGTTTTTTTGCAGGAATGCCGCCAAATCGGCAGCGGCAGTGTTGGTGTCGTCCCCGCCGATGGTGTGCAGAATGTCCACGCCGTCTTTAATCAATTGGTCGGCGGCGACTTTCTGCGGGTCTTGCCCTTCCTTGACCAATCCGCGCTTGATGCAGTCTTTGACATTGGTTAGCTTGACGCGGCTATTGCCGATGGGTGATCCACCGAATTTATGCATCAAGCCGGCCTTGGCGCGGATTTCCGGGGTGACCGGATAGGAATCGCCGAGCAACAAGCCCTTGTAACCACTGCGGTAGCAGATGATTTCGATGCTAGGGTCAATCTCGGTGTAGCGTTCGATGAGCCCGCCAACAGCAGAGCTAAGGCAAGGGGCCAAGCCACCGGCGGTGAGGATTGCGACTTTCTTTGGTTTACTCATGGTATGTGTCTTTGTTTTGTGGTTTGATTGAAGGGATGGAACGAAAACGCTTATTTTGCCATGTCACCACTTGAACATTCACGGAATTTTTGTTTAATTCACTGATATTGCGCAATGGATGCAATAATTAGGCGTGTAGAAGCTTACTTTGGCCATCAAGCCGGCCTTTGATATTCAAGTTTAAGGTCGATGCTAGGCATCGGTTATTCTTAAGAATTCAACTATCACTGTTTCAAACTATACAACAATGTCCGAATTCCATTTTCTTAGACCGCTTTGGTTGCTCGCCCTGATCCCACTCGCGGGCTTAAGCTGGCAAATGATCAAGTTAGGGCGGGAAGGCGGGGATTGGCGGCGAGTCTGCGACCCGGCCTTATTGCCTTACATCCTTGTCCATGACAGCGGCGGCAAACCGGCGCGACGTGCGTCTTGGTTGTTTACTTTGGGTGGCTTGCTTGCCATTCTCGCCTTGGCTGGGCCTGTATGGGAAAGGTTGCCCGTACCGGCTTTCCGCAATGAGGCCGCATTGGTCATCGCCTTGGACTTGTCGCTCAACATGGAAGCCACTGATATTAAACCGAGTCGCTTGGGTAGGGCACGTTTTAAAATTGCTGATTTGTTGAAACAACGCAAGGATGGCCTGACCGCTTTGTTAGTCTACTCGGGTGATGCCTTCACGGTGACTCCCTTGACCGACGATACCGGCACGATCAATTCCCAACTTTCCGCGCTTACCAGCGACCTGATGCCGACCAAGGGTGGATCCGATGATAATCGCCCCGATTTGGCTTTGGAATTGGCCGGACGCTTGCTTAAGCAAGCTGGCTTGACCCGAGGGGACGTACTGCTCATTACCGATGGCGGAAGTTTAGGCAAGGCTTTCGATGCTGCCAAAAAACTCAATTCTCAAGGCTACAAAGTCTCTGTGTTGGGGGCAGGTAGCGATGATGGCGCTCCTGTGCCACTGCCTGAAGGGGGTTTCTTACAAGACAGCAAAGGAAATATCATCATATCCAAGCTGGCAGAGCCTGCTTTGCGACAATTGGCAGAAGAGGGCGGCGGGATTTATCGGAAATTGAGCATCGACAATTCGGATTTGTCTACTTTGCTCCCTTTTTTAGGCCAGCAGGGAAATCCTGCCCAGTTAGGCGAGGAAGGCAAAGGCACCATCATCCAGCAATGGGAGGAGCGTGGGGTTTGGCTATTGCTATTGCTGTTGCCAATTGCCGCCTTGTCGTTTAGACGGGGCTACTTGGCAGTGTTGGCCTTACTGGTGTTGCCATTGCCACAAACCGCCAAGGCCATGGAGTGGAAAGACTTATGGAAAACACAGGATCAGCAAGCGAGTGAGGCATTCCAACAGGGCGATGCTGCCAAGGCCGCTGAATCCTTTGCGAACACTGCTTGGAAGGCCGCTGCCCAATATAAAGCCGGGCAGTTCGAAGAAGCCAGCAAGACCTTGCAGGGGCAAGAATCCGCCGATGCCAAATACAACCTAGGCAACTCCCTTGCCAAACTAGGGCAATATCCTCAAGCCATCGCGGCTTACGACAAAGCGTTGAAGTTGGACCCTAAGCATGAAGATGCCCGTTATAACAAAGAATTAATCGAAAAAGCCATGAAGGAACAGCAAGAACAGGAAAAGGACAAAAATCAGTCAGGCGACCAAGACCAACAACAAAACAAGGATCAACAGCAGAAAAAAGGCGATCAACAACAAGGGAAAGACCAGAAACAGGACGACCAGCAAAAGCAGCAGGATCAGTCCAAATCTAAAGAAGATCAACAGCAACAGAACCAGCAAGGGCAGCAGGACGACCAAAAGAACCAAGATAACCAACAGGATCAGGCTGCTCAGCAAGGAGAACAGCAAAAGCCTGATGAGAAGCAAGGCGAAGACGCTCAAGCGATAGACCAGCGCCCGTCTGACCAACAAGAAGAGGAAAATAAGGCGATGGAAAGTGCTGACATGCAAAAAAACGAAGACAATCAGGCTGTCGAACAATGGTTGAGGCGTATCCCGGATGACCCGGGCGGTTTGCTTCGGAGAAAATTTGCCCTCCAATATCAACAAAGGCAAAATCGCCAGAAATAACAGCGATTTTTGGATTCATGAAAGGCTTAACTTACTTTTGAAGTTAGAGAGTTCGACAATATGACAATGGTAGATCAAAGCAGCAAGCTCGCAGCAGGAATCCTCAGCAAAGTAAGCGGGGAAACAACATGGAATTCCGAATTCCCTTTAGCCTTGCTTCGCTCAAGACAAGCTTTATCAGGGCATTGGCAGTTACGAGCCTGTGAAAACATCACTCGACTTGTCATGATGGTTTGGTTTGGATTGCTAGTCTTGATGCTACTATTTTCCGTCCCAGCACAAGCAGCCGTCATCAAGGCGAACCCTGACCGCAACCCCGTGCAAATGAATGAGACGTTCAACTTGGTTTTCAGTAGCGAAGAAAGGGTGGATGACGACCCCGATTTTAGCCCTTTGAACGAAGATTTCGAAATTATTAGCCAAAACCAAGGCAGCCAAGTCTCCATTGTCAACGGGAAAATGAGCAACAAACAGGAATGGACACTAACCCTTAGCCCGAAACGGACGGGGACGCTTCAAATCCCATCGATTGCATTTGGTTCTGACCGCAGCCAAGCCATTAATATCAGCGTCTCTGCCCATTCGGATGCCTCCCCATCGTCCAGTGCGAGTAATGCGCCCGATGACGAAGGGATTAAATTGGAAGTGGAAGCCGTGCCGAAAAAACCTTACGTCCAAGCGCAAGTCATTTACACCGTGAGGGTATTGTTTCGGGTCAATGTCGTGGGGGCAGATTTGAGCGAGCTAGCCGTTCAAGATGCTTTGATTGAAACCCTTGGGGATAGTAATTACAACACCACGCGAAATGGCCTCACCTACCGAGTACTGGAACGCAAAATTGCGATATTTCCTCAAAAAAGCGGCCTATTGCGGATAGACCCGTTACACTTGACCGCGCAAGTGGAAGTCGGTAGCCGGTCGTTTTTTTCCCGGTCCACTCGCGCCATACAGGTAAAATCCGATTCCATAGACTTAGAAGTCCGTCCCATACCGGCCAGCTTCACCGGCAAGCATTGGCTACCTGCTGCTGATTTGAAATTAGAGCAATCGTGGTCGCAGAATCCGCCCCAAGTCAAGGCGGGCGAACCCTTGACGCGAACGCTGACAGTAAGTGCCTTGGGAGTCACCAAAGGCTTATTGCCTGAATTGGGTACGGAAATCCGCCTTGACCCCTCCATCAAGCAATATCCCGATCAACCCGTGTTGAATGAGGAAAAATCCACTACCCTAGGGATTTCCAGCTCAAGGCAAGAAAAATCCGCTCTGATTCCGGGAAAACCGGGTAAATTCACCATGCCAGCCGTGGAAATCCCGTGGTGGAACATCAATACAGATCGCATGGAAATAGCCAAAATTCCCGAAGTGGCCCTAGTGGTGGAAGCGTCCGGCGAAGCCTTGAACCAAGCCGCGCCAAACAATCCTATTTCCAGGGAATCGACCGAATCTTCCCCTGCCACAGCCAACGGTTCAACGACTCAAGCAAACCTTTCAAAACCCATCTGGTTCTGGCTGGCCTTAGCCTTTGGGGTTGGCTGGTTCTTCACTGGACTAGGCTGGTGGTGGACAAGCAGGAAAACGATGGCGGCTCCTTCATCTGAATCGTCACCGAAAACTGAACCGTCCACAGATATTGCCATAGCCCGCAAGGCATTACGCTCAGCCTGCACCCACAACGACCCTGCCGCTGCGAGAACAGCTTTGCTGCAATGGGCAAAGGCTTACTGGCCTGAGCAAAAACCCGCTACCTTGGCAGAAATTGCCAGTCTTGGCGGAGGCCAATTGGCGGTGGAAATTGGACATATCAACCGGGTGCTCTACAGTCATGCCGGTGAAACTTGGGAAGGCGATGCCCTATGGGTGGCGGTGCAAACCTTGCAAGAGGGCAAGCTCAAAAAGAATAAGGAAAGCTTGGATTTGGAACCGATGTACCGGTAATGGCCGAAAGCCTCATAGGGTGGCATTCACATCGCCATGACGGTAGGAATGTCGCCCTGGAAAACTTTACTGATCGCGCTTTTTTTGTTGCCAAAGGTCTAGCAAACGGAAAACGCCTTGGGTTCCGATGGCTCCGATTAGAAAAGCGATGCTGAATAACAAGGAATCGTGTTCCTCGTCCCATGAAGCAGCAAGTTTGCCCAAGCCCAAGCCTACGACTAAGGATAAGCCAATTTTCAACCGCTTGAAAATTTCAACGGTATTCATGATTTCCTTCGTGTAAACGTCAATGCAAAGCTCTGACACTCTGCAAAACGCCGGTAGAAACGGGCCAATGAAAAAAGGTGGAGTCGGTCTATAAGCCGGGTTCTGTCTAGGACAGTCATTCATCTGGGCCACTTGTCACCAAGCGCCTCAAGCAACCTACCCGGGGACCGTGCGGGCCACACATTCGGGACGAACCCGTTGCCCCCCTATTTGGTCTTGCTCCGGGTGGGGTTTGCCCTGCCACTCTCGTTGCCGATAGCGCGGTGCGCTCTTACCGCACCATTTCACCCTTACCTTTTATTCCCAACGGAAAATAGGCGGTATATTTTCTGTGGCACTTTCCGTAGGCTCGCGCCTCCCAGGCATTACCTGGCACCCTGCCCAATGGAGCCCGGACTTTCCTCCCTCCGCGCAAGCGCGGACAGCGACTGTCCAACCAACTCCAAACTTAGTTTAACGCTTGCTTGGGAACTTTGCCAGAGTAGTTTGTCTTAACGGAACGCGGGTAGGGGAGAATTAAGCATCCATTTGTCAAATTCTTCGTCAAAACTCCAAACTTGGTGGTCGGTAATGGATTTTTCGATACCCTCCGATTCGAGAAAATAGCGGATTTGAACGGTATTTTCCACAATCTTACCTCCGGGTTTTTCGTCCACAAAGACTATATCATAGGATGCTATGTGTATGTTTTTTAACCAAACATTGTCTGGCGTTGTTCTGAAGGCAGGGTTCTGAAATTGGGCTGCCTTGTCGAATTCGCCCCAGCGGATTGCCGAAGCATACCGGTTTATAATTTCATCCCGCTTGAGCATGTAAACGTCGGCTGAGTGGTGGCATGACACTAGCTGCGTGACCAAGATAAACAACCCGATAAAATGCAATTTCATGTTGGAGGTTCGTCGAAAATGAATGAATTAACCTGCCGAAGGAGAACCTTCCGCATTTCATAAAGTCCAAAATTGTACACGCTTTGCAAACAACGAAATATATATCACTTTAATAACAAACTCATTGGAGAACGGCTAATGCTAATGAAAGTACTCCTCGCCTTCATGGTGGTACTGGCGCTCATTTTTTTTGCGCCACCTGTCTTGAAACGCTTCAACAGCTCTGAGATACATGGTTCCACCGATAAAAAAGTCATGCAATCGCTAAAAGATGTCAGACATAGCATGGCTACGGAACAACGCCATGTCTTTGATGTTGCATTGGGATTACTGCAAAAATTCCGCGAGCAAGAAGGCGAAAACGCTTTTGCGAATACCGTAAGCGGCAAATCACCCGTGGAGGTGATTGAACTGGCTAAGAAGGAAGTCGAAGCGAAAATAGCCGCTGGCGATGCGGAGTTCAAACAATATTCGTCTTGGGACGATATGTTAAGCAAAAAAGCTGCCGAAGATGCTCCCAAAAAACCTGTCAGTCAACAACCACTACCCCCATTACGCCAATCGGAACGGACTGGGCGGCAATAAGCAATCCTAAGCTCTGTGGGTGCGAATTCATTCGCAAATATTTTTTATTTGCGAAGGAACTGGCACCTACTGTAGTGAATGCTAACTGGTTTTATCAGCCAGCCTAAGCGCAGCCTGATACAGCAATTCCTTTCTTGCCCCGGTGACTTTTGCGGCCAATGAAGAAGCGGTTTTGACCGAGCATTCCCCCAGCAATAATTTAAGCACCCGTAATTGTTCCTCCGTCAATTCATCCTTGGTTTTTCGCGTCGCAGCTTCGATTAGAACGACAAACTCTCCCTTTTCCATAAATGGATCATTTTCGATCCTGCTGACCACCTCAGCAACTGTGCAGCGTAGAATGGTTTCATGCAGCTTAGTTAGCTCGCGGGCAATGACAATCCTGCGTTGTACTGGAAACACGAAAGCGATATCCTTGACGAATTCCAATACCCGATGGCTGGATTCATAAAAAATCAATGTGTTCGATTCATCGACCAAACTTTCCAATAAGCTGCGCCGGGCCGACGAGCTACGCGGAGGAAACCCCAGAAAGGCAAATTGGCTGGTGGGTAAGCCGCTTACCGATAGTGCGGCAACCAAGGCACAAGCCCCTGGAACCGGCACGACCCGTACCCCACGCTCCACCGCCAGCCTGACCAAGGGAAAACCTGGGTCGTTGATGAGGGGAGTTCCCGCGTCGGAAATCAAGGCTAGGGACTCACCTTGTTCTAACTTTTCCAATAGTTTGGCGGAGGCAGCCTCTTCATTGTGTTCATGCAATGCAGTCAAAGGTTTGTCAATATTATAACGCTCCAACAAAGGCCGACTGTGGCGGGTATCCTCACAGGCGATCAAGCTAACCCCTTGTAAAACCTCAACGGCGCGGAAAGTGACATCAGCCAGATTGCCGATTGGAGTTGCAACTAGGTATAGTATGCCTTTAGGATTGTCCGCCATGTTTTTATCCCCAAACTAAAAGATTAATGTTATTGCTATGTCCATCGCCAAGCTGGTTTTGACCTTAAGCCTCACCCTCATCCTGGCCGCTTGTGCCAGCCAATCGACGAGGTATCGCGACACTCCGCTCATCGCCGAGGCAAGCGAGCGATTCCGCAATGGCGACTACGCCGGCGCATCGCAAATTTACCAACGCCTAGCCGAACGCGGTGGAGACGGTGCGGACTATTACCGCTTGCTGGCCGCCGATGCCGAATTGAGGGCAGGCAATGACCGGGCGGCCCGCGCCCTGTTGGGGGCCATCAAGCCGGATGAACTGGAGGAAAGCGACCGGCAACGATACGCGCTATTGCGTGCCCGGCTTGACTTGAACCAAGGCGACGCCCGCCAAGCCATGATTATGCTGGATGGCATCAATTACCAGCTTCTGACCTCTCCCTTGCGAGCGCATTATCACATACTGCGTGCTTCAGCCTACAATCAGTTAGGCAATATGCTGGAATGTGCCAGGGAACGGGTTTATTACGGACAATTAACCAATAATGCCGATGCCATCCAAAAGAATAACGAGGCCATTTACGATGCGCTCAATCATTTGCCCTATAAGGTCCTTACCGATCTGCAACCCAGCAGTCAAGGCACTCTAGGGGGTTGGATGGCTTTGGTCATCGCCCTGCGCGGCCCTGAGGCAAACCGCAATGCGGCCATCCAAGCATGGCGGATAAAATATCCCAGCCATCCCGCCAATGGCACGTTTTTGGATAGTTTTTCGGGCAAGAAGGGCAATTCCGTTGAAATCACCCCGTTGAAACCTTCGGTTGGCGCTCCGGTTGCCCCAACTCCCGAGCCTATACAGCCCAAGCTCGCACCGCCCTCAACCTCAGCCGCACCCACTGCCGCCCCCGCGTCGGCAACTCCGACTGCAACCAACGGGATAATCGGTGTCATGCTGCCACTCTCCGGCACCTATGCTCAAGCTGCCCAAGCTGTCCGTGCCGGGTTGAACGCCGCATGGAACGCCGACACCAACCCTACACGGCCTGAGTTGCGCTTTGTCGATACTCAAGGCGGGGATGTAGGGTCCATTTACCGGAAGCTGGTCGAAGACGGGGCACGGTTTGTGATTGGCCCTTTGCTTAAAGATGAAGTGGTCGCATTGGCAAGAAATGGCGACTTCACTGTACCCGTCCTTGCACTGAATCAAGCGCCCGAGGCTAACAATCGCGAAGGACTTTACCAATTTGCGCTGACCCCTGAACATGAGCTTGAACAATCTGCCAGCTTGGCTTGGTTTGACGGGCGGCAGAATGCTTTGCTATTGGCACCCAACTCGGCTTTTGGCCAGCGCATGATTAGCCATTTCAACAGTTATTGGAAAAGCTTGGGGGGCAAAGTTGCCAACGTCAAAACCTACCAACCCGGTGCCGCGGACTATTCCGAAACCGCAAAAAAACTGGTGTCCAATGTGCCGGGCGGGGATGCTTCAGCACCCAGCGCACTCCCACCTGAATTTATTTTCATGATTGCCGACTCAAGGGATGGCAAGCTACTCAACCCCCATATTGAAAACCAAGAAACCAGTCGCATCCCGGTTTATGCAACCTCACTGATCTTCAATGGTCAAGCCAATGGATCACAAAATGCCGACTTGTCCGGGGTGACTTTTTGCGACAGTCCTTGGTTGTTAGGCAACGATTCAGGGGTGCTGTCCCGTCAATCAATGTCGGCTGTGGCGCAACAAACCCCTGAGGTTTATTTGCGTCTGCTGCCGATGGGTATCGATGCCTACCAAATGATCCCAGAACTGAATCTGTTGAAAAATGGCGTGCAAGGCAGATATTCAGGCGCGACTGGCGTTTTGACCCTGAATGGAAACCGGGTCAATCGTCAATTGCACTGCGCACAGTTTGAAGGCAACACCCTGCAACCGCGTGGCATCGCGCCTTCCCTGCAACCGAGTGCCATGTCGCCTACACCCTAATGCTATTCGGAAAACAACCCACTGCCGACCATTTAACCGCAGGTCAGCACGCCGAAGATAGCGCATTGGCCTTTTTGCGATCCCAAGGCTTGGTGCTGGTGGAGAGAAACTATCGTTGCCGTGGCGGTGAAATCGACCTGATTATGCGGGATGGAGGCAAAATCGTGTTCGTGGAAGTCCGCTTCCGTTCTGACCAGCGTTTCGGAGGGGCTTTGGCAAGTGTTGACCGCCACAAGCAAGCTCGATTGATACACGCTGCCTCGCATTATCTGGCGGCGAAACACATTGATCGTCCAGCCCGCTTCGATGTGGCGGCAGTTTCGCCCGATCAAGGCAAGCTTGAGATACAATGGATCAAAGACGCTTTTCAAGCGGGATGAAAGAAGTGGCTAGTGACCCGTTAAAACCACTAGCCGCTGACCATTAGCCATATTGACCACTAGCCACTGAACGCCATGACCCTGCAAGAACGCATCCACCAACATTTTAACGAGAGCCTGCAAACTAGCCAGGAAGCCCAAGCCAATTTGTCTGAATTGATTGAAATCGCCGCCATAAAAATCGCCCAATCTTTAATCAACGACGGCAAGATTTTAGTTTGCGGAAACGGTGGGTCTGCGGCCCACGCCCAGCATTTTTCATCGAAAATGCTCAACCGCTTCGAGCGCGAGCGACCCAGTCTGCCGGCCATTTCGCTGACCTGCGACACCTCCACCCTCACCTCCATCACCAATGACTATCTTTATGATGAAGTGTTTTCCAAACAAATTCGTGCTTTGGGTCACGCTAATGACATCTTGCTGGCATTCACCACGAGCGGCAATTCGGCCAATATTCTCAGTGCGGTCACCGCTGCCCATGACCGTGACATGACCGTCATTGCCCTAACCGGACGTGATGGCGGTGCGGTGGCACCTTTATTGACGGACAGCGACATCGAGATACGCATTCCCAACCCATCAATGGCAAGGGTACAGGAGACTCATTTGATTATCTCGCACTGCTTGTGCGATTTGATCGACCATCAATTGTTCGGCGAATAAACCATGGTCATTGGAGTCGATTTCCTTGCCCAACTAAGGAAAATCTTGCCCGCGGGTTCCATCCATACTGACCCCGCCGATTGCTGGGCTTACGGCTACGACAATTCCAAAAAACACGCATTGCCTGACGTAGTGGTTTTCCCAACCAGCCATCAGGATGTTGTGGCACTTGTTCGCTTATGCAATGAATTTCGCGTCCCACTGACTCCGCGTGGACGTGGAACTGGCACTACGGGCGCTGTCGTGCCCTTGCAGGGCGGCTTGACGATGTCGCTGGAACGCATGAACCGCATCGTCGAATTGGCCCCAGACAACCGCTTTGCCGTAGTGGAACCGGGGCTGACCAACCAAGCCTTGCAAGATGCGCTAAAACCCTTGGGCTTTTTCTGGCCCCCCGACCCGACCAGCGCGGCTTATTGCAGCATAGGCGGCAATCTTGCCTACAACTCCGCTGGCCCACGTGCCGTGAAATATGGCACGCCTCGCGATAATATTTTTGGGCTTCGCGCCGTGACGGGCGATGGGCGCGAATTTAGTACGGGCGTTTTCACCAGCAAAGGTGTGGTCGGTTTGGATTTGACCCGGCTCATCGTCGGCAGCGAAGGCACTTTGGCAATCATCACCGAAGCCACCCTCAAACTGACCCCATTGCCTGAATCCATCCGCACGATGCGGGCGGTCTATGCCAATGTCGATGCCGCCACCTGCGCCATTGCCCGCATCATGGCCCAACCGATGAACCCCTGCGCCTTGGAGTTCATGGATGCCAATGCGATTGATATGATCCGCCAATATTCCAATGTGGAATTGCCAACCGGGGCAGGGGCCTTATTGATGATCGAAGTGGATGGGCCATTATCCGGTTTGGATGCGGCAGCGGAGTGCATCGCCCAAGCTGCCCAGGTTGAAGGGCTTTTGGATTTCAGCATTGCCCGTGACGCAAAGGAAGTGGAGGCGCTTTGGCGTACCCGCAAGGCGTTATCCCCGGCACTCCGTAAAGTCGCCCCCGGCAAAATCAACGAGGATGTGGTCGTGCCGGTCACCGAACTACCGGCCCTGATTAGTGGGTTAAACAGCCTGTCCAAACAGCACGGCATCCCTATCGTCAATTTCGGCCATGCGGGCAATGGCAACATCCATGTCAACCTATTACTCGACCCTAACCAACCGGGTCAACAAGAAAAAGCCGAGGAAGCCTTAAGCGAGGTATTTGATTTGGTTTTAGGTTTGCGCGGAACCTTGTCCGGCGAACATGGCATAGGCTTGGTCAAGCGGGATTATGTAGACAGGGAATTGGATGCTGTTTCCATGGATTTGATGCGCTCCATCCAGCGCCAGTTTGATCCGAATGGTATTTTAAACCAGGGCAAGATGTTGCCGACTCTGGAGCCATTGTGACGTTAGAACAACCCGCCTTGTTAGATTTAAGCGCCCTACAGGATGCAATATCCTCTTTGCGAGATGGCTTGGGTGTGGTCAGTAATCCAATATGGTTCAATCAACAGTCCAGCCCAGTTCAGAACACCCTTATTGCAGGTGTTATTAAAAACTTTGAATTCGTTTATGAAATTAGTATTAAGATGATTCGGCGGCGACTTGAGATTGGATCGGATAGCCCTACTGATGTAGATCAAATGGAGTTTCGGAATCTGCTGCGGTCAGCGGCTGAGAGAGGATTGATTGCCGATGTGGAGGCATGGTTTAAATACCGCAAGATGCGAAATATCACCTCCCAACCTTACGATCATGAGAAAGCACGGCAGATTTATCAGGAAACTTTAGTGTTCATCCAAGATGCTGGTTTACTTTTAGAAAAATTGGAAGCGATGAATGCTTGAACCGCCCATCAACCTATCCACCAAGCATTGGAATATAGTCCGCAATATCTTACAAAAGCATGTGCCTGAATATGAAATATGGGCATTTGGTTCCCGTGCCAAAGGGACTGCAAAGCCCTATTCCGATTTGGATTTGGCTATAATTTCCAACCAAGCACTAAACCTCGCAGTCAGTGCAGCACTGGAAAATGATTTCACTGAATCTGACTTGCCGTGGAAGGTGGATGTGGTGGATTGGGCGACAACAAGCGAAGCATTTAGAAAAATTATAGAGAGGGAAAAGGTTGTGGTTCAAAAAGTAAATAATCCCAAGGAGCTATCAAGTTAAGTAATCATTTTCAAGGCAGAGGAACCATCAAGAAATAAATGGGTTTATGATAGTCAAATTGTCAATGTGAAGCCCGTGTTGCATGTCTTCAGAATAGACTATATTGCACTTTGCATCAATCGCCGTTGCTATGACAACGCTGTCCCAATAGGATAAGCAATATGCAGTCCGTAAATGAGAAGCGTGACGAATGTTGTCAATATTCACTATCAAAATTGGATAACGAGCTTCAAAATTATTAATGGTTTGTTGGATTTCAGGCTCGGTGTAGCTGGCTTTTCACAAAAGATTGGCACAAACCTCATTGACTACTTGTGTACTCAATATAATTCCATTTTTATCAATCAATTGGATAGATTTAGTACGCTTAGGAGATGTGCTATCCATGAATGCATAAAGCCAAATATTGGAGTCAACGAAATATTAATCGCTCATAGATTGCTTCACGGGATAATGGTTCAAATGGTTTTACTAGACGGGGCGCAAGGGGTATTTTCTCCTCGCATTGTTGCAATGGTTCCTCGGCATATTTTTGCAAAAGAAACTGATAGAAGTCGCACAATTCGTTTTGGGCGAAGTCGGGTAATTTGTCTAAATCTAATTTTTGCATAATACGGACCCTTTACGTCTGGCTGCTGCTGTGTAAAGTTCCATGATAAGTATTGCCGCTGCTATCCGTCGCTTTGCAATCGTCAAAACTCCAATAACCCACCAATCCGGCGTTCAAATCAGCTGATTCAACCCCGCTACTCCATAGCACCAATAAAGACCCTAAAATTACCATCATTCTTATAAACATGATTTTTCTCCTTGAACAGTTAAAATGATGACAGCTTTCCTCAGTTCAATAAAAGAAATACGCCATTTGAATTACGAAAGTTTGCCAATGGAAGAAAGCTATCAAATGATTTTCATATAGGTTTTTCTCTGTTTTGTCAAGCGGTTTACTGGTCATTTTGGTCAGATCAAAGCATTGATCTACCAAATTATACAAGGGTATGTTCATGTTTTTAAAACGATTATTGGTTGGGTTCTTGTTTTTGTCAATCGCAATAGTGAGTATGCTGTTTGCCGGTTTGTGGCTGTCTTTGCCTAAGCTAGACGGTGAAGTGGTTTTATCCGGCTTGAAAGACAAGGTCGAAGTGGCTTCTGATAGCTTGGGCATCCCTAGTATCCACGCTTCCAATCGAGATGATGCCATGCGAACCTTGGGCTGGATTCATGCCCGTGACCGGCTATTCCAAATGGAATTGATTCGCCGTAAGAGCGCTGGAAGGCTTGCCGAGTTGTTTGGACCCGCCGCGCTGCCTTTGGACAAGCGGCAACGCACTTACGGTTTTGAGCAGATGGCCCGTTCAATTTTAGCAGTGCTGCCAGAAAATCAACGACATGCCCTTGCCGTCTATGCTGAAGGGGTCAATGCTTTTCTTGACCATACCCTTGTATTACCGCCGGAATTCATCCTACTGAGACACAGTCCAGAACCTTGGCGAGAAGAAGATAGTCTTTTGGTGGGTATTGCCATGTTTCAAACGCTCAATTCCAACGAGGAAGAGGAACGGATGCTAACCGTGATGGAAAAAGCCCTACCCAAGGATATGGTGAAGTTCCTGACACCCGACGTGGACAGTTTTGACACCGTCTTGATCGGTGGAACGCAAGCCCGTCGCCCGGAGCAACCGATTCCCGTTGAACAATGGGCAAGCATGGGTCAGGCGGATGTCATCGCTGGCAGTGTCGATTCGCTAGGCCGGGTGATAGGCTCCAATCAATGGGTGGTGGGTGGTGTGAAAACTCGTGACGGTCGCGCCATTCTTGCCAACGATATGCACTTGAGCCTAGGCATCCCTAACATTTGGTATCGGGCAAACTTCTACTATGAGGGGAAAGTATTGAATGGAGTCACCTTACCGGGCTTGCCGTTGTTAATCGTGGGTAGCAATGGTCATGTGGCTTGGGGGTTCACTAATACCGATGCCGATGTGGCGGATTTGGTCAAGGTGCAAGTCAACCCGGACAACCCGGAACAATACAAAGCCCCGAATGGCTGGCGGAATTTTGACCGAAGGAAAGAAATCATCAGGGTCAAAGGCGGGGATTCGGAGAATATAGTTCTGACCGGCACGATCTGGGGTCCGTTGTTGGAAAAACCATTGTTAGGCCAAGCGGTTGCCATCCATTGGACGGCCTTGCAAAGTTCCGGGGTTGATCTTAGCCTTATGGACATGGAGAGCGCAGAGACCTTGGAACAAGCCTTGGCAGTCATGAACCGCTCGGGCGGGCCGACGCAGAATGTAGTCATTGCCGACAACCAAGGCCATATTGCTTGGACCTTAATGGGCCATTATCCCCTGCGCCAAGGTTTCGACGGTTCAATCAGTCAATCATGGGCGGATGGAGTCATTGGCTGGAATGGCTATATTCCCCCGGACAAACTGCCACGCCTGATCGATCCACCCGAAGGATTCATTGCCACAGCCAATAATCGCACGGTAGGCAGTGACTATCCATACATACTCGCCCACAACCAAGCCAATGGCTACCGGGCTCACCGAATCGCCCAACGCTTGGCTGAATTGGAAAAAATGGATGAGCGGGATATGTTTTCCATCCAACTCGACACCCGCAGCGAATTTTTCGAATTTTACCGCAATCTGGCACTAAAAATGATGGGTGGCGCATACCGGGAAGACCCTGAGTTGGCAGAAGCGCGTCAATATATCGAGGCTTGGAACGGTCGCATGGATGCCGATAGTTTGGGCATAGGCTTGTTATGGGGTTGGCGGGAAAAATTGTCAGCCGAGGTGTTCGCGCCCATGGTAGCTCGTTGTAGGCAGACCGACCCGGATTTTTATTACGCTTGGCGAAAATTGGAAACCCCTCTGCGCGCCTTATTGACCGAACGAATTCCAGCTACCCTGCCCAACCCCCAATACCGCGATTGGCAGGATTTGCTTCTGAAAACCTTAGTCGAAACTTTGAAGGAATTGAAGCAGCGACACGGGGTGAAAACATTGTCCGATTTGACGTGGGGGGAGATCAATCGTGTTCCGATCCGCCATTCATTTAGCAAATCCATGCCCTTCCTTTCCCCAGTGCTGGATATGGAGGAACGGGAAATGTCAGGTTGCTCTGGATTCTGTGTGCGAATTGCGGGCAATGGGCACGGGGCCACCGAGCGCATGGTGGTTTCACCCGGCTACCCTGATCAAGGCATTCTGCATATGCCAGGCGGACAGTCTGGGCATCCCCTGTCGGAACATTATCGGGACCAGCAACGCGCTTGGCAGGACGGGCTTCCCCTGTCTTTCTTGCCGGAGACAAGCAAGCATGAGATTATTTTTGCACCGACGAACTGATTTGATTCAGTTGATAAAATATACAGTATTTAAATAAACGCCTAACACTATCCATGCTATTGCACCTAATGCAACTATTCTATTTAGGTATCTAGGGAAGCGACGACTTATAAAGTATATAAAAATAATA
>CAIYXP010000120.1 GCA_903930145.1 uncultured Methylococcaceae bacterium
CTTCATTTGGAAAAAGTGGGTCTTCTTCCTGTAGAACTCGATGATAAATTAATACGCTCAAACGTGATCTCTCTCCTTGTGGAGCCAAATGTTTTCCTACCCTACGATATATGGCGTTAAGCATTGAAGTGTCGATACTTAAAAATGATCAGAAATTTATTTGTTGTAGATGTTGAGAAGCAAAATACAAAAAAAATGTCAATGTTGATTTAATCACATGAATTGCTTAAAATGAAGACTTTTATTTCGTGGAGAACATGAAATGCGTCGTTCCTTAGTGGTTGGTAATTGGAAAATGAATGGTAGCCGTGACAAGACGCGTGCTCTTCTGGGAGAAATTTTGGCAGGTTTGGGCCAACTCGCCAATGTTGACGTAGGCGTTTGCCCACCTTACGTTCATCTTCCTGATGCGAGCGAGTTGCTGAAGGGTTCCTCCGTGCTTCTTGGCTCACAGAATGTAGCCGACCAAGACGAGGGAGCATTCACGGGTGAGATTTCTGCGCCAATGTTATTGGAATTGGGTTGCGCTCTGGCTATCGTCGGACACTCAGAGCGGCGTATGGTTTATGGTGAATCCAGTGCATTGGTTGCCGCTCGCTATGCCAAAGCCATCCAGCATGGACTTGTTCCTATCTTGTGCATCGGTGAAACACTTGAAGAGCGTGAATCTGATCGTACATTTGAAGTAATTGGCGAACAGCTTGATGCCGTTCTTAATTCTTCTGGTGTCGATTCTTTGACCAAAGCAGTCATTGCTTATGAACCGGTTTGGGCAATTGGAACCGGCAAAACTGCCTCTACAGAGCAAGCTCAAGAAGTTCATGCTTGGATCAGAGCCAAAATTGCAAAACTTGATGCCAGTGTTGCGGAAAAAATTCAAATTCTCTACGGGGGAAGCGTAAAGGGTGACAATGCAGCAGCCTTGTTCTCAATGCCTGATATAGACGGTGGCCTTATTGGGGGCGCATCGCTGGATGCCAACTCATTCTTGAAAATCTGTCATTCTGCTTAGGTGACATATGGTTCAAGTACTTACCATTCTACATGTCATCGTGGCCATAGCAATTATCGGTATGGTATTGCTTCAGCAGGGTCGTGGTGCCGATGCTGGTGCGGGCTTTGGTGGTGGAGCGTCCAATACGGTATTTGGAGCGAGAGGCACTGCCTCTTTTTTGTCCCGTAGCACTGCCATACTTGCCATTCTGTTTTTCTCGACAAGCATACTTCTTGCATATTTGGGCGCTAGGCAAGATAATAAGGGGCAAGACATTCTGGAAACACCAGTTTCTGGACAGGTCAAGACAGATCTTCCGCCAATAGGCAATCAGCCACTAGCTCCGCCTATCAAGAGCGATCTTCCCGATCAACCGCCAGTCCTGCCCGGTGGTAAATAATTGTCAAACTGCGGATGTGGTGAAATTGGTAGACACGCCATCTTGAGGGGGTGGTGACGTAAGTCGTGTCGGTTCAAATCCGACCATCCGCACCAAACATTGAAAACTTAATTCAAGTTACACAGTCAAAACGTACAAGGGGGCGACATGGCTTCGACGTGGATCGCAAAACCCTAGGTGCATGCCGAGGTGCAGGATACCTCGTAAATCCATCTGCAAACAATTAGTTGCCAACGACGACAACTACGCTCTAGCTGCTTAAGTCAGCTAGCCTTCGGCCAGCGGCCCGCTTATAGGCGGCTGGTTCCGGGGGTAACCCAATTGTAAGCTCGCGCTGAAGCTCTTCCGGGGTGGATGCGCTAAACAACACCGGAATCGTCGGTTTTTCTCCCTGCCTCTCGGGCGGAAGTCGATTAAATCCAATGAGTGGGATAAGCATGTAGAGCCAAAGGCGGAGGATTTGCGGACGCGGGTTCAATCCCCGCCGCCTCCACCAATCACCCTTCAAACCAACTCCTACGGAGTGGACAAGCCAGCGTAATTGCTGGCTTTTTTGTTTATGCCGTCCTAGGAAATCAAGCAATGGACGGCAAGCCATGCCGACAAGATCATTGCCCGATTCGAAAAAGATATTTTCCTTTGGATTGGAAAACAGCCGATTGCCAGCATCACCCCGCATCAGGTGCTGGGTTGCCTGAGGAAGGATAGAGAAACGCGGCGCAGGACACGGCAAGTAGTTCTACTCTTTTCCCTAGCCTTGGTGGTGTTACGCGAACTTCACCCGCTTACCGGCAATGGCGGTACTTGTTCCCTCGTTCGCGTAAACTCAACCGACCGCTATCTGACAATGGCTTCCTTTAACCTACCAGGTACACGATGAGGGAAGGCAAGCAACGCGGAACGGGGGGGTTGCGGCAATGTGTGCGAGTGACGAAACCGTATTAAGCAAACGGATGTGGATATACCGCAATTTGGCCGAGTGGCGCGAACTGAACTCGAAAAAAGTTTACCGCGAATGGGTAAACGGCGAGTCATTTCCTTACTTGGGTAGCCATTATCGTTTGTTATTGGTCAACGAGCAGGACGAGCCGCTGAAACTCAAAGATGGGCGATTCTGTCTGCTGCGTTCCATCATCAAAACCGGGGACAAGGAAGCCCCTTATTGGGTTTTTGACGATTTCTATCAACAGAAGGGGCTGAACCGCTTGACCAAGCGCGTGGCCTATTTTTCCGGCAAGGTGGGGGTAGCGCCGGGAAAAGTTCAAATCAAGGACATTGGCTATCGCTGGGCATCCTGCCTGAAAAATGGCGACCTACACTTCCACTGGAAGTGTTTGATGGCCCCATTGACGATCATCGACTATATCGTGGTTCACGAACTTTGCCATTTGCATCATCGTGACCACTCATTGGCATTTTGGAACGAAGTGGATAAGGTCTTGCCCGATTATCGAAACCGTAAGGAATGGCTACGGCAGTGCGGGGCGGAATTGGAGCTTTGATTGGCTGTTGCTGTTCTGGAAAGCCTGACCATGATGAGGTTCACTGATAAACCGGTTTAGGGGAAATAATGACATGAATTCCGATGCCCTAGGCTGGAGCGTCAAAGCTCGCTTTGACATTCGGGCTGGAGCGTCAATGCTCGCTTTGCCTGTCACAGCAAGCTTTGACGCTCCAGCCTTATCCGGCTTAACGGATCGTGAGTAACATCAACGCATCAGACCAAGCTAAGAACCCCCAGATTCCATTGCATTTCATCCGGGCTGTCTTGGCAAATTGCAATTATTGCTGAATTTGGTTAAATTCAATGATGATTCTGGGGAAAGTAGTGGCATTCATTGATGGCAGCGGTATTGGATAAGTGCTTAAGGGGAAGACATGAGGCAGATGGCAAAGACAATAAGTCAAGTTGCGGCAGGATTATGTGCGTTATCAGTATGGGTTGGTTTTACATGGGGTGAGGATGCACCGACCCAACCCGCAGAGAAACCGCCGGAATGGCGGATTAAAGGCTGTGCGGCGGCGTTGGCTGACCGTGATCCTAAAGTGGTAGGAGAGGTTTTGCTGCGGGGTTATTGTCGCGAGGCTTGGGCATTTGTGGGGAAGGAATATGTTCCCGTAATAGCTAAAAATCTCAAAGCTGAAGATGACCCTATTCGGCAGATGTCTATCGAAGCACTCGCTGAAATGGGTGCGAAGGATCAAATATCAGCTATTGCCGAACAATTATTAAATAAAAATAATCTTTTGAGAGCGGAAGCAATTGAAGCACTCGCTGTGCTAGACGCAAAAGGCCAAGTTCCCAATATCGCCCAGATGCTTAAAGATGAAGACTGGTATATACGCAGGACAGCCATTGAGGCACTCGCTACGCTAAACGCAAAAGATCAAATCCCCGAAATCGCCAAGCTGCTCAAAGATGAAGAGTGGGGAATACGTAGTTCAGCCATTGAAGCACTCGTTAGGTTAGATGCGAAGGATCAAGCACCTGCCATTGCCGATTTATTCGCAAATAAAGAAGGACATTTGATGGATGTGGCCTTTAAAGCCTTAAAATCGCTTGGCGCTAAAGAACAAATGTCCGCCATTGCCAAGCAGATTAAGGATCAAGATCGAAATAAACGCATAGCTGCTGTTAAAGCTCTAGCTGAGCTAGGCGCGAAAGAGCAAATACCAGCTATATTTGAAGTACTAAAAAAAGACAATGAATCAGTACGCGTGGCGGCAGTTGAGGCACTTGCTGCATTAGGTGCAAAAGAAAAAGTATCTTATATTGCTGAACTACTCCAAGATAAAGATGGTTATATGCGCCAGGCTGCTGTTGATGCGCTTGCTAGGCTAGAAGCAAAAGAACAAGTATCTGTTATTGCTAAACAGCTCAATGATGGTAAGGCGTATGTGCGAGTTGCAGCGATAATAGCTTTAGCCAAGTTAAGTGCGAAAGATCAAGTTTCAGCTATCGCCGAAAAACTCAAGGATAAAGATTTTTCAGTGCGCTTTTCGGCGATTGATGCACTCGTTGCGCTTGGAGCGAAAGAGCAAATATCCGCTATCGTTCCTTGGCTCAAGGACATGCGTTCGGAAGTACGCGAATCATCAGTCGCAGCGATAGCTGCTTTAAACGGAAAAGAACAAGTGTTAGCCATCGCGGGGTTACTTATAGATGAAAATGAGGATGTGCAATATCAAGCGATCCATGCACTCGTCGAATTGGGAGCAAAAGAGTACGCCCCTGCAATAGCCAAACGAATCAATAACAAAGAAATCCGTGAGAGCAACTTTGCGCTTGAATCCCTCTTGAATTTAGAGGCCAACGAAGTAACTAACCTCGCATTGATCCTGGAAATCCCTGAAAATGATTCTTCACGTTATGCCGAATTAGTGGCTTTTACCCATGTACTTGGCGGCGGTAACGAAAACGTGGAGACCGCCCTGCGTTGGTTGTACGCATCCCCAACTCCTGACGATAAACCCGATACGGCTACGATCAATCGGGCATTAGCAGCATACCTCTATTTCTGGGAAAACAAATCAGCCAATGCGCCAAAGCTACATGAAAAAATGAGCGACAATATCTCCCGCTTAGTCTATAACAATGCCAGTCTGGTCTATAAAAAAGGTTCCACTGAGCTAAATCTCTCTGATGTGGTCAAGGTAAGGAACCTTCTGCCTGCCGATGACCAAGCAAACTCCAATTTGCTCAGAGAGGCCCTTTTAGTAGACGAACATACCAAAATCCTGCTTATGATTGGCAAAGGATGGGTATTGCATCTGTTGTTTTGGGGCTTGTTGATCTTCGCCTATCCGCGTTATCGCCCGGTTCAGGCGATTTTTTTCTGGAATCCATGGGTGCGCAAGCTGCTCGGTTTGGGTTATGTCGGGTTTCTGCTCACTTGGTCGCCACGCTTGCGGCGTCGATTGTTGTCGCCATTTCGGGAGGTTCTGCTTGCCGATGCGAGGTTAAGCGAGTTTGACGAGACGGCGTATTTTCGTGACAGCCTCGTGGCCAGCACCGGCAAGCCTACTCGCCCTTTGGTGGAGGAATTGGCAAGGCTGCGCGGACAGGTGTTGTTGGAAGGCGATTCCGGCCTAGGCAAGACTTCGTTCATCCGCCAGCATTTAAAGCAATCGAAGCGGTTGGCGGTATATCTGCCAGCCCCGCGTTGTGGTAAGGGCGTTTTGATGGCGATTCAAGCCAAGCTGAAAGGTTATGCCGAGGATGAGCGGTTTTTGAAAAGCTTGATCTATAGCGGGGCTTTGGATGTGTATATCGATGGTCTCAACGAAGCAGCGCCGGAGGTTCGCGCCCAGATTACCCAATTTGCGGAAGATTTTTTTCGCGCCAATCTGTTGTTGAGTTCGCAACCGATGAAATGGGAGCCACCCGCATCGGTGCGAACACTGATATTGCAAGCACTGGATGAACAGCGCATTGCGGATTTCCTATCGTCCCGACCATTGCCGCAGGATGCGATACTCAGTACCGAGGAATACCAGCGGAAAGTAAGTGAGTTTCTGGCCCTTCACTTGTCCCAGGAGGCAGACGGGGAGAGCATTCAGCGGGTGCGTGTGGTGCTGTCCAATCCTTTGGATTTGTCGGTGGTCAGTGAAATGTTGGCGCGGGGAGAAATGCCGGATGTGTTCAACTTGCAGCAACAGTTTTTCGAGCTAATGGCACTCGATTATGCCGCAGAGAATGCCGGACAAGCTTTCCCATTCCATGCCTTTGCCGAAAGTGTCTATACCTTACGCCAACAAAACGAGTGGATGGGCAAATTACGCGAAACTTGGGCCACCGAATTGGATTATCTGGCAAAGCACCGTTTGATGATTCGTCGCGATGTCGAGTCGGGTAATGTGGTGGACAAGCAAACCGTCACCCGGTGGTATTTCCGCCATGACAAAATCCAAGATTTTTTCCTCAGTGAAGCGTTTGCCGATTCCATTGAACGGCAAAACCAACACATGGGCGATGCGCGTTTTCGTGGGGTTTATTTGTATTTAGCCCACCGATTGCCTTTACCACAAGCACAGGATTTACGGGAACGCTTGACCGACTATGCCGCCGACCACGCCGACCATACGGTGAGCGATACTTATATTAAATTACTCAGAACCCGGCAGGATTGGGTTTCATCGGCAGGTCTAAATTCTCGGTCAAGGCAACGGCAGCATAGCCATTAATCTGGATGGGAGCGTCAAAGCTTGCTTTGACATTTGGGTTGGAGCGTCAAAGCTTGTTTTGACATTCGGGTTGGAGCGTCAAAGCTTGCTTTGACATTTGGGTTGGAGCGTCAAAGCTTGCTTTGACATTCGGGTTGGAGCGTCAAAGCTTGCTTTGACATTCGGGTTGGAGCGTCAAAGCTTGCTTTGA
>CAIYXP010000121.1 GCA_903930145.1 uncultured Methylococcaceae bacterium
TATCGATTAATTTTTCATAAGGAGCGAGACTATGCCCATCTACGAATACCAATGCAAATCATGCGGTCACGAATTGGAAGTGATCCAGAAAATCAGCGAGGAACCGCTCAAATTTTGCCCGGAATGTGGCAAACCGGATCTAAACAAATTAGTTTCCGCTGCGGGTTTTCGCCTGAAGGGTGGGGGTTGGTACGAAACCGACTTCAAGAGTGGGGGCAAGAAGAAAAATATAGCGGGTGACAAGTCGGATGCTTCCAGTTCATCTTCGTCATCTGGAGAAGGGGCTAAGGCAACCAGTACGGAGACAGCCAAGGCTTCCTCATCGACAAGCGCATCAAAATCCTCAGCCAGCACCGAGGGCTGATTTTCCCTATCGATGGTGTTGCAAAAAACTGGCTGGCAAACGCTTCTGGCTAGGGCATGAATTGCTTAATTGCTGATATGAACTTGCACACAGTCCTGCCAGAACGTAATATTTCGGTTATTTTCCCGTAACAATAACAGAGAACAGCTTATGCGCAGCCACTATTGTGGAGAATTGAACGAAACCCATTTGGGACAGGAATTGGATATTTGTGGTTGGGTACACCGCCGCCGTGACCATGGCGGGGTCATTTTCATCGACTTGCGGGACCGCGAGGGCTTGGTGCAGGTTGTGTTTGATCCCGATCTCCCGGAAGCCTTCAAATTAGCCGAGAGTGCCCGCAGCGAGTATGTGCTGAAAGTGCATGGTAAAGTCCGCCGCCGTCCTTCGGGAACGGAAAACCCCAATATGCCTACTGGGGCCGTCGAAGTGTTTGGGACTGGCTTGGAAATCCTCAACAAGGCGGAAACGCCTCCTTTCCCGGTGGAAAGTGAAATCGAAGTCAACGAAGAGACTCGTCTCCGCTATCGCTATATCGACTTGCGCCGCCCCTTGATGCAACAGCGCATCAGGATGCGCCGGGACATCACCCGCCAATTGCGTAGCTTTCTCGATGATGAGGGGTTTTATGAGATCGAAACCCCATTTTTGACCAAGGCTACGCCGGAAGGTGCGCGTGATTACCTCGTGCCTAGCCGTACCCACGAGAATGCCTTTTTCGCCTTGCCACAGTCCCCACAATTGTATAAACAGTTGCTGATGATTTCTGGGATGGATCGTTACTACCAAGTGGTGCGGTGCTTCCGCGACGAGGATTTGCGCGCCGACCGCCAGCCGGAATTCACCCAGCTTGATATCGAAACGTCCTTCATGAATGAAGACCAGATCATGGGTGTCATGGAGGAAATGATCCGCAAGCTGTTTGACGAAGTGCTGCATGAGCATCTGCCCAATCCTTTCCCTCGTTTAACCTATGCCGAAGCCATGCGCCGCTTTGCCTCCGATAAGCCGGACTTGCGCATACCGCTGGAATTGGTGGACGTGGCTGATCTGTTGCAGGCTGTGGATTTCAAGGTTTTCGCAGGGCCTGCCAATGACCCGGATGGCCGCGTGGTCGCGTTGAAATTGCCTAACGGCAATGAATTGTCCCGCAAGCAAATCGACGAACTGACCCAATTCGTCGGCATTTACGGGGCGAAAGGCTTGGCCTATGTCAAAGTCAACGATTTGGCGGCGGGTTTGGAAGGTTTGCAATCACCCATTTTGAAGTTCATGCCTGAAGCCGCGATCAATGCCATCTTGCAGCGTACCGAGGCGAAAACGGGCGATTTGATCTTCTTTGGGGCTGACAAAGCCAAAATCGTCAACGAAGCGATGGGAGCGTTGCGAGTCAAGCTGGGGCATGACTGTGGCTTGGTCGAGCGCGGTTGGAAACCTTTGTGGGTCACTGATTTTCCCATGTTCGAATGGGATGACAAGGCGAATCGATGGACTGCCATCCATCATCCCTTCACCGCGCCCAATTGTAGCCAAGGAGAACTGGTCGCCAACCCCGGCAAGGCGCTCTCTCGCGCCTATGACATGGTGTTGAATGGCACGGAGCTTGGCGGCGGGTCGATCCGTATCCATCGCACCGATTTGCAAAGTGCCGTGTTTGACCTACTTGGCATTGGCGAAGAAGAAGCCAACCGCAAATTCGGCTTCCTGTTGACCGCGTTGAAATATGGCGCACCGCCGCATGGTGGTATTGCTTTCGGTATGGATCGCCTAGTGATGTTGATGACCGGTGCGTCCTCCATCCGCGAAGTGATGGCCTTCCCCAAGACCCAATCGGCTTGGTGTCCGCTGTTCGATGCTCCAGCCCCGGTCAGTGAATTGCAATTGCGCGAGTTGGGCATCAAGTTGCGGAAACCGCCGAAGGGGCAGGTGGAGGGTGGGGAGTAGGTTATCTCACTTGGGCTGAATCACCGTTGAAACAACAATTCAACGGTGCAGTAAGAAGTATAAAAAAGGCCGCTTGCGCGGCCTTTTGAAATTCTGAATTCTAAATTTTATTCGATCATGATTGGCTAGTTTTGGGTTTCAGCCAGCTTTTTCTTGCGCTTGACCTGAAAACCCACCAATGCCGCGCCCATCAGCATCATCATGTATTCGTCGGGTTCTGGGACTGCCGCGACAGCACCTAGGATGCAGTTGCCGTTGACATCCAGCGGGTAGGCATTGAAGATGGCATACCCACCATCTGCAGATGTTTTACGCACAATAAATTCGAACTTAGACCCTGCAATTGTGGTGTTGCCAAAATCGAAAGTGTAAGATTGGCCATTATAAAAGGGATACTCCCACATAGGGGGGTCCGATATCCAAACAGCTTTCGCATCCCCTTGAGGACCAAACACCGAACCCAGAGAAGCTAGAGAACCGAAACTGTTTCCAGAGAAGCCCTCAACTTGTGTGACTCCATTAACATGTTGAATGATTTCTAGCCCTTTGACGATAGTAGGGGAGTCGAATGTGTATTTGACCACAGCCCGTGTCGGGTCTGGGACGTATGGGCTGATGTACTGATGGTCGTGCAATGCAAAATAATTACTCCCCATCGCTGGCCCAATAATGGTTCCAATGCCAAGCGTGTCATTAAATGGATACGGTGGTGTCGACACGCTCCAAACATTGTCAACCGATGCGGAAGTGCCTCCAGTGGTACTGCCGACGGGGACGGAAACACTGGTAACTGCCGCCGAGGTAAGAGAA
>CAIYXP010000122.1 GCA_903930145.1 uncultured Methylococcaceae bacterium
AAACTGCTTTCCATGAAGATGAACGAAGCTTTTATGCATGGCTTGGGAAAACGGATGGAAACTTACTGCGATAAAGCAGTTTGACCGGTCAAACTGCTTTCCATGAAGATGAACGAAGCTTTTATGCATGGCTTGGGAAAACGGATGGAAACTTATTGCGATAAAGCAGTTTGACCGGTCAAACTGCTATGGTCTAAAAAATACGGTCTAAAATAGCCGAATTCAAAATTTCAAAACTCCTGATGTTCGGGACTTTACCAAAATATCATTCATTATCATGGGTTTGATCTGGCGACACGGGTGGGACGCCAAAAGTTTTCCGGCATCCACCGTTTCATCGTCGACCGAAATCCTGGACAGGGATCAGTTCCGGCGGGCGGGACTTCCCTTGCGAGTGGTAGTGATGCAGACGACCAGAAAAGATGTTGGCGTTGAGCCCGTGCCGTCGGCAGTACTCGGCCTGCGACAAGCCGCTGAACTGCCAGCCTTCGATGCGTTGTTTCCAACGTTCCGTGATTGCCATTGTTTATCCTCGCGCAAATGCCAGAGGATGCCAATTTATTCCTAATCAGGATTTCTTATGAAAAATCTAACTGGGTCACTTCAAATTCATTGCTGTAAGCATTACGTTAGATCAACCTAACGCAGAGTTTAGCAAAAGGACGGATTTCAAGCGTTTACTTACATCGACTATTACTGGATTAGCCATAAGCAAATCAATGCATGTCATCACTCAAAAACGGATAAATGATGCAAAATCTGCACATCCTGAGTCTGCAACGGCTTTGGATCATTGGTACAGAACCATGCTAAGTTCAAGCTTTCGAGATTTTTCAGAACTCCGTTTGACTTTTGGCAGTGTCGATAAAGTAGGAAAGCTATTCGTGTTCGACATAGGAGGAAACAAGCTACGATTGATCGCAGCTATTCATTTTAACACCGGCAAAATCTTCATCCGGTATATACTGACTCACGTTGACTATGATAGAAATAACTGGAAACGACAGGAGGGCTTGCAATGAACGATAGAATTTCAACCGCGTTGGCTCATTGGCCTTTTGTTGCGCCTTTGCTGCAACACCCCGACACCGAAGCGGATTACCAAGCCATGGTTGAAGCACTGGATGCAGTGCTTGATGCGGGTGGGGCAGACGAAACACACCCGTTAGCCAGTCTTGCAAATCACCTTGGAAACTTGATCGAAGAATATGAGGCTGAACATCATCCAGTTCAGGGGGCTGGGGCAACCCTTGCGAGTGGTAGTGATGCAGATGGCCAGAAAAGATGTTGGCGTTAAAAACAGAGCAACAATAATAAAAAGAATATGCAATGAAGCCACATGATTGATTCATTGAAAACTGGAAACCCAAGCTTATGCCTTCACGCCTTGAGCAGTTGACGGCAAACATTGGCGATTTACACAGCCGATTGATCCTTATCATTGGACCGCCAAAAAGCGGGAAGACCCAATTACTCCGCACTTATGGCGAAAGCAAAGGGATTGCGCCATTCAACCTAGGTGCCGCGTTGGGACGGCGGCTTATCGGGTTGTCACACCGCCAACGGCAATTCCAATCGGCGGAAGTCCTGCATGAACTTATCGCACAGCACACCCTAGGTGATTTGCTGCTTATCGACAATATCGAACTGCTGTTCGATGCTTCATTAAAACTCAATCCGCTAGACTTGCTTAAACGGCAGTCCCATATCAAAAAGGTCATCGCAATATGGCCCGGAGATTTGCGTGACGGTCGCCTCGTTTACGCGGAACTCAACCACCCGGAATATCGGGACTATGCCGCAGAGGGCGTAGTCCATCTTCGCATTGAACAACAGGAATAGGCAGGACACCCATGCACTATGGAGACCTCATTCAGTTTGAACCCATTGAATCCGTCATTGCGCTGCGTGATGCCAACCGACCGGACGATGCCAAACGGCTGGTGTCAACCTATGTCATTTCGGATGACATGGCGGAACGAATCGCCAAACAGGTCTTTCCGCAACTGGCTTTTGATGATGCGGTCGATCATAAAGGCATTCTGATTGTCGGCAACTACGGCACGGGCAAGTCTCATTTGATGTCGGTGATTTCGCTGATAGCCGAAGACGAAGCCTATATTCCATTGCTTCGCCATTCCAAGGTGGCAGAGGCGGCAACGGCGATTGCGGGTAAGTTCAAGGTTCACCGCATTGAGATTTCCAGCGAAATGTCCTTGCGTGAAATCATCACCGGCCAGCTTGAAATTTTACTGGTCAAGTGCGGCGTGGAATACTCTTTCCCGTCAGCCGATAAGGTCGTCAATAATAAAACCGCCTTTGAGGAAATGATGGCGGCGTTTGAGGAAATCTATCCTGACCAAGGTATTCTCCTAGTCGTTGACGAATTCCTTGAATATCTACGCTCCCGCAAAGACCATGACCTTGTATTGGATTTGTCGTTTCTACGCGAGATTGGCGAAGTCGCCAAACATTTGCGGTTCCGTTTCGTTGCCGGTGTGCAGGAAGCCATCTTCGACAGTGGCCGGTTCCAACATGTCGCAGATAGCCTACGCCGGGTGAAGGATCGTTTCGCCCAAGTCCTGCTGGCTCGCCAAGACGTGAGTTTCGTTGTCGCCGAACGCTTGTTGAAAAAGTCAGCCGACCAACAAGACAAAATCCGTTCCCATCTGGCACCATTCACCAAATTCTATGGTTCGATGAATGAACGGATGGATGAATACGTTCGCCTATTCCCCGTCCATCCCGATTACCTCAGAACCTTTGAACGCATCAGCTTTGCAGAGAAGCGCAACGCACTGGAAACCTTGTCGCTGGCCATGCGGGCTGTGCTGGACAAGGATGTTCCCGCAGATCGTCCCGGCCTGATTACTTACGACAACTACTGGCAGACGATCCACAACAACTCAGTGTTCCGCAGCGACCCCAACATCAAGGAAGTGATTCGAGTGTCGGAAGTGCTGGAATCGCGTGTACAGCAAGCTTTCCCTCGACCGGCCTACAAGCCACTGGCATTGCAAATCATCCATGCGCTTTCGATCCACCGTCTAACCACGGGGGGTGATATTCACATACCTATTGGCCCAACGGCGGAAGAATTGCGCGACTCGCTATGCCTCTATCATGTCGGCATTGCCGACATGGGGGGTGATCCGGCAGTCGATTTGCTTGGGCTAGTCGTGACCGTCCTTGGAACCATCATCAAGACGGTCAACGGGCAGTTTATCTCCAAGGCAGGGGACACCGAGCAATATTATCTCGATCTAAAAAAAGACATCGACTACGACGCTCAAATCGACAAACGGGCCGAGGCATTGTCCGATGACGCGCTAGACCGCGCCTATTTCAGTGCGATGAAGCAATTGATGGAGCGGACTGACGAAACCACCTATGTCACCGGCCACCCAATCTGGCAATATCAAATCGAATGGCAGGAACGCCGGGTTGAACGCATTGGCTATCTGTTTTTTGGTGCGCCGAATGACCGCCCGACCGCCCAGCCCGACCGCGATTTCTATATTTATTTTATCCAACCCTTTGACCCACCCAAGTTCAAGGATGCGACTTTGGGGGATGAAGTGTTTTTTAGGCTCAAAGGCTTGGATGCCAACATCAAGAGTTATCTCGCCCGTTATGCGGCGGCACTGGAACTGTCCACCACCACCAGCGGCGGGGCCAAGGCTATTTATCTTTCCAAGACCCAAGATGCTTTGCGCTTGATGAGTAAATGGTTGCAGGAAAAGCAGATGACCGCTTTTGAGGTTACCCATCAAGGCAAAACCAAATCCCTGCAAGACTGGGTGCGTGGCATTTCCTTGCGTGATAAAGCCAGACTCGGCCCGGAAGACCGCATCAATTTCCGTGATGTGGTCAACATCGTTTCCGGCTTGTCGCTGACTCAGCGTTTCGCCGACCTTGCGCCGGAATACCCGACGTTCTCCCTGCTGTTGACCGAAACCAACCGCAAGCCGCAAATCATAAACGCCCTGCGATTATTGGCGGGTGGAGCCAGAACCAAAGATGCCATTGCCATTCTTGATGCCATGGAAATGCTTGATGGCGACCGGATTGAGCCGTTACGTTCCCGCTATGCACAAGACGTGTTAAACCGATTGAAGGCAAAAGGCCAAGGCCAGGTCATCAACCGTAGCGAGCTTATATCCGGGGCTTTGGATGTCGAGTATTTTTCCCCGGTCAAATTCCGTTTGGAGCCTGACTTGTTCGTCGTGGTATTGGGCGGGTTGGTCTATTCGGGTGATATTGTCTTGAGCGTAACCGGGGACAAGATCGACTCGGGAAAACTCTCGCAACTTGCCGAAAGATCATTAGACGAACTCAAACAGTTCAAACACATCGAGGCACCCAAGGCCATCAACCCCGAATTGTTGCGGTCCTTGTTCCAACTGCTGGACATTCCGCCCGGTCTGGCGCAAATGGCTATCCAAGGTTCCGAGGAACCCGTCAAACAACTGCATGAGGCACTGGATAAACTGGTTCGCCGCGTATTGACGGCGGGTACGGATATGCAAAGTCGCCTGATACTTTGGGGTCAAGCCCTATTGCGCGAAGACGAGGCCAAAGACACCCGCCAACGCTTGGAATCGCTAAAAGGATTCACCGAAGCCTTAAGCCCGTACAATACCATCGGCAAGCTCAAAAACCTCCGCATAGTGCTTGACGACGTAGCCACCCAAATTCAAAATCTCGCTGCGCTGGATGCCGTCGAAAACTTGCTTAATCTCGTGACCGAATTAGGTGTCGTTGCCGCTTATCTCTCGCAAGCCGAAATGGTTTTGCCCAATGACCATGATTGGATAAAACAGGCACAAACGACACGCGCCACGATGCTTGCCGCCCTAGCCCAAGACCGCACTGCCCAAAACGCGACAGAATACCGGCAGACGCTGACGAAACTCAAAAAAGACTACATCAATGCCTATATTGCACAGCACAGCAAAGCGCGTTTAGGCGTGGCCGAGGACAAAACCAAAACCGCCCTGAAAAAAGACCCGCGCCTAGTGGCCTTGCGCTGTCTAGCGGGCATTAGCTTGATGCCCACCAGCCAACTCACCGCGTTTGAAGAAAAGCTAGACAACCTTAAAAGCTGCTTCGCCTTGGCAGATACCGACCTAAACGCAGCCCCCATTTGCCCGCATTGCAATTTCCGACCGGTCAACGAATCGCTGGCCTTTGCCCATACCAGCAATGCGCTCAACCAACTCGACGAAGAACTAGACCGACTGCTAGAGGCTTGGCAGCAAACCCTGCTAGACAATTTGGACGATCCGATTATCCGTGGAACCATTGCGGATTTACTCACGCCAGAGACCCAAAAGCCCGTCGAAACCTTTATTAAAACCCGTAAACTTCCCGCCCCGGTGACACCCGATTTCGTCAGCGCGGTTCAGGAAGCCCTATCGGGTTTGGAAAAGATCGGAGTCACCAGCGATGACATCAAGAAGGCATTGCTGCAAGGCGGCTCGCCAGCCACGCCCGAAGACTTGCGCAAACGCTTTGAGACATTCCTGAACGAACGCTGCAAGGGCAAGGACACCAAAAAGTTGCGGTTTGTGGTGGATTAAACATGAATCAAGACGAATTGCTCACCCGTCTGCACGGCTTGGAATGGAAAGATTTCGAGTGCAAGAAGGCACAACGCTCAGTTCCTGATGATGCCTGTAAAACGGTATCGGCTTTTGCCAATACCGCTGGCGGCTGGCTAGTGTTTGGCGTGAGTGAGCAAAACCGTCAGCTTGAGATTACCGGAGTGGAGGAACCCAACCGGGTAATGAACGATTTCTTGAGTACGCTACGCGCCGGACAAAAGCTTAATCGTATTATCCTCGTCGATGAACAACGCTTCGACTTCGATGGAAAGCATGTGCTGGTTTTTCATGTGCCGGAATGCTCACGCTTTGAAAAACCGGTTTATCTTAAAAACAATCCATACCAGACTTATATACGCCGTGGCGAAGGTGATGAACAATGCACACCAAGCGAGTTGGAACGCTTCCTGCGCGATTCTTCGCAGGAACGCCATGATGCTGGGGTCATTACGGATTTTTCGGCGGATCGCTGTTTCGATGAAGCCACGGTGCGCTGGTATCAAAACCTATTCGCACGGCGCAACCCTGAGCATGATGAAAGTGACGATCCCATTCAATTCCTGCTGAACTGGAACTTCGTTGTCGAGCAAAATGGAAGCCTGTGGCCGACTCGCGCCGGCGTGTTGTTGTTTGGTCAAGGCCGCTATGTGCGCCAAATCCTTCCGCGCCCGGTGCTGGATTATCAACGTATCGACACGGCTTTTGACCTATGGTCGGCAGAGCAACGCTGGCATGACCGCTACGTTTTTGAAGAAAATATATTCCAAACCTGGCAAGGTTTGGTGGCCCGCTATATGCGGATTGCCGAACATCCATTTTCCATTGATCCTGCCACATTACGCCGCAACGACGACCCGCCCGATTATGTCGCCTTCCGCGAAGCCGCTATCAACCTTCTCGTACATCAAGATTACGGCGACCACGGACGCAAGGCATCCATCAAGCTATTCACGGATCGTACTATATTCTGGAATCCTGGGGATGCTTTCGCAACCGATGCCGAATTATTGGAACCGACCGAAAAGGAAGTGCGCAACCCGGCTATCGTCAAGGCTTTCCGCCGTATTGGCCTTTCTGACCAAGCCGGTACGGGCATCCGGGCTATCTTCCGCAACTGGCACGATTTGGGCCGAACACCACCCCACATCATCAACGACAAAGCCCGCAAGCAGTTTGAGCTAGTATTAGTCAGCAAGCCTTTAATGACTGAGACCATGCAACGCTTCCGGCAGTCCATCGGTGTCAGTCTGACCCCCGAACAAGCCGATGTGCTTGCACTCGCGTTAGAGAAACCCCAAGGCGATTATCTCAGCCTCACCGAAATTCGTGGTTTAGGCATCAGCACCACCCGGCAAGCCAAAGAAATAGCTGATTATCTGGTGGGCCAACAACTATTGGAATCCGCCAGCGAGACACTGTTTCAAGTGCGGGAGGTTCTACGCCAACGCTTTACCAATAGCACCAAGCCAGCGACTGAACAAGTCAACGGGGTACAGCCAGAGTCACAGCCAGAGTCACAGCCAGAGTCACAGCCAGAGTCACAGCCAGAGTCACAGCCAGAGTCACAGCCAGAGTCACAGCCAGAGTCACAGCCAGAGTCACAGCCAGAG
>CAIYXP010000123.1 GCA_903930145.1 uncultured Methylococcaceae bacterium
CCCATTTTATTATAAGAGGTGCATCATGAATAACCATCAACTCGCTGTCCGTGCCAAGAGCAACGAATCAGGATCACTCGCCTTGGGTACAGGACTGGCCTTTGCCTCTTTGATCTTAGTGCCTGCCCTAGCCGCAACTTTTGGAGTGGGCCCTAGCGTCACCGGAGCCTTGCGCATGGCTTTAATGAAAGCATCGAACCGTGCATTGAACGGCTAACGTCTCGCCGCCTATGCTGAATACACCGCCCCGATCTGCCCTATCTATTAAAACCTCGATCCTGTCGAGTTCCTACAAAACTCTCCGCCCAGAGCCCAAGCTGGGCGGAACGTAAAAACTTTCACCCTTCTGTCAAAGATAAGCGATAATAATAAGCAGAATAATTGACAACGGTACATTTTGCTACAGATGGCTGAAGAAACCCCCAAACCCTGCGACTTATGCGGTCTGCCTATCGAAACCTCTGATTTTTCTCTCCTTACCGTCAATGGACCCAAACAATTTTGTTGCGAGGGTTGCCACGGCATTTATCAAATGCTGCATGAAGGGGAAATAATAGACAATGGTGATGGCGGCAATACCACTAACTAGCTGATGTTTAACAGTTGTTAACTGATGCTAGGCGAGGAGCGTCAAAGCTTGCTTTGACTAGAAATGGGTAAGGCAAGATTCGCTTTGATTGTCAAAGCAGGCTTTGTTTGTCAAAGCAAGCCTTGACACTCCAAACCTAGATTACTTAGCAAAAAGCTGACATTCGATTATTTAGACTATTCCAAAATAGAACCAGTGAGGTGAGAGATGGCACATGTACATGGGGCAGGCACAAAAGTCGCTGCTGAAGCAAGTAATCACGCGGCTCAAGCCGCACACCATACCGCCCATGCTGCTCACGCGGCTACCGAACACGGTGTCCATTTGGCCCAAGCGGCAAAACACGCCGCTGAAGCCGCTGCCGGAAAATCCAAGCTTGTTCCAGTGGCGACTTCCTTTCACAATCTGGCAAAAGGGGCTGCCGCCACCGGGGCCGCTGTGACAGCGGGTAACCAAGCTAGCAGGTCATTCATTAGCAAAGTTTTTAGGCATCCTTTGGTCGTTTTCGGCCTAGGCGTAGCCGTTGGTTATACTATCCACAAATATCGAAAGGAAATTATCGCATCCGCCAATCGGGCAGCGGAGACCAGCAAGGATTTTGTCCTTCAACAACGGGAAAACCTTGAAGATCTCGTAGCTGGCAGCCAAGAAACCGAAAACTCCTAAATCTTTGTTCGCCGACATACGCGCCCGCCTCTGGGCGCGTCTTATGGGATAAGCTTTCATGTCATTAGCCAAACACATTTTCGTGCGCCACTCCTCAGAGGGGCATTTGCGATTTGCCATACCCGAAGCATTGTGCCAAACCCACCTAGCCGAAAACCTGGAAAGGGAACTCAAACTTGTCGAAGGCGTTTACCGCGTCGATCTTTACCGGAAACAGCAAAAGCTTTCGATCCGCTACATCGAGGGGGTCACGAATGCCAGAACGGTCGCCCGTGCATTATTTGACGCCTTGGACAAAATCAAAGAACAAGCTTCCGCTTCAGGCGATATCGCCATACAGGAAGAGGAACCAAGCTGGGTAAAGAGCAAGTACCAAGAGGCTAAGGAAACTATCACTGCCCTAGGGATACTCGCCAAAGGAACCGGCGATTCCAGCCATTCATCACCAATAATTCCCGACAAAGAAAAGTTTGTCCTCGAATTTTTCACCGACATACTGGTGCTGTATTTGATCAAACTTCATTGGCATTTGATTATGGGACACTGGATCAGGAATCCCTGGCAATACCGCTCCGAATGGATGGCGACCATCTATATGATATTCCTACTCGTCCGTTCCAAGAAACCCAAAAAATAAACTCCCATGGAAACTGGCACAGCCCTTCCCTCTCTCAAAAACTGCCAAGTCGTCCATCAGACACGGCACAGAGTACGCATCGTCGCCCCTAGTTTGCGCAAAGCCACCGAGCGTTCATACCTCTATGAAATACTCCTGCGTAAACATCCAGCCATCCGCCATGTCAAACTATCCGTCGAAATTGGTTCTGTGGCGGTCTGGTTCAATCCGAGCATATTACCCAAGGCAAAGTTGTTCGCGGTGCTTGATGCCGTATTGGGAAACCTAGGCAACGCCTCTCCTTTTCAAAAAAACGCCAATGAGCAAAACACCGACCAACCGGAACGGGACTACAACCTCGCCGTGGAAGGTATGACCTGTGCCTCTTGCGCCCTGTTGATCGAAATGGTGTTGCGCCGCGACCCGCGAGTTGCCGATGCCAAGGTCAACTTCGCCACCGAGACGGCGACAGTTCGTGCGCGTATGGACCGTGAGGCACTGAACGGCAAATTGGAAGGCATAGGCTACCGTGTCCATTCCCTCGACAGCTTGGCGCAACGTCGATTGCAATTGGAGCGGGAAAACCTCAGGATAGACGAAGCCCGTAAGCGCTTGATGTGGGCCAGTTTATTCAGCGCCCCCGCCATCGTGTTGGGCATGTTTGCGCCCCATACTCGCTTAATTGGCATTCTTGAACTCATCTTGACAGCCCCGGTTGTCCTTTGGAGTGGCAAGCCCTTCTTTGACAAAGCCATCAAGTTAGCCAAGCAACGCACGGCCAACATGGACAGTTTGGTGGCAATGGGAGTCGGTGCTGCTTTCGGCTATAGCTTGGTTTCATTACTCCGTGGCAAGCGCGAGTTCTATTTTGAAGCTGCTGCCGCCATCGTTGCCTTCGTTTTATTGGGGCGCTATTTGGACGAACGGGCCAAAGGCCAAGCCCATGAGGCCATTCGAAAACTGATTGACCTACAACCGCAAACAGCCAGCGTATTGCGCAACGGCGAAGAATTCGTCATTCCCATTGATGACGTGGTGGTAGGCGATTTGCTGCTGGTCCGACCCGGCGAACGCATCCCCACCGACGGCGAAGTGGTTTCTGGCATTTCCACTGTGGATGAATCCATGATTACCGGCGAATCCATGCCGGTGGTCAAGGAAGCTGGACATTTAGTCACAGGCGGCTGCATCAATGGCAATGGCTCTTTACAGATTCGCGCCACTGCCATCGGGGCCGACACCGTATTGTCAGGTATCGTGCGCATGGTCGATCAGGCCCAAGCCGGAAAATTGCCCATCCAAAAAATGGTCGATCAGGTCTCCGCCGTGTTTGTGCCTTCCGTCATGGTCATTTCGGCTGCGACTTTTATTGGCTGGTTGGCAGTCGGGGCAGCGCCAGGCTTCGCCTTCGCCGCCTCCATCACCGTACTCCTGATTGCCTGTCCCTGTGCTTTGGGCTTGGCAACCCCTGCGGCGATCATGGTTGGCACAGGTCAAGCTGCCAAGCGTGGAATTTTCATCCGCAACGGCGAAAGCTTGGAAATGGCATCAAAACTGACGGCGATTGTGTTTGACAAAACTGGCACCATCACCGAAGGCAAGCCGCAAGTCACCGACCTGACCAATCTCTCCCGATTTGCCGACGACAAGCTACTGGCCTTGGCCGGTTCGGCAGAATTGCATTCCGAACATTTCCTAGGCAAAGCCATCCTCGCCCATGCGCGGGAACAGGGTTTAAAACTGGAAGAACCTGCCATGTTCCAAAATGAGCCGGGTCGGGGAGTCCAAGCCCAAATTGGCAAACACGTCCTGTTCATTGGTAATCGCCACTGGTTGGAAGATCAAAGCATTTCCCTAGGTAAAGCCGAAGCCATCGCCACCGAATTGGGTAGCCAAGGCAAGACCCCAGTTTACATGGCAGTTGACGGCAAAATTGCAGCTATTTTCGGCATTGCCGACAAGGCGCGAGACAACGCCCGTGAAGCCATCGCCCATCTTCATGCTCGAGGCATCAAAACCTTGATGGCGACGGGTGACGTGCAAGCCGCCGCCTATTACATCGCTGATCTCGTCGGCATTGACCATGTGATCGCTCAAGCCCGACCCGAGGACAAGCTCGCCATCATCCATGACTGGCAAGCAAAGGGCGAGAAAGTCGGCATGATAGGCGATGGCATTAACGATGCCCCGGCTCTTGCCGCTGCCGATGTCAGTATCGCAATCGGTGGGGGTGCCGATGTGGCGATGCAAACCGCCGACCTCACCCTCGTCAACGGCGATATTGCCAAAGCCGCAGAAGCCATGGAACTCAGCAGCTTCACCATCCGCGTCATCCGACAAAACCTGTTCTGGGCATTTGGCTACAATATCGTCGCCATTCCCGTCGCCGCCATGGGCAAACTAAACCCGATGATCGCCTCTGCGGCGATGGCGATGAGTTCGGTGTCGGTCGTGTTGAATTCATTGCGATTGCAGAAGAAATAAACTCGACCGATTTGGTTAAAGCCAAATTTATCAAGAGGACTCAAAAATGCCTGTTCAATCAGTCAGCTTCCAAGAATGTAGCGATCAATTCCCAAAGATTTTTGATCGTGTTCTTAACAATCACGAGATTATTTCAGTCAATAAAGATTCAGAACACGAAATCATACTATTAAACGCAAAGGAATATAGTAGTTTGGTGGAAACCTTATATTTATTAAGCAACCCCAACAATGCCAACCGTTTGCGTGAAGGTGTTTCACAGCACCAAAATGGATTAGTGAGGGAAATAGATGTTACGGCTTACTTGGACTGAAAACGCTTTGGAAGATTTAGTAAAATTAGCAAGTTAAAATAATCATGCTTTGAAATCCACTCTTTTGCAAAATGCGAATGCCAAATTGGTGTTTGAAATTTGCAAATCCAATCCATCCATTTCGCCTCACTAAGATGAGAATCTGGCGAGACAATCTGAAAACC
>CAIYXP010000124.1 GCA_903930145.1 uncultured Methylococcaceae bacterium
CGATAGATATTGTTTTCTAAGAAACTTCAATTTTATCACTTTGGGCAGGTTATTTCCCCTCCATTGGCACTCGCCGCCGCTAATTCAGCTTGCTTTAATGAATTTTGCAAGTTCCTCAGTTTTGTAAACTTTTTATTCTTTCACAGCCACCAAGGCCAGCATTTCCTTGGACAAAATCACGTTCTTTTCCGAGGAACAGGCCGCCCTCATGGCATCCTTGGAAATGCCCAGTTTTTCGGCCCCTTCTTCATACAACATCGTCGCTTGGAAATACTCGATGAAATCGTCCCGATCAGGGAAGGTCAGCTTGGAATTGATGACTTCTTCGGCGACATTCGCAAAAATGTCTTTTACGACTGGCAGGATTTCACAGCGCAAACGGTCAGTCCGAATCAATGTGATTTCGTCGATGGCGGTTCCCGTCAAGCGTTCGTTGAATTCATAGATTTCCATGGCATTGTTTCGCGTTGGCCCGATCAATACCAGTTCGCCACCGGGCTTCATGACCCGCTTCAACTCGCCTATCGTTTTTCTGGGGTCGGCGGCATTGTAAATGGCGAAATTGGAGAAGCACAGGTCAAAATGCCCGTCTTCAAACGGGAACCTGTCGTCCATGGAACCCACTTGCAGCGATAGATTCGTCGCTGCCGCGTAGCGAGCTTTGGCTTCTGCAATCAAGCTGGCTTCCCGGTCGATTCCGCACACGCTTCCATTCGGCTCCAGGTGCTTCAGATATAGCTCCAAGTGGTTGCCGTTGCCGCAGCCCAAATCAAGGATGTTCATTCTAGGTTTGCGTTGCAGGAAGGCATCTATCCAATCAGCAATATCGAAGTTGGCGAATTCTTTATGGGCACGGATGCGAATGTTTAATTTGTCTTGCTTTTCTTTATAGCTTAAATCCATGGCTGCCTCTTTTGTTCAGTCAATTAGGTTGTTATAAATTCAAATCACGAATCACACAAAAAGCCTCGGCCATTGCAATGCCAACTTCCGCCCCGCGCAAGGTTGCCAAAGCCTTGATGTTTTCCCGGCTCCTAGAGTGGGGGAAGGGTTTTAGTGCATTGCCGTAATAGTCCAACACCTGCATTTTAATGTCAAAGGTGGCATTGATATCGAAATAACAGTTAGGCTGGAAAGCCAAGCCAATCGAAGGCGCCCAATCCGTCGATGACAACACTTCAAATAAGAATATCTTTTTTATCAGTGTGGGGGGGATGTCTTTGGAGTACCGTTGTGGCAGCCTGATCGCAGCCATGCTGGCTTCAAAACAGACACGATGGTCAATGTTCACATCACTGGGGTGGTGAGTGAACACCCATTCCGGTTTGAATTTGACGATGGCAGCTTCAATGGCTTTCACCATGTCCAAATGGGGGACTGTGTTGAATTGAATATTTTTAAACTCATATTTAAGGGAGTCTTTAATGCCTATGTCCTTCTCGGCTTGTTGCACGACTTGTTGGAAAGTTTGCATATCCGGGCGCTCGTGCCGGGCATCGGCGGGTGCGCACAGCACACAAGTGTAAATATCATGCCCTTCGTCAGCCAGTTTGCGTAGTGTCCCTCCGCATCCCAGCACTTCGTCATCAGGGTGAGCAATGATAAGCAAGATGTTCATTGACCTTCCATATTATGATTATTGATTGGAAAATTCTGTCATTATAGCCGATCTTTATGGGATTCGATAAAGAGGAATTCCCAATGGGTGCGATTAAACGTGATGCAGAAGTGCAATGATAAAGATATATTTTCATAATCCAGTTAAGCCTTATGGATAAAAATTAACCAATCCAACAGAAGGCAGGCAATGACTCGCTATTTGGACCTCAACCTCAAAGTTATCCACAGAAATTGGGGAAAACCTCAGCATAAAGTTCCCGCTTTCGATTTGATGATAAAATCTTCAGCCTTGTCAAATCAATTACGATGAACATCATGAGTCTATTAGGCAACATTCTCTGGCTGATTTTTGGCGGTTTGATCACTGGCCTTGGTTACATCCTTGGCGGGTTTGCCTTATGCTTGACCATCATCGGCATACCATTTGGATTGCAGTCGATTAAGCTGGGTTTTGCCGTGTTCGCGCCGTTTGGCAAGGAAGTGGTGGAAAAACCTCATGCGAACAATGTGTTGAACTTAGTCTTTAATGTGATCTGGATTTTGCTGTTCGGTTGGCCAATCGCCACCGCCCATATCACCAGCGCCATTGTCATGGCAATCACCATCATCGGCATTCCGTTCAGTGTCCAGCATCTGAAGCTGATTCCGCTGTCCCTGCTGCCGTTTGGAAGGGATTTGCAATAGTTTGATTGGCCCAAGGCAAGGGCCAATGTTGTGATGCTTTAAACCTTAGGCCAGCACCCGCAGTGCCTGTTTTTGTTGCCGCTCCAAGAAATCCATGCAGCGTTGGTAATAATGCGGAAAATCCCTGGCGACTATTTGCTCCAAGTAAATCGAAAGCTGCGGGTCGCGTTTGGACTCGGCGACTAGGTGGGTATAGCCAATGCCGTCGGCAAGGGTGAGTGCATCCTCGTAGCTGTCAAACACATAGGAAATCGACACATCGGTATAGGGGGAGCCTTGCCGACCTTGATGATAAGCCAAGCAAGCAGATAGCATGAGTTGCTCGAAAATGATGAAATCCTGATCTCGTTTTGGCCGGTCTTGCCAAGCGAGTTGGTTGTCGGGATGTTCGATGAAGCGAATCGCACTCTCCGCGTAATAGCGGATGAAATCGGTTCTAGTGCCGCCGATGACGCCGCAATTCTCGGCCTTCAGATCACCTCCGACCGGCATGTAACGCTCGAATTCTTCGGGCATCCAGCCCCCGTGGCGGCGAATGTCGTATTCTAAGCTTTCGGGCCGGTAAAACGATGCGCCATAAGGGGTGCATTCTGGGTGTTGGGCGAAAACCGAGGCTTGTTCTAAGGATTTGGGCAAGGGTTCCCACAAAAACACATCGTTGTCGATATGCACGAAAGCTTCTTCCTGGGCCGCGTAGGCATAGAGCTTGCCAATCGCCCACCAATCTGGGTCGTGGTCGGCGAGTGCGTTCAAGGCAAGGCTCACCGAGCCAAATGGCAAACCCAGCCCGTCAATCAGCATTTCCGCGCCCGCGTCATCCGTAATCAGGCAGGTGTCAGGGTAATGGCGGCTGGCCAATTCAAATGACAGCACCCAAGACAACAGGTGGTGCTTGGGGGTTAGCCATCCCTGCCGACGTTTGGCGACCAAGGGCTTGTTCCATAGCGACCAGACGGCTTTCATGGCAGATTTGCCGTTGACGCGAGGCGGGTTGAGCCTATGCCTTGATATGCGCCACCTTGACCGTAACTATAACCATAATAAGCCGGGGTCGGTGGCACTAACCAAAACCATGTTTCGAAGTCAGCTTCGGGAACCGGCGGCGCAAATACACCGTCCGGCGAAACCCCGTCGGCATCCTCCACTTGCAACAAGGACCGCTTCAACACCAGCCTGGACAGCAACTTCGAGGTAAAACCGGCAGGAATCAGCGTGACCGGGGAATCATTGCCATACACCACTTGCAAGCGGGAAAACCGGGCCGTCCCAGTGCCACCCGTCAACACACCCAATCGGCTTCCGGGGATTAATTGAACAACCCTAGTAAATTCGAGCAATGGCATATCCACCGAACCACCTGCCAAGAGTGCGCTACACCCAAACAGAAGCTGTTCTTTCGTGGTTTTGATGTCGAAGCTTATCCTTCGGGGATCGCTGAACCCCTCTTTGACCGTGATAAAGTCTTTCATTGGGTTGCTTGTTATAACTCCCTTGTTAACATGGATATTCGACATGACTAACGTAGGCTTGGAACCGCTAAAACCGACTTGCACCCAGACTTCCCTGCCGACAAACAGGGAAAAATCCTTGGGCGATAGCCAATTGTAGACCAAGCCGACACTGCCGTTCAGGGAATTCTCGACGGTCAAACCCACATAGCTGGGATTTTGATTTAATTTGTAGCGATGAACCGCCATCGTCGGCAATACGCTGGCCTGCTGATTGGCCGATGTGCCGGCATTCGATGCCGTTTGAATGATGACGTTACTTTGCCCAATAGCCCAATTGGAAGCCTGGCCTCCATTGTCATAAACGTCGAACTCCCGTTCAAAATTGACATTCCCCAAGCGAGGCACGTCACGCTTGAGAATGTCAGTGAGGAATGAGGTGGTTTGGGAAAATGGTTCCCAATTTAAAACTCCGTCATCGGGCATGCTGACTTCGGCAGGCAACACGACTGGCTGATAGGCGACTATCGGTCCGTCCGGTCCACCACCATAAGCGGCAGACAATCGATAAGGAATTTCCGTCGTGACAAAAAATGAACCATCATTGACGCTGTTTGGATTGAGGTGTTGGCGAACCAGCACCGCAAGTCCCTCGGCCAACAAGTTGACGGGAATTTCTTGGGCAGGTAGCAAGGGTTTTTGCCTGCCATTCACATCGACCTGCAACACCGAACAAACTTGAACGCTGCCCGTGGCAGGAATGAAAGGGGTGCGCTGATCGATCACCTCAGCCGGCAAGCGGATGATGGCGAGTGGGGCGTAATGGTGATGAATTCCTAAAGGCGGGGCATGGTCAAGCAAATCAATGCTGGCATCGACACTGCGGGCAGCGAATGTCCAGTAGTCGCCCACCTTGAATTCGCCGCCATCCAAGCTAAATTCAACTAGGATGCCGTTTTCCAACGCGAGTATAGTGCCAACGGCTGGGACGTTGATGCCATTAGAACTCGCCGAAATATTCAGGTCTTGATAAACCGAGCCATCGGCCCTGCGCACCGTGCCGGATTGGTCCCAACGCCGGATACGGGTGTTGCGGGAGGCATCGGTGTGGCCTTGGCCATCCACCGGGAATAAACCTGCGGGTAGCACATCATCTATCAAAATGGAGCGTGTCGCCTTATCCACGCCACCGGAGCGGATGCGGCGCAACACACCCGGTCTGCCGTGCAGTTCATGCCAATCGTCGAGAATTTCTATCCAATCGCCCGCATGGAACCCCAGTACTTCGTCGCGACCAATGCTATCCACCACCAGACGGTTGCCGCTTTGTATTTCAGTCACCCGTGTCGCAACCGTGGCATTGTCACGCGACCATTTGAAAGTGGCCGTCCCCACTGGCCCACCCCGATGGATTTCAACCCGGTAGAGTTGGTTTTCCAATCCCTTGTAACCTGCTTGGGGGGGAATGATGCAAGGGTTGGCATCGCCCGTCACATTACCGGTCAAGGTGGTCAAACGTCCGCCCGAAGGACGAATGGCTGTCGGCCAGTGGCTAACATCCTCACTTGAGGGTGTGCAAGCCGCATTGCCGATATTGCCTAACACCCTGACTTGCCAGACCGTTTGCAAACGTCCAGTGGTGTCCACCCCCACGGCTTTTTCGACGAGTCCGGGTTCCTGCAAATAAGTCAGCTCCCGTTGCCAGACATCCAAGTAAACCAGATACGGCCCGCCCGTCAATGGGGGACGATTGAACGCATCAGATGGTGCAGATTGGTTAGTTGGGTTATAGGGAAGATAGGGTTGGTCAAAGAACGGTGTGCTTCCTTTGCCAACCGACTCGGCCAAGGTGGCGTTCCATGTCAAAGGATTGGTGCCGTGGTTTTCGGCTAACAGCCCATCCACATAAATCCGACCCTTGCCTATGCTAAGTTCCCCCCCGGTAAGCCTGATGCGGAAACCGTCAGGGGTTTCCCTAGGCACGGCAGCGGAACCGAGGCTGTCCAGCGTCCCGGCTTGGATGCGCCGGGCAACTTGGGCAACCCATTCATTCCAGTCGGCATCGAGTTGCACTCGGCCTTGTTGCATGAGGACACCCCAAAAATTATTGCTGGGGTCAAAGCTGATACGGCTTAAATCAAAACTCATGATTAGTGTGCTCCCTCATGATTCGTAGAAAATACCGGCTTGAAGGCCGACCCGTAAAAATTCGGCAAGCCTAAGTTGCAAATTAGTTTCACGTTGGGCTGGAAACAACGCATGAAATGCCCCCATTTCGCTTTCGTCACTGGCTCCCCTCCGAATCGCGTCAGGCGTGGCGCGGGTGAGTTGACAATAGGATGGCACACCATAACGTAAGGAGGTAAACCTAGGTGTAACATCCGCCTCGGCTGCTGCTGTTTCTGGTTGGCATCGGTATCGCCTAGGCACGAGCGAGGCGTAAGGCAAAAATGAAAAACGGACACAGCCTGATTGACGACGCGCCACAACGACTGGCGGAGCCGTGTCCCCCGGCGAGGCAAGTGCAAGAATCAGGCTGTTGGAAATGTTCAACCCAGGATCAATCGCGCTTGCCCTGATTTTGCCAATCAACGTACATGCCTCTAACGCAAGGATGCCGCCCGATGAGACACCATCCATTGCGGCGTAGGCGGTGTTCACGGGAGCATTTGAGTCGATGATACAGTCATTGGCGACAAGCCTTGAGCCTTCAATCACGCGCACCGCCCCTAAGATGGACCATTCCAAGTTGACCGTGACACCAGTCAACTCCACTGACAAGCTTGCCACTCCGGGTGAGACGGGATTGCCTTTGGCATCCAAGGCCAAGCCCGGTGTCAAGGTGGCATGACGGATGACAAGCCTTGCCAATTGATTAGTGACTGAAGGCAATCGCAATGACCCGCCGGCCACTCTGACTCCCTCCAAGGCAAACGCACTATCTTTGCCTCCTCTCACGGTCATATTGCCGCCGAGGATCAAGCTGGGCCAAGTTTGTTCAGCAGCGCGAATGGTCCATTCTCCGCCGGGTGGCACATTCACAGAGGGCGTCTCGACATAGCGCCCACTGTCGGTGATTTCGACCACCCCCTTGACCGCGCCAGCGAGAGCTGTTAGCGCGGCTTGGATTGTCGGAAAGTCATTTGGAACATGCAATACCTTGACATCCGAGGCATCGGCCTCACGCGGTCGGGAGTATTCGCCACCCCCCAAGTCGGCGGTGAATCCGTAGTGGTAGGTCAAAGCGACACTGCCGGGTACTGGCAAGTCGGAAGCCACGGCGACTCGACCCAACTCCGGGTCTATGGCATATTTTCCAAGCGGAGGAACATGCGCCCAGCCCAGGCCGTCGTCGCCGAGATGGCAAACCACCACATTCTGTCTGGGAACTTCGGCATCGTCCACGTACAGCACGATGCTAGGGTCGGCATTGTCCAGTGGTGCGCTTGGGGTTTCCCTTGTCCCATAATAGAGTTCTTTACGCTCTGCCAGCAATCGGCGGCCAATTGGGTCAGGCACATTGATGGGGTCAGCCAAATGAGTGATTTCGTCTTCCGCGAGCGGATTGGCATATAGCTGTAACGGGTGACCCAACGGACTGACAAGATAGCGGCGATTATCAATCTTGATGGCGGGGCTTTTGCTATGCCGGTAGGCATTGACACGCCATAGGAATATGCCGATGTTGGGGATATTGAAACGCCCTTTGCCCGTTTCTATGTTCCGTACATCCACCGTGTGCGCCACTGAATCAAAAGCGCCACCGATGCGGGTCAGCGGCTCCCATCGCCTAAGGTCGGGGGCATAAAGGCAATGGGTTCTGCGGTGGTTCATGTGCTGGGTGGCCGCCAATAATTGGAATTCCTCCACGGCGCGAGCGTTCCAGCCCGTGACATCGCGAGCCAATTGTTCCAGCACGGACGCAGTGCCTTTGCGCCGCCGCAAGGCTATTGTGTGGGCAACCTCGGCACGGGCCAAGCCCTTGGCTTGACCTAGCGCATGAAGGGGTTCATAACCGATCAAATCACCGATGTAAGGAATTGCCCATTCGGCACAAGTCTCGATGAAAAGATCATCATAGAGTTGGGCGAGATTTTCTTCGATGACCGCAAACTCGTCCGCAAAAGCCATCAATAAAGCTTTCAATGGCCCACGGGCAGCTTTTTCATGCAATTCGGCAAGACGCTGCTGCTCGCTGGGGTTTGGATTGGGCAGAGCTTCAAGGGCGGCAAGCTCATTCACTTCGGCTGTTGTCAGCAAGCCTCGAAAGTGGGAGGCTTTTTCCCGCAATGCATTGATGCGTTGTTGTTGCGTGGCATTCGGGCCAGGCAAGGCTTCCAAGACCGCAAGCTCGCTGGCTTCCTCGGATGTCAGTGGATTGCGCAGGGATTCGGCAAGCTCGGCATCACGGATGCGGTGTATTGCCGGTAGCAAGCGATAAAGGGTGTCGGCATTCGAGAGGGTCATTGCAACAACTCCACTACGAGTAAGGCGGCATCCAACGTGAGCAGTTCGGCAGCCTGCGGGCTTACTGTCAGGGTAGCCATGGGTGTTTCCGCGAACAGTCGGTTGGAAAGATCGGTGGACGATGACACCTTCCGATACAATGCAGCCACTTGCACGGCCTCGACACCAGCGACTGCTTGCGCAGTGGCGGCAACTTCATCCGAAGAAACGCCTTGGCCGAAGCTTCTCGTGTCGAAACCGAATGATTCGATTAAGCGTTTTTCAACAGCGGGCAACACCAAGGCTTTGTCGGCATCGGCGGCCACCTTGACCAAAACCCTAAGGCCAAATCGGGAATCACGGTAACTGACGATCCGTAACGGTAGCAATCGATCGCCATAACTTTGCAATGCAGCCTGAAGATAGCGGTAGGTGTCGCTGTTCGCCGTCACCTCGGCACCATTTTCACCAGCCACGGTTAGGAAGACACCTTTGGCCGGGCCATTGGGAATCCAAAGTGCATGGGCTTTGGCGATGCCTGAAAAGGCCCGGGCAAAATCTTGATAGTCACGAATGGAAACTGCTCGCTCCAAAGTCAACACGGTCAACGGTGCGTTGGCCCTCGCCTTGCTTTCCCGTTCCGGGTCTTCGCCTCCACTGGCCGACTCGGGGTTTGACACGCCTGTGACACCCAAGGGGCGTGACAACAGGTTGGTTAATTTGCCGGCGGGGACATTTCCAGCCAAGCCCAATCCCTTGCGGTAAATGGCACGAATGTTGTGGTCACCCGAAGGAAGAACCGCACCCTCAATGCCATTGCCCATTTGCACAGTTGTCTTCGCTTCATCGTCGATTGCCAATGCGTAAACTCTGTCGTTGGCACCCCGTGCATACAAGCTGCTGGTTTCCATCCACAACAAGTCGTTGGCGCGTAATTCCAAGGTCGATTTGCGTCCGCTGGGCGTGTTGGCACTCACGAACGTCAGGGGTGACTGGCGCAGACTAAAGCGTTGGTTCGCCAACCGTGCATCGCCACTGCCGATGATTTCAGCCACGGTTTCACCCTGTGTGGCACGGGCTACGTTGGCATTGATCCGAGTGCTGTCGCGGTCGTAACAATATTTCATTGGGTCAGACAACATAAAATAGGTAAGCGAGCCAATCTCCCCAACTGCTGTGGGAAGCTTGTCGATGATAGCGATTTCTTGGACTTCCTCATCGTCTTTTTCGGCGGGAACCCATTCCAAAGTAATAGTCCGAGCGATTAGCACCCCTTCGCGCCCATCCCGGTCTAATATGCCTAAGCGTATTTGTGTGAGGTCATAGATAATTGGCGTTGCGCCAGCAGGGGTTTGACTCCCTACGCTTCCACTTGATAACAAGGCACCAAATTCGGCGGGAGGCAGAGCCAGCCATTGGTCGCCAGAACGCAGTTCGGGCATTGTATTGATGCGCAGCGATTGACCCTCTTGGATAATCAGGCTTTCACCGTTGGACAGTGCCACGGTTGCATCAGGCATTCCTTTCCGCAAGCGGATGCGAGCCCGTTTGCCGCTAATCGCCAACACCCGACCCGGTGCTATATCGGATTCGAGTCGTTCAAGCCGGATCTCGTTTCCGTAAAGCGGGTAGTCGAGCGGCCTTGCCGCCACCGGCAAGGCTTCGGACTGGGCTAGGACGAGATTTTCTCGGATGCCTTGCGTGAACGAGTAAAGATAGTCAGTCGTATCTGGCGTGATTCGAGTCACTTTGCCGGACAACCCGAAATCCGAGCGTGAGGGGAAACTCACATAATTGGCGCGGTAAAGCCAGACATAACCTGACAAGCCCGATAAATGGCTGAAGTTTGCGTTGGACACCAACGCGAACCAGCTTCCGGGCGTGATTTTCGGATAGGCATTGTCAAGATCAATCAAGGAATTCTGTATCTCAAAATCTTTCCATTTGAAATTGCTTTGCCCAAAAGAACCGATGGTCAACCCTGCCGCCGATGGATTGTTTGTAGAATAAATCAGCTTTGGGTCCGGTGCATTATGGCCAAAAAGTGCTGTGCGTTGCCGGAACACGAAGACTGAAGCCTTGGCATGATCCTGGTTGTTCCGTAGAATCGAGCTACTCAAGGGCGCATTCCATGACAATCGCGTCAGTTGTTTGTCCCTGACTTCCTCAATGCCAGTGAGGACACGGATGTCCCATTGATTACTGCTGGAATTGGTGACACGCTCTTGGCCCAACACCAGAATGACATCGCCCACTTGCAAGCCGCTGCCCAAGCCGGTCACCCACAGTGAAGTGTCTCCTAGACGAGGTTGCCATGCGACTGAACGCTGCACCGGCAAGGCATTCCATTCCGACCTGGCTTCCACAACCTCGACCGTTTCAAAGGTTTGCGGCTGCTGGCCCGGACCCGGCACACTTTGAGCCTTGCTGCCAACCGGAATATTGACTGGCTCTGCGGCAAGTGCCGGATTGCCAGGCACTTCCTGCAAGGTGAAGGCTAAATAGGTGGAAGCCGCCACACCCGGGGCCAGTTCATAACCAATCAGCCGGGACAATTCTAAAATCGAGCGGCGTTCAGTTGCAGTGCGCAGGAAGTTCTCATTGGCGATGCGCTCTTGGTAGAACGTCAACACGTCCAGCGTGGAGGCAAGCGCGTCGCACAATGCGATGGTGAAATCTGCGTCATCCCGACCGCCCAAACCTGCCAAGGCTGGCAAATCGGCGCTGGACAACCGGGCCAGCAAAGACTCTTTGAAACTGGCATGGACACCTGCTCGGTAGTTGATGGAAGACTGACCGGGGGGATTGTCAATACGGGCAGGGGTCGCCACATCCACCCCCGCACAGCAACCGCAAGAATTGGCGGTGAAATCGTCCATTACTTGCCTCCGAAAAGTGAAAATCTGAGCACACCGTGCTCGGGATAGTTGGGATCATTATCCAAACGTGGGATTTCCAAACGTGAAAGCCGCATGAATCCGTCAGCCAAATAGATTGAATCGTCCACCCCTTGACGCTGGAATCGAGTCGCTTGCACCGATGCCACACCTGCCACCTGGCGAGCGGTCGCATAGATTTGGCTTAAGTAGACGACTTGACCAAAATTTAGCCTGTCGGGATGAAAAAGCCCCAAGCGGCCATCAGGCAACACGCGGTTGCCCAACACTTCCAGCAAGCCGTTGCGTACATCGGAACGAAAATAACCGCCACGCACACAAACTAGCAGATCGATTTCCAAAGAAACGTAGATCGGGTCGTTGAATTCGGTGTCATGACCGGCCATGCGATACGGCTCGACAAAAGTGGTCAAATCCGTTTCGAATACCGCATCCATGGGCGCACCCCCCAAGCGGTCAACGGTGATGTAGACCGTATGCCAACTACCGGTCCAACGCAGGGTGGCCGCCGCCCGTTGTATGCCTGAATGACTTTGCGTCACGTCAGCATAGTCTTCGGGGGTGACAGCACGGGCTTGCCGTCGAAACGCCTGCGGGGCATGGCGACGCACGGTGGCTTGGTCTTCCAAATCAACTCCTCCGGTTGCGGACAAGGGATTGCGCACCCTCAACACATCCGCATCCGCGCTGACCACGTGGGCGATGGCATCTGCCCCCAGATTGCCGGCAGTGCCGTTGCCCACTCGGTAGTGAGCGGTGAATGCAGTCCCCGATCTGGGGCGACGACCATGAACTCCATCACCAAAGCGCAAACGTGCGCTGCCGTCATGTTCGATTTCTACGACGAAATGATGGTCATCGGGTCCGCTATTCAACAAATCTCGCTTCGGTTCCCAATCCCCGGCGGGTGAGCCGTCCAGCGAACTGTGCAATATAATTGCGGGTAGCGTATCCTCCATTCGCCAAACCATGGCTGAAGAGGCAGATGCTTGGGCATCAAAAGCCAGCCTGTCGGTGAGTGACTGGCCTGCCACCATTATCGTTTTATAAACTGTACCGGCTAGGGTCAATGGCGCGTTAGCCAACACGGGGGCAAAGCGCGGTGGAATTTCCAAGGGCTTGGCATCTTGGCAGCGATTGTTATCCCGATTAGTCGGGAACGCCAGCCTAGCTTCCGGCACTGTCCCCAACTCTTCGTCCACTAGAATCGTCAGGCCATGATCGGCCAACACCAAATTGCCGCGAGCGACACTGACATTGTCCAAATAAATGCTGCCATGCGCCTCATCAGCCACCGAGGAAATGCATAATGAAAAGGGCAGGGCATCCTCAATACGCCATGCCACTTCGGTGATTGTTTCGCCCGTCAATGGGTCGGTTAGCGGCAGGGCTGGATTATCAGGTGAAACCTTGCGCACCGAAGTCAACCTAACCACATGCCTATGGCTTGGATCGGCGTCGAATGGCTCGCCAGTGGCTGGTCCCAGCACTTCCTCGAATAACAGCACATCACCCACTTCCAGTGCGTCAAGATGGCCTGTCAAGGTGGCCGAGACAGAGCCTTTGGGCAGGCAGCAACGCCGATCCCCCCATGCGTAAATGGGGATGGAATTGTGCGCCGAATATAGCATGGCATCATGCAGCGGTTCAAAGACCTCTGGTTTTGCACGCAGGGCTTCCGCATCCTCCCTTGAGTTTGGCACAATCCGTGAGGACATTCCTATCATCCGGCTGTAGAAACGTGTCCCCGCCTTAGGTAAGGACACGCCGTCTGCATTGGCCGTGACATGCAACCAAAGCCGGGCGTTGCAGCCGTCATGCACAGGATAATCGACCAGCAGGGCATGGCGACGCAAGGACGTGCGCAACCGGGCAGTTTCCAAATAAGCTTCGGTGGCGATGGCATCTTGTTGATAGGATAATTGGTCACCCGTATAGGCGATCAATTCTGCCAAAGTAACACCCAAATCGGCAGCGCTGCGTTCGCGCCAATCCGGCACGAGATGGGTAATCCGGTCTAAGATGAGTCGTCTAAAACTGGGGTAATCCTTGGCTAGATAATCAATCACCGGGCTTTCTGGCAAAACTTCCGGGCAATGGGTGGTCGTTTGGCAATCAAAATCGCTGCCGCACTCCACTTTGAATGAAAAATCGATGCTTGCCAGTCGTGGGTCAAAACCCATGGGCGGGGTGTCATCCAGAACCGAACGCACCAGACTCAGCCGATAGGGCGAAAAATCCCCATAGCGATCGGTGCGAACCACCAACACATGATCCGGTTTGTCCAAGCCGGCCAAAAATGCCTTCTCGGCAAGCGTGGCTTCGGCAGGCGGGGCGGAAGCCGCTGCCACCCAAAGCGCTTCGACATTCCTGACGCGCTCACCACCATCAATGCGGACTTGCTGTGCTACGAAACCCGGTGGCACGGGGCGCAATAGCCTCACTAATAAGGTGCGTTGGCGTGGGCTATCGGCCGGTGCGTTATGATCGACCACTTCCAAATAGTCGATGCCGTTCAACGCGGTCTCGTTGAGTACACGGTCGCGGCGCAACTTGTCGCAGCAGTGGTAAATCATGCGAACACTCCCCCCCGTTCAAAGCTCGCTTGTTGCAAAGTTTGGGTACGGCGAATCAGATAGCGCACCGTCACCCTTAGCGTCGAATCGATGGCTTCCACTTCCACAGCATCCAACACAATCAAATTGCCTAGCCATTGTTGCAAAGCCCCTTGGACAAGAAATTGGGCGGTTGCCGCCAATTCCCCGCTGTTGGGCGCAAATAGGAGCTGCATCACCCCACTTCCAAAATCAGGCCGCATGACCCGCTCGCCGGGGGACGTGAACAGCACTTGCTCGATTAAACCGCGTATGTACTCTTCCTCGCTGGCGGAAGCCGTGTGTCCGCGACCATCAAATTGGTAAGGATAATTCACATTCATGGGTTGCCTCAGCTTCCTATCACTCGGGTTTGTGCCATTACCGGCATTAGCGGCGTGCCATTCGGTGCGCAAATGGCTTGACTGTCCATCAACACCAATGGCTGACCATTGGACAATACGCGAGTCGCCGCCACCACCCATTGACCGGTGACACAGGGTACGGGCGAACCGCTGACGTTGAACGGACAGCCTGCCACGGTGTAGGGTGCGGCCATGGTTACGGTCGGTTGACCGCTGACCATCACCCGTGGGTTGGGCGTGGTGGGCATGGCTGTCCCGCCGTGGGCGCAAAGCACGGTGGCACCGACATGGAGTAGCGGTCCAGGCATGTCAAATCACCGTCAATGCGCCGTTGTTGATATTCACGATGGGACCGATCATGGTCATCGATGCCCCCTTGCCGTTCAGTATGTAGATGCCGGTGTCATTGACAATCAACATTGCACCAGTGGTACTTTTAATCATGATGCCTCCTGTAGGTCCGGGCAAGTCCGACACGGTCAGCCCATTTTGCAAAGGCGTCTGCAAGGTGATCGCAGGCAAGCCCGGTGGCGTGGCGAGTGCCAAGGCTGGCACTTCGGCGGCACTGCCCCAAAAGCAGCCCACCCAAATGGGAAAATCCGGGTTGCCTTGTTCGAATTCCACCCAAACCGCAGAACCAATGATAGGCAGGGCAAACATGCCGTTTTGAATGCCCGCAATCGGGACACAAGGCATGGCCCATGTCGTCGGCAGCAAACCTGCCACATCCGGAACTTGCACCATCAACCGGCCTTGTTGCATGGGGTCGATGTTATTGAGCACCATGCCGCGATATTTGCCGTAGTATTTGGTAACGCCGCTGTCTTCGCTCATACCGGAACCCTAGGCGTGATTGAAACCAGACCGTTGCGGCTGAGTTGAAAGCTTTGATTGAACTCACCGCGTTTGAGCGTACTGGTCACGCTTTGCACAAAATAAAGACCGTCATAGGCCACGCCCACGCCCCGCACACCGACAAGTTGCCGCGCTTTAAGAGGTCTGCCATAACGCAACACATTCAAGGAACCGCTGGCCGACACCGAATCCTGCGATTTTTTTGCCTCCGCCAGCCCTTTTGAAATCGCCTGCATCGGATTCATCTTGGCCGTGTCCTTAAGGAATTTGATATTGGAGATGGGCGTGGACAAAACCCCTAAAGGCGGTTGCAAGGGATTGATGTTGGGGATGGGGATCGGGATAGGAATATGCGTCAATTGGTTTTGTATGAACACGACTGGCAACACACCTTTGGTGGGATCGAAGGAAAAACTAAGGTTTTCGACATTAGTGAGCGCGTCCATGTCCACGTTCAATGCCGGTTGCGGTACACCGATTTTGATCTCCGGGCCGAAATAGGCGATGTTCGTACCGGGAGTCGGGACCGTTTCCACATAGAACACATAACCGACTTGTTCGGCCAGTAATTTCAGGTATTGAAGGTCCGTCCCCTGTTGTGAGGGTATTTTGTCCACCGGAATGGGGATGTCGGGAAATAACACGGGTATCACCAATGGAATCAAGCCAAAGGCGGCGTATTTAGCACAAATTAAAGCCACCCTCGCCTCAATGGGCAGGGCAGGGAAGGGCAGTCCGCTAAAGTCTTGCATGTCCATTACTTTGGTTAGATCCTCGCCCGTAACGGTGACCGTACCGGGTGCGCCGTTACTACCGGTTTGGACTTCGACATGAGTCATCACCCCGTCAAATAGCGGTTGCGGTGTGCCGTTGAGGGTCACCACCAGCATCACTCGCAATGGTGGAGTACCGACGCCAGCACCTTGTGCGGCGGCAATCAAGAAAATTGTGTTGAGATCAGATTTTGCGGTGAACTGAAAAGACAACTGGAAGCCACTGGCAGAACCTGCCGACGTGGTGACTTGGACATTGTCAAGCGCATCCATGACCACCCTAGGCGCAGGGGCGGGGATCACCGGTCCCATCAACAAGCTAAGCTGTATGCCCTTAGCTAACATCCGTCACCCCCGGAACCCCTTCAGGCAACGTGATGAGCAGGCGACGGCCCACGGTCTCGGTCAGTTCAGCCGGATTCATCGCACGGTTGGCATCGCATATACGCCAATATTGCAGCGGGTCACCCAAATACTGGGCAGCCAAATTGTCCACACGGTCGCCGCTGCTGACAGTATGTTCCTGCAAAGTCGCAAAGTTTTCCGGGGGCGGCACAAACCGCCGCTTCAAATAGGCTATCACTGTCCCGTCGGGACGTGTGATTTGTGACGTGGCAATCCCATAATACCGGCTGGTGGAAGGGTAGGTGGGTGTGATCAATGCATTGGCTTGCATGAAAGCCTGTAACGGGTTCATAAGCTTATATCCCCCCTATGCCGAGTGAAGAAAAGTTACCGCGTTGGGCTTTTGATGCCAGCTTTTCTTTAGTTTGCAGATAACTCATGAACAAACTGCCGCCCCGATGGGAGAATCCCAAATCATCCACCGACAACACCCGCAAGCCGATGCTCACCTTGGCGCGAATCGGGTTCAAAGTCGGGTCAAAGGCTTCCTCCGTGATGGAAAAATCCGTCAACCGGACTGGCACGACACGGCTTTTCCCCCAGACAAACAACATCAACGGGGCTTCCATCGGTGAAATTTCCAAAGTTCCTGAACTGGCCTCTGAATTCATGCGGATAAGCTGTGCGCTGGTCGGGTGGGCCAAACTTTCCAGTAACGCAAGCTGGGGCTGGATGCCAAATTCGACCGTGGCCCGGTGTTGGTCGGGAAACTCCAATTGGTCGGCGGCATCGATATCGGCTTCCAATTTGATGGTTTCCACCGCAGGGCCTTTAAAACGCATGGCCTCGGAACGGTTTCCACCCTCGCCGCCAGCCGCTTGGACTTGCAATGAGCGGGTCAAAGATTCCGGGTTGTATTGCAGCGAAATAATACGTGCCACACGTCCATTTTCAGCGTCAATCAATACGATTCCGCCTTTGAGGAGTTTGGGTGAATTAGGGAATGTGCTCATATAAACAATCAATCGCTCAACAATATAATGGATACAGTGGATGAGTGGTTTGCAATTTGTATTGAATCATAACTATCAATACTTTCTTGTTACTCAAGTTTATTTAAGGTTACTAGATTAGTAGTCAGGCATAAGTTTATGGGTATAAAGACTAATTGTGAATATGACATATAATGTATCCTATTGCCGGATTATTTTTGTGCGGCTATGCATTCTTTAAAATAGGGTATTAAAATTAAATACAAGGAAATTCTATATTCCCCTAAACTTATGCCTAACTACTTATATCCCATTTTATTTCATTTTCAAGTTCACCAAAACCAATTGCTTATTCTGTCTTAAATCCCTTGGTTCCGGTTAATGTTCCGCTTGCACCAGTCCCTTTTCCTGCACCGCCGAATGTTATGACTCTGTCTATGTTATGTTTGTTGAGGATTTTGGCGAACTCTTGCTGCACGGAAGGGGAACTTAATTTTTCCGGTGGTATTTTGTTCGTTAATACATAAGCATCTATTTCGGCCTTGGCTGCCTCCAGCCTAGGCAATACCTTTTGCCCAATTTCCTTGGGTACACCGGGGTCTCCGGCAAATTTTTTGATATCAGCAATGTCATCACCCAAGTTTTGTGATAGGTTTTTTTCAAGAGCAGAAACTTTGGATACACTGGCATCTGCTTTAATGGATTTGTTGTCAAGGAGCTTAATTCGGTCAGTTTGCGGTTCGTAGCTTATCGAATCAGTGCCAGGCTCATTGACATTGGCTTTCGGGGCTTTGACCAAAATTTCTTTGGGGCCACGGGTGAAAGCATCCTCCAATTCGCCGGATCGCCCTCTGAATTCGCTTTGGCGGGATTTTACATATTGACCAAAGTCTTTGGTTTTGATGTCCCCGGATGCCAAGCCTTGTTTCCAGCGTTCAAACATTGATTTGATTAGGCTAGGGTTTTCTTGGGCAAGGTCTTTTAAGGTGGTTTTTCCATCGGCCATCTTGGTGGTGTTTGTGGTAACCTCCTTATGCAAGTCGGGAGCTTCCTTGGCTAATTTATTCAGGGCATTGGTTTGTTTTTCGGCAGCCATTTTATCTTCCAATTGCTTGGATGCCGCTTTTTCGTCCGCACTGAACTCCTTCTTGGGTTTTCCAGCTTCACCTGCTGGTTCTTTGGACGGACCCGGATAACCTCCCGCACTACCGCCGCCGCCCGTGGCGGCTGTCGCCATTACCCCGACATTAGTGATGATTAAGATAGTTCCATCTGCCAAGACTTTGATTCCTGAAACGGGGACGGCTTGCGGTATTGCCACGACCATTCCCGGGGGGCCTCCTGCCGTGGCTCCCATAGACATTCCACCACCCCCTCCGCCGGAGGCTGCGGGTGGCCCGGGCAACAGCTTGCCGGCTAACATGGTCGTAATCGTCACTAAGACACGCGCAAGGATGCCGCCCATTTGTTTGCCAAAGTGTTCGGCGGCTGTCTCAATCTCATCAATGGTTTTGGCTTTGGCACTTTCGTCACTTAAATTCATCCAAGCAACGGCAAAATTCTTGATTTCGCTTACCGTGAATACCGTTAACAGAGCGGCCGTTATAGTCGCGGCTGTAGCCTTGGAAAAAATTGGTTCTGGAGCCATCCATGAAGCAACATATATTGTAATTCCCACCAGCGTGCCGCTAATGAAGATAGGGTCATTCACCATTTGAATGAGTGCTTCCCTTCCGCCTCCACGCACATACGCCGGCGTCTTCCTTGTTTCCGTTCTCTCGGGATGGCTGTCGGCGGGCGCCGCGAATGTCTTCATCCAGTTGTTCCAAGCCTTTTTCTCAACGGGCATTCTGCTGCTCTCCATGCTGATGCGGA
>CAIYXP010000125.1 GCA_903930145.1 uncultured Methylococcaceae bacterium
CCATTATTTGGCCGACAGCCTCAGCCTGCGCTATGCCCAATCTGCCACGGCCTTGGTGCAAACCCGCCAGTTTCGCCGTGCCCCCGCCGCTACGGGCAAGGCTTTGCTGGTGGTGGCAGACCCGGTGTTCAACCTGACCGATACCCGGCTGAAACCTACCACTAAGACGGCGCAATCGACCGATCTGGGTTCCGGGCAAACCGCCATTCGCGGCTGGATGGCGGAGCGTGGTGGGATCAAGGATTTTGCTCGTTTGGATAGCACCGGCGATTCTGCCAAGCGGCTGGCGGACATGTTTGGCGGAACAGGGCAAGTGGACATCCTGTCCGGATTCGAGGCCAACGAAGATGTAGTAAAACAACGCTTGGAGCAAGGCTACCGCTATGGACTCTTCGCCACCCATGGCATTTTAGGGAACAATACGCCTTATCTCCAACAACCGGCCTTGGTGTTGTCGCTGGTCGCCCCTGATAAGAAATATCTTGCCAGCGAAGGGGTTGGATCACCGGGATTTTTAACCTTGACAGAGGTCATGAGTCTTAAGATTGACAGTGAATTACTGGCTTTGACCGCTTGCAACACCGGCAGAGGCGGCAAAGGCGGGACTTTGCTCGGCGAGGGGGTCATGAGTATGGGCCGGGGTTTCCAATATGCCGGGGTGGAGAGCGTGTTGATGAGCCTATGGAGTGTGGAGGACAATTCCACCAATCTTTTGACCGAAAAGTTTTTTGCCTACCTGAAACAAGGCAAGAACAAACTGGAAGCCTTGCGACTAGCCCGCGCCGACTTGCGCCACGAGGGATACTCACATCCATATTTCTGGGCACCATTTATCTTGGTTGGGGAGTTGTAAAGCAGAACGAAGCGAACCGGGATATGCGAAATGAGCGCGACGGCTTTGGTAAACCCGTCGCTGACTTTTTGTGCATACTCATCGCCCCGACAATGCACAAGACTTTGTTGTTGGACACGACAAAGCCGTATACAACTACAACTGAATTTAGACTGATAGGATCAAAGCAGGTCTATACATTCCCAATCGAAACCTGCGCAAACTGGTCCGGCTTATTGTTTATCTTGGAGAAAAAATGACGACTATCCAACTCACCCTGCCCGATCAATTAGCCGAAGAGGCCCGGAACGCCGGACTGTTGACGTCCGCACGGCTGGAGCAATGGTTGCGTGAACAGTTGAAGAATCAACACATCGACGAGCTATTCTCCGCCATGGATCGCATGGGCGCTGTCGATGAGCCAAGCCCGTTATCCCCAGAGGAAGTCGCCTTGGAAATCGCTGCATTGCGGGCCGATAAAAGCAAGGGGATTGCACATTAATGCGCTTGGTGCTGGACACGAATGTGGTCGCATCGGCACTATTGTGGGGTGGCACTCCGCGCCTGTTGCTACAAGCAGGCCGGGTACAACAGGCCACACTTTATACCAGCCCTGCATTATTGGCCGAACTGTCCGATATTTTGGGGCGACAGAAGTTCGGCAAAAAAATCGCTGCCTCTGGATTCTCGGTCGACGAACTCGTAGCCCGTTATGCTGAACTCGCTTCAGTGGTGCGGCCTCAAGCCATCGCTCCGACTATCCTGAATGATCCCGATGATGATGAAGTGCTGGCTTGCGCACTTACAAGCCATGCCGACCTAATTATTTCCGGCGATCATCATTTGCTTGACCTAGGTTGTTTTGCAGAAATGCCCATCGTCACCGTAGCGGAATCGGTTCGGCGCATGGGTTTGCTTACATAGCGTGGTTGGGCAACGGCTTTATAATTGTCCGATGTAAGCGTAAGCTAGTGGAATCAAAAAATCTTGCATTAAACGCGCACCATTCGTATTTGTTCGATACTTCCGCGTTACTTGCTCATTACCGCCGCGAAGATGAAACGGATTTCCAGCGGCACGGCTGCGGTTATGATCGGTGAGGATCGAGTGAGATTTCTGCTTGATCTGCATCGTTATGGTGTCGCAGCGATTGACTTGACCAGCGAGGAATTAATGTCGGACTTGCACAATGCTTGATGCTATAACACCACGCTGACAACCCTTCCAAGAAGGTACTGAAATGACCAACAAACCCATTGAAAGCCAAGAAAACGCCGATACACAAGAACATATCCAAGATTTACAACGACGGGCCAAAGAACTTGCCGGCGGCGAACTGTCGTTCTTTGAGTCTGAAGAAATGCCCCCGAAGTTGCGGGAACAGTTTTGGGAGCGCGTGGTGGACTACGAGGAAGCGGAATGGACCACGCCTTTCGTCTTGTTGACACGCGGCGGAATGGAACTGACTGCTCCTGATGAGTTGGATGACGAGCAACTTAAACCTAAACTCTGGGAAGTGATACGCGGTCTGGCCTTGCTGCGCATGTTTCTTTACAGCACGGACCACCTCAGCGACCGTGAGCTTTATCAGGTATTGTGGCATGAGGTGTTGCTGGATGAATGCCCAAGCATTCCAATTGACGAGAATTCGGCTTGGCATATCGACTTGGTGAGCAGTGGCAGCGAGGAGGATATTGAGCTTTACCTACGCTACTATGCTGATGAAAAAATCCGGCAAGACTGGGCCAAGGACTTCCCGGGCGATGCCATGCCCGTCCATGAAACGCCACCTTATGACCGCGACCGGCATTTACCAGCACGGGATCAACCCGAGTGGCTGCTTCCTGGCCATGCATCTTGATGTGACGCTACAACATCATGGAACATCAGCACAACCCGTTAATGGTGAACCCACGATAGATTTAAGATTGCCATTTTTACGGTTGGATATGAATGACAGCCCGGCTAAGGCTGTGAAGAAGTTAAAGGAAAAGGCGCGAGACCGCTATAAATTAGGCAGTTTCTTCTCGATTTGATGGGGGAAAGCAGGATGCACCCGATAACACCGGCCACGATACTGGCGGCATTGACGGTTGCGGAACGCTATGGCTTTTCCCATTATGACAGCCTGATCGTAGCAACTGCCTTGGAAGCCGGATGCAGCACCCTGTACAGCGAAGACATGCAGCATGGGCAGTTAATCGACAACCGCTTGACCATCATCAACCCGTTTCGATGAAAGAGGGTGTAAGCTGCTACCCGCAAAAATGCTGATCCATTCACCACCGGGAAACCTATGGACAAATCCGACCACGGATCACTGACTCCCGCTAAACCGCAAAACCTCAGCACGGCGGCGGCTACGCTGACGGGGCGGGGGTTGCGGGATTTGCAGAAGGCAAGCTTGAAGTAAAAGCCGGTGACACGGGTGAATTCAATGAGGGTTCTCCCTTCATTATGCGAAGCGACGGAAATTGCTTTCCGAATTGGGCGACACAAGTTAAGGAATTTCTCCAATTCCCCGACCTAAATGCTTGGAAATAAGCCCACCAAGCAGCAATTTTGCGGCATAATTGCCCATTGAGTGGCACGATTTAGCCTAAGCAAAACGGAACCCATATTGATAGATGACTAACCACCACGACCTTGCCAATTTCATCTGGAGCATTGCCGACTTGCTACGCGGGCCCTATCGTCCGCCGCAATACGAGCGGGTTATGTTACCGCTTACCGTCTTGCGCCGGTTTGATTGCGTCTTGGCAACAACCAAGGACGATGTGCTTGCCGCCCATGCTCGACTTAAGGACAAACATCAAGGCGAAGCCTTGGATTTGTTGCTGAACAAAGTTGCCGGTCAACGCTTCCATAATCATTCCCCATTGACCTTTGAAAAGCTCAAGGGTGACCCTGACAATATCCACCAGCATCTGGTTTCCTATATTCAAGGTTTTTCCGAGAATGTGCGGAAGATTTTCGAGCGTTTCGAGTTCGCCAATGAAATCGAACGAATGCGCGAACACAATATCCTGTATTTGGTTGTCACCCGCTTTTGTGATGTGGAGTTGCATCCTAGGCGCATCGACAATATGCAGATGGGGCTGTTGTTTGAAGACTTGATCCGGCGCTTCAACGAGCAAGCCAACGAAACGGCGGGCGACCACTTCACCCCGCGTGAAGTCATCCGCCTGATGGTGAACCTATTGTTCATGCATGACGATGATTTACTGACTAAGCCCGGAACCTTGCGCAAATTGCTAGACCCCACTTGCGGCACGGGCGGCATGTTATCCGAAGCGCGTAAATACTTGCGCGAGCATAACCTGACCGCCAAGCTTTATGTTTATGGGCAAGATTTCAACCCGCGTTCCTATGCCGTAGCCGCTTCCGACTTGCTGCTGAAAGAAGGCCCAGAAGAAAGAGAGCGCACCAGCCGGATAGAATTTGGCGATTCCCTCGTCGATGACCATTTCCCCTCCTACGATGCCGACACCAAAGGCCGGTTTGATTATTTCCTCGCCAATCCGCCGTTTGGCGTGGATTGGAAACGGCAACAGAAAGAAATCGTCCGCGAACACGAAAAGCTAGGCTTTGCGGGGCGTTTCGGTGCGGGTTTGCCGCGTGTCAACGATGGCGCGTTATTGTTTTTGCAGCACATGGTCAGCAAATTCGAGCCAGTCAACCCGAAGGAAAACCGCGACGGCTCCCGCTTGGCGATAGTCTTCAACGGTTCGCCTTTGTTTACTGGCGGGGCGGGTTCCGGCGAGAGCGAGATACGCCGCTGGATCATCGAAAACGACTGGCTGGAAGCCATTGTCGCCCTGCCTGAGCAGATGTTCTATAACACCGGCATAGGCACTTATATCTGGGTCGTCACCAATCGCAAAGAGCCACGTCGCAAAGGTAAAATTCAATTGCTGGATGCCCGTGAGTGTTGGGTTCCATTGCGCCGATCATTGGGCGATAAACGCCGCAAACTGGCTGGCGGCGAGGAGGAAGACAACGAGAAGGTGTTTTTTCCCGATGGCTCACGCCGCGACGACATCGCATTTCTGACCCGTGCCTATGGCGGTTTTGCAGAAAGCCGAATGCTCTTAGCGTATGACGCTGAAGGTAAGCTGCAAAGCCGGTTGTTGCTTGGGCCTAACCAAACCCTGCCAGCCAATCATGGCGGACGGCAGGAAGAACGCGACATCAGCAAGATTTTCGACAACCCAGATTTTGGCTATCACCGTCTGACCATTGAGCGCCCGCTCCGGTTGCTGTTCCAAATCACCTTGGAAAGAAAAGAAGCCTTCCTTGATGCCTGCCCACATTTACTCGACAACTTCAAGGCAATCGAGGCTGTCCTAGGCCGCAATCCTAACCCTGACTGGAATGCCGTTTGGGGCAATGTGCAAAAATGGTTTAAACGCCAAGAGGTCAAATGGAGAGTCTCAGAACACAAAGCATTCCGCACCGCCTTCACCGAAACAGAACCCACCGCCGAAGCGGTGATACTTCGTAAGCATGGCGGCAAAATCGAATATGAACCTGACCCTAAACTGCGTGATTTTGAAAACGTGCCGCTAAAAGTGGACGTTGCAGAATACTTTAAGCGTGAAGTATTGCCGCATGTGCCGGATGCGTGGATAGACCACGACAAAACCAAGATAGGCTATGAAATCAACTTCAACCGGCATTTCTACCGCTACGACCCGCCGCGCCTACTGGCGGAAATTGACGCGGATTTGAAGATAGCTGAGGAGGAGATTGTCAGGTTGTTAAGGGAGGTGACGGCGTGACGGTATCCTTTGACAATGCACCTTCTGACTGGAAACTCACAGCACTCAAGTATTTATTTCATGTACAAAGCGGGGAAATGATTTCTGCTGATCGAGAATCACCAGACGGGTATCCAATTATCGGCGGTAACGGTCTTCGCGGCTATACAACTGAATTCAATACAAAGGGACCGAGATTAGTAATCGGTAGAGTTGGCGCAAAATGTGGTTGCATTCATATCATTGAGGAAGATTTTTGGGCATCAGAACACGCATTCGTAGTTTATCCACGCAGAGAGTACTCAATGCGGTATATGAGGTATTTGCTTGAGGCCCTTGATCTCAACAGTCAAGCCATTCGCACGGCACAACCGCTAATAA
>CAIYXP010000126.1 GCA_903930145.1 uncultured Methylococcaceae bacterium
CATCACCATGAAGAAGCTTATTATTCTGGTTCTGCTGTCTATCGTTGTCACCGCCGGTGTTATCTATTGGCGGTCCACGCGGGTTGAAGCGCCCAATACAGAACTAATTTTGTATGGCAACGTAGACCTCCGAGAAGTTGCCTTGGCATTCAATAACAGCGAGCGTATTTCGGAAGTCCTTGTGCAGGAAGGGGATAAGGTGCGTAAGGGGCAGGTCATGGCGCGGCTAGACACGTCCCGCCTCATGCCCTTGGTGAATAAGGCCGAGTCGGACATGGAGGCACAGCGTCATGTCGTCGAACGCTTGCGCAAGGGTAGCCGACCGGAAGAAATCGCCCAAGCAAAAGCCAATGTAGGCTCGGCACAAGCCGATGTTGCCTATGAAGAATATCAATTTCATCGTTTGGACGGTCTGGCAAAGGAATCCAGCGGCAGGGCCGTCAGTAAGCAGGATTATGACAATACCCGCTATAAATTAAGCAGCGCCAAGGCCAAACTCACCGTCAATCAAAAGAGCTTGGAATTGGCGGTGTTAGGGCCGCGAGTGGAAGATATTCAACAAGCGGAATCGCAACTCAAATCCCTTTCGGCTCAACGCGATCTGCTGCACAAACAGTTGGCGGATACCGAGTTGCTGGCCCCGGTGGATGCCGTGGTGAGAAACCGCATCATGGAACCGGGGGAAATGTCTTCGCCGCAAAAGCCCGTGTTTTCATTGGCTATCACCGATCCCAAATGGGTCAGGGCTTATGTCTCTGAAACTGATTTGGGCAAAGTCCATCCGGGCATGAAAGCCTCCATCACTGTGGATAGTTTCCCCCAATTGAGTTTTGAAGGATGGGTGGGTTTCATTTCGCCCGTGGCCGAGTTTACCCCCAAATCTGTCGAAACCACTGAGTTGAGGCCCAGCTTGGTCTATGAAATTAGGGTGTTTGTCAAAGATGACAAAGACAAGCTGCGCTTAGGCATGCCGGCCAGTGTCCGTTTGTCGCTGTTGGACAGGGGAAGCCCATCCGCATCACCCGCTTCGCCCTAACCACCAAGGACTTGGGTTTGGATGCCATCTCCGGCAGCAATATTTTCAAAACATTCCGCCTCGGCGCGGTCGAAACTGTACAAGCGCTAGTCGATGTCACGTTCAATATCCGTCACGGCACGTTAACCGCTTTGGTAGGCCCGGACGGTGCCGGCAAAACCACTCTGTTGCGCATGGTCGCTGGCCTGATGTCGCCGAATTCCGGTCGCTTGGAGGTTCTCGGTCTGGATGTCGCCACAAATCCCCAAGCCATTCAATCCCGCATCAGTTACATGCCGCAAAAATTTGGTTTGTATGAGGATTTAAGCGTTCAGGAAAATCTTGACCTTTATGCGGATTTGCATGGGGTAAGTCGTAAAGACAGGTCAGAACGCTATCCTCGATTGATGGATATGACCAACCTAGCGCCGTTCATGGATCGCTTGGCAGGCCGTCTTTCCGGCGGCATGAAGCAGAAGCTTGGCCTAGCCTGTACGCTGGTGCGATCACCCGATTTGCTGTTGCTGGACGAACCCACCGTCGGGGTTGATCCACTCTCCCGCCGGGAGTTATGGGAAATTATCAGGGTGTTGGTGAAGGAAGAAAAATTGACGGTGTTGATGAGCACTTCATATCTGGATGAGGCAGAACGCTGCAACCATGCCATCGTCCTCAATAATGGTAAGATTTTGGTTCAAGGCCCACCCGATGAAGTCAGTTCGCTCGCAACGGGCCGCGTGTTCCTCGCCGACCCGCTTCCGGGGCAACCGGCTAGAAATCTGCAAGCGCGTTTATTCGATGCCCAAGATGTCGCCGATGCCGTGCCGGAAGGCGGTCAAGTGCGCTTGGTTCGTCAGGAGCAAGGCCAACCCCCTTTTACGGATACCTTGGCAGGGTTAACACTGGCGGCGACCCCCACCCGCTTTGAGGATGGCTTCATGCTGCTATTGCATAAGACATTGGCTGACGCTCATGTCACTTTACCCGCTTTGTCGCCCACTCAAACCACCGTGCCGAGCCAACGCGAAGTGGTGATTGAAGTGCATGACCTAGTGCGGAAATTCGGTGCTTTCACTGCCGTGGACCATGTGAGTTTCGAGGTGAAGCGGGGTGAAATTTTCGGTTTGTTAGGGCCAAATGGTGCAGGCAAAACCACCACCTTCAGGATGCTCTGCGGATTGTTAGCGGCCACTTCGGGCAAGCTGCGCGTCGCCGGGGAGGACTTGCGAATTGCCCGTGCCTCGGCGCGTAAGCGAATCGGTTATGTGGCACAGAAATTCTCTCTCTATGGTCAATTGTCGGTCATTGAAAATCTGGAATTTTTTTCCAGCGCCTATGGATTGCGTGGACAGCGCAAGCGCGAACGCATCGCCTGGGCAATGCAGCAATTTGAACTCAATCACTTGGCCCGACTCCCTAGCGGACAACTGCCGGGAGGCTACAAACAACGCTTGGCAATGGCTGCGGCTTTGTTGCACGAACCGGAAATATTATTCTTAGATGAGCCCACGAGTGGGGCGGACCCGATGGCGAGACGGGAATTTTGGCGGCGCATCACCGCATTTGCCGAAGCTGGGGTGACGGTGATTGTCACCACCCATTTCATGGAAGAAGCCGAATATTGCGACAAGGCATTGATCCAAGACGCGGGACGAGTCTTGGCCCAAGGAACCCCGGCTGAATTGCGCAACCGGGCCGACAGCCACGACGGACGCAGGCCCAACATGGAGGACGCTTTCGTTGCCATCGTCGAAGCCTCTCGTGGTGAATCCGCACTGAAAGCCAATCAAAGCCTATGAATAAAAGCCAACCCACTTATGACCGTCCAATGGCCAAGCTTCGGCGCATTTGGGCTTTGGTGCGCAAAGAAAACCTTCAGATGCAGCGAGACCCAAGCACGCTATTGATCGGAATTCTGCTGCCCGTGGTGCTGATTTTAATTTTTGGCTACGGGCTTTCATTGGATGTGAAAAACGTCCCTTGCGTCATTCTTTTGGAAGACCCGTCCCCCGAAGCCATGGAAGTCGCCGCTGGCTTTGAACTCTCCCCTTATTTCAAAACCTATATCGTGACCGATATGCCCCAAGCCAAAGCCATGATGCTGAATCGAACCATTGATGCCATCATCCGCTTCCGTCCTGATTTCGCCCGTAATGTGGCTTTGGGAAATGCCAAGGTCGAGGTCATCTTGCATGGCTCCGATGCAAACTATGCCCGAATCATTCAAGGCTATGCCGAAGGTGTCATCAATCAATGGCAGGTCAGGCGCATGGCGAGTGGAAAGCAAGCCAATATGGGTCCTGTGATCGTGCAAAACCGGATATGGTTCAATGAGAATGCCAATAGCCATTACTTTCTGGTTCCGGGGCTAATCGTCATCATCATGACCTTAATCGGCGCATTGCTAACCTCGTTGGTCATGGCGAGGGAATGGGAAAGGGGAACCTTGGAATCCTTATTCGCCACCCCTGTCAGAGTGGAAGAAATCTTGTTAGGCAAAATTATCCCTTACTTCGCCCTTGGCTGCATAGGTCTGACTTTATGCATCCTCTCTTCATCCTATATGTTCAACGTGCCGCTGCGGGGTTCCATGCTGGTGTTGGCGGCTTCGTCCATGTTGTATTTGCTGGTTTCCTTAGGCATGGGGCTATTTATTTCCTCCGCCACCAAAAACCAATTCCTCGCCAGCCAAATCGCCGTCATTGTCTCGTTTTTACCCGCCATGATGTTATCGGGCTTTGTGTTTGATATTCGCAGTATGCCCAGCTTTGTGAGGTTCATTACGCATATTTTACCCGCCCGTTATTATGATGAATTACTTCAAACTTTATTCCTTGCGGGGAATGTATGGAGCATAATCGTACCTAACGTGGCTATTTTGGCATTGATGGCCGTCGTATTTTTGCTACTTGCCCGTATAAAAACCCAGAAGAAATTAGATTAAGCATTATGTTGGATTCATTGCTTAGAATTATTGCACTGACAATAAAAGAATTTTTGGCGGTGCTTAAAGACCCAAAAAGCAGGATAAGCCTGTTCGCCCCGCCCATCATCCAATGCATAATATTCGGTTATGCCGCCAGTTATGATTTGAACCATGTCCCTTACGCCGTGCTAGATCAAGATCACAGCCGGGCTTCGCGGAGGCTATTGGCAAAACTGGACGGTTCCGGGGTCTTTGAGCGCGTTGCCGATTTAAACCGTGCCAGCGATATCAAGCCATGGATTGATGATGCGAGGGCTTTACTGGTGATCCAGATTGGGCAGAATTTTGAGCGTGAATTAATGAATGGGCAAACCACGACGGTGCAATTGATAGCCGATGGTCGAAACTCCAATACGGCAGCCACCGCATCAGGTTATGTCAACTCGGTCGTTGCGGCCTTTAATTCTGAAATCCGTGCCTCCAAGGGGGAACCCCCTCCTGCGGTCACTGTCGTCAATCGGGTCTGGTATAACCCTAACTTGGAAAGCCGATGGTTTATGGTTCCGGGTATGATCGCGACCTTAACGATGTTGCAAACCTTGCTGTTAACCTCCATGTCGGTAGCCCGCGAATACGAGCAGGGAACCTTTGACCAGTTGCTCGTTACCCCCTTCCACCCATCCGAAATCATGGCTGGCAAAGCCATTCCTTCTTGGATTATTGGCATGATTCAAGCGACCTTGGTATTAATAGTGGCACAATTTTGGTTTCGCATTCCGTTTGCAGGCTCTTTTGTCACACTGTATGCCTGCCTTGGAATGTATCTAATGGCCACCATTGGGATTGGTTTATTGGTCTCATCCATTTCCGCGACCATGCAACAGGCCA
>CAIYXP010000127.1 GCA_903930145.1 uncultured Methylococcaceae bacterium
AAATTCCGGTAGGTCGTCGATTCCTTGGCATCGGCTTGGCTGGGGGGATAGTAATCCCGGTGCATCCAAATATAGAAATCCAATCCGCGTTGGGTGTTGGCGATTTCTTCCGCGCTGATGCCCATCGTCGGGCCATGCACGGCGATCTTGTCGCGGTAATTCATCACCCAAGCCAGACGGGCGGCTTCGGTCGTGGGGAAATAGGAAGTTGTCATGGCAATGCCTTCTGCAACGAACAAGTTTTAAGTTTATTCTCCGGCTCCAACCCTATCCGGGTCGCGGAAAACGATTTCATATTAGAACTAAAATCTTTGTTGTCAAGCTTTTTTCGACAATTTTCATTTGGCAATATCGTAGGGTGGGCTAGGCGCACACATCGGAACCTTGATCCCACTCGGCGCTTTCCGTGCGCCTCAGCCCACCAAACTGGCGGCGGATTGGCAATGGTGGGCTACGGTGCGCTTCAAGCTTAGCGATAAACGGAAATATGTTGAAACGCGCACCTAGCCCACCCTACGGTCTAGTCGTCGCCAGAGTCAGATTGGTGGAAGACAAGGAAAGATGGGCTATCCACTGGGAAAGTTCGGCGGGTTGTAAACTTGGTCAGGGAGCCTATAGACTAAGTTTACTGGCTCAGAAAGTTTGTCTGGCGGTCACCTGACAAAGTTTACGGGCTGAGAAAGTTTGTCTGGCGGTCCCCTGACAAAGTTTACGGGCTGAGAATGTTTGTCTGGCGGTCACCTGACAAAGTTTACGGGCTGAGAATGTTTGTCTGGCGGTCACCTGACAAAGTTTACGAGCTGAGAAAGTTTGTCTGGCGGTCACCTGACAAAGTTTACGGGCTGAGAAAGTTTGTCTGGCGGTCACTTGACAAAGTTTACGAGCCGAGAAAGTTTGTCTGGCGGTCACCTGACAAAGTTTACGAGCTGAGAAAGTTTGTCTGGCGGTCAACTGAGTCAGTTTACTGGCTAACAAACTTTGTCAGGGTGTTGGAGGAATTTGTTTGGGGGCTTACAATACATGAACTTGTAGCCGAAAAACTTGAACCGTAGGGAATGAAATGACCCACTCATATCATTGGAAAGGCTTAATCTGGTTGATTGTCTCAATAGCGGCAGTTTTGCTTGCCGTTAAACTGCTATGGCCGGTAACGGATGGACACAAACCTTTCCCTGCGGAACCGACTAGCACGGAAGTCCCGCAGTCCCCTTTGCCCCCGCCTGAATTCGTGGGACGGGCGAGTTGTGCCAACTGCCATGCCGAACAAGACCAACTTTGGCAAGGCTCGCATCACGACCTTGCCATGCAGGAAGCCAATGCCCAGACGGTGTTGGGCAATTTTGACAATGCGAGTTTCAAAAAAGGTGATTTGGTTTCACGTTTTTTCCGCAGGGATGGAAAGTTCATCGTCAACACAGATGGGGCTGACGGAAAACTTGCTGATTTTGAGGTCAAGTATACCTTTGGCTATACTCCGCTTCAGCAGTATTTAGTCGAATTGCCCGGCGGACGCTTGCAAGCCTTGTCCATTGCCTGGGATAGCCGCCCCAAGGACCAAGGAGGGCAACGCTGGTTCCATCTCTATCCCAACGAGACCATTACCCATAACGACGAGTTGCATTGGACGAAACTCTCGCAAAATTGGAATTATATGTGCGCGGAATGCCATTCGACTAATTTACAGAAGAATTACGATCAAGCCAGCAAGAGTTATCAAACCACTTGGTCTGAAATTGATGTCTCGTGTGAAGCTTGCCACGGTCCCGGCTCAAACCATGTCGCTTGGGCCAAAGCCAGAGGTAAAGCTGCGGTCAAAACAGTCGACAAAAAATCCGAGCTTCCCAATAAGGGGCTGACCGTCCTACTGGATGAACGTCGCGGAGTTCAATGGGCCATGGATGCTCAAACGGGCAATGCCCGTCGAAGCGCTCCACGCAACACCGATCAGGAAATCCAAACTTGTGCGCGTTGCCATGCCCGTCGCGCTCAATTATTCGCCGACTACCAATATGGTCAGCCGCTAATGAATACCCATCTGCCCTCTTTATTGCAGGAGAATCTGTATTTTGCCGATGGCCAGATAGATGGCGAGGTTTACGAATATGGCTCAATTCTGCAAAGCAAGATGGCCCATGCCGGAGTGACTTGTAGCGATTGCCACGAACCCCATAGTTTGAAACTTCGAATGCCGGCTAACGGTGTCTGCCTGCAATGTCACGCAGAGAAGAAATACGCTGCTAACACCCATCATTTTCATCCAACAGGCTCTAATGGGTCTAATTGTGTGGATTGCCACATGCCGCAAAAGAATTATATGGTCGTCGACCCCCGTCGCGACCACAGTTTCCGCATTCCCAGACCTGATTTGACGGTCAAGATTGGTGTGCCGAATGCCTGTAATGGCTGTCATTCGGACAAACAACCCACATGGGCGGCCGAACAGGTAAAGCAATGGTATGGACATGAGCCCAAAGGGTTTCAGGACTATGCCGAAACCCTTCATGCCGCCCGCTCCAATGCGGCCGATGCTGAAAACAAGCTGCTGGCATTGGTGAGTGACAAAGGCCAGCCAGCCATCGCAAGGGGGACGGCGATTGCCGAATTGGGCCACCGTTTGACTGAGGTTTCACTACCCACCGTGATTGAGGCACTAAACGATGAAGACCCGTTGGTTCGAGCCGCAGCCGTTGAAGCGCTGGACGCATTGTCACCGCAACAGCGGTGGCAGGTGGCCCATCCTTTATTGCGAGATACCTCAAGGGTTGTCCGGGCGCTGACGGCGGGTACATTGGCTGGGATTGCCACCGAACAAGTTCCTGATGAAGACCAAGGAGTGTTCCAGCAAGCTATCGCTGACTATCTCGCTTCACAGCAAATGAATGCAGACGAACCCGGCGCACAAGTGAATATGGGTAATTTTCATGCGGCAAGGAATGGGCGGATGCTGGCCGAAGCGGCTTATCGCGAGGCTTTGGCTCTTAATCCAGAATGGGTGCCGGCTTATGTCAACCTTGCCGATTTTTATAGGCAATCGGGTCGGGAAGCGGAAGGTGATGCCTTACTGCGGCAAGGATTGACCCTTCTGCCAAAATCAGCGGCACTTCATCACAGTTTAGGGTTGTTGCAAGTTCGGCAAAAGCAAATGAAACCAGCTTTGGCCTCACTCAAACGATCCGTTGAACTTGCACCGAACGATGCCAGATTTGCCTATGTTTATGCGATTGCGCTGGATAGCACCGGAAAAAATCGGGAAGCGAGAACCGTGGTCGAAACGGCATTGAAACACTCGCCGGGGGATGCTGCCCTCAATCAACTAAAGTTGCAATGGTCTGCCAAGCAATAGTCATCTGCCAGACAAACTGAGTCACTGACTTCACTTGGCTATCGGTGCCTTGTGAAGTCAAAGTACAAGTAGACTAACCAAATCAAACCATGAAGGGTGACGATCTCCCAAAATACCCGTTGATAGTCGCCCTTATTTTTTTTATGCCGAAAAGCCTTTTGCGCTAGCAATGCCCCAGGCCATCCGCCCAGCAATTCAAATAAGTGCAGGTAGATTTCAGGTATCCTCCAAGCATTCATCAAGGCCCTGCGCTTGTCGACAGCATAATAAAGGGAAGACAGCGCGCTCATGAAAATATAGGAAACCAATGGGATTGGATTGCCCGTCCGCCAGATCAGGTAAAAGGAC
>CAIYXP010000128.1 GCA_903930145.1 uncultured Methylococcaceae bacterium
GGATAGAGTAGTGGCTTCCGAAGCCATTGGTCGGGGGTTCGAATCCCTCCGGGCGCGCCATTTTTTGCCAAACAAGCTTTTTATCAAAGCATGCTTTGACGCTCCGATTGTTGTCAAAGCAAGCTTTGACGCTCCAATTAATACAAATCCAACGGATCAATATCCACTGACCAGCGTACTTTTTTCGCTTCGGGCAGATTGGGTATTTGGCGGATAAGAAAATCAACCAACTCATGCAGGGGCTTGCGCTTGGCGCTTTGCAGCAACAATTGCTGTCGAAAGCGACCGGCTTGTTTGTACATTGGCGCGGGGACCGGGCCTAGGGCCAAAACCTCCGCTTGAGTGCTTGCCAATTCGACTAGGCGGGTCAACAACTGGGTTGGTGATTCCTCGTCGCTGGCATCGGCCCGCCACAACGCTTGATAGGAATAGGGCGGCAAGCCCGCTTCATAGCGTTCTAGTAAGGCGGCGGCGGCGAACACCGGATAGCCTTCTCGAATCAATTTACGCAATAATGGGTGGTCAGGTTGCCGAGTTTGCAACAGGACTTGTCCGGGGCGCTCTTCACGGCCAGCACGTCCAGCCACTTGCACGATCATTTGCGCGGTGCGTTCACCTGCGCGAAAGTCATGGCTGAATAAACCGCCATCCACATCCAGAATTCCCACCAGTGTCACATTGGGGAAATGATGACCCTTGGCGAGCATTTGCGTGCCTAGCAAAATGTCCACTTCGCCCGCTTGGATTTTGTCCAGCATACCCTCCAAACTGCCTTTGCGGCGAGTGCTGTCACGGTCTATGCGCAAGGTTCTAGCCTTGGGGAATAATTTTGCCAATGCCAATTCAACTCGTTCCGTGCCGAGTCCCAAGGGTCGCAAGTCGGCAGTTTGGCATTCCGGGCAATCCCTTAGCAAAGCTTGTTCGTGTCCACAGTGATGGCAGCGTAGTCTGCGCTCGGCTGAATGCATGACCAATCGGGCATCGCATCGTTTGCAGCCAGCCACCCATCCGCAAGCATGGCAGATCAAGGTTGGCGCAAATCCGCGACGGTTGAGGAACAAGAGGGCTTGCTCGCCCCGTCCCAAGGTTTCGCCGACCTTTGTGATGAGTTCAGAAGAAAGCCCCTCGTTTAAGCGTTGCTTGCGGATGTCAACCAGTCGGTAAGTGGGATGAACTGCCTTACCGGTGCGCTCTGGCAATGACAGCAGCGTATAGCGACCCCGCACAGTGTTGGCCAAGCTCTCCAACGAAGGAGTGGCCGAACCCATCAAAATGGGAATGTTCTTTTGCCGGGCGCGCATAATCGCCAAGTCACGGGCGTGAAAGCGAAAACCTTCCTGTTGTTTGAAAGATGAGTCGTGTTCCTCGTCTAGGATAATCAGGCCGGGTTTTGCCATGGGCGTGAAAACGGCGGAGCGAGTCCCCAGCAAAATGGACGCTTCGCCCCGTTGCATGGCAAGCCAAGACCGACAGCGTTCGGCATCCGTCAGGCCAGAATGAAACACCACCAAAGGCGCATTAAAGCGGGCGCGGAAGCGGGCTTCCAGTTGGGGGGTGAGGTTGATTTCAGGCACTAAGATCATGGCTTGCTGACCTCTTTCCAGCACCTGTTCCAACAGCCTTAGATAGACTTCAGTTTTACCGCTGCCGGTGACGCCCTCCAATAGGAAAGTTTGGTATTGGCCTAGCTTTCCCAACACAGTGTCTACCGCGTACTGCTGGGGTGGGTTCAGTCGGTGAGGGTGGGTGATGGAAGATTGCGGTGCATCGGGTGTAGTCGGCATGGCTTCTTGGTAACAAGCCAAGCCCCTATCAATCAGTGCTTTGGCAGCGGGCTTCCAATTCCAAGCCAAACCATTCAATTCGCTGACCGTAAAACCGGTTTCGCGGCCCATGAGCATTTCCATCAATTCCATTTGTCGAGTTCCACGCACCTGTGCTGTCTTCTCCCTTTCGGTGTCTGGCGACAGGCAGAGCAAAAGTTCCTTTTCTGTTTCGGTTGACTGACCTTGCCGCAATAAGGTGGGAAAGGCGGTGGCAAACACTTCGCCAATAGGGTGATGGTAATATTGGCTGGTCCATATCAGAATGGTGAGATCATCGTCTTCTATTAAAGGCTCGTTATCGAGTATGGAAATAGCCCGTTTAAGCTTAAAATTTTCTCCGGGTTGGATTTGACCAACCTCCAACAAATAGCCAATTGAAGTACGGTTGGCAAAAGGAACCTTAAGCCGCATACCCGGTCGCAATTGTGATGCATCAATCCCATCGGGTGGCAAATAGTCGTAGCACTGGCGTAACGGATAAGGCACTGCAATCTTTAGGACAAGATTGTTCTGGGAATCAAGCCTTTTGTCTGTCAACAAACTGTCATCAGGTTCCTTCATTATTTCCTGAATGTTCTGTTTTGTCTGAGTTGTTTAGCTTATCCACAAAAGCTGTGGATAAGTGTGTGGACAAGGATCGATTATGCGTCCAAAATAGCATGGAAGCTGGGATTTTGTTGGACTGTGACTATTTTTCATTCGATAAAATAACTGTCTTTTAAACATGCACTTATGTTTTTTTGTTAATGATTTGGGCTGCTAGGGGTGGTAGAATTTCCACTTGACAAACAAATTTAAAGCATTGTGCATAAGTCGGTTTGAAAATCTTTAATGAATCAACTGTTTAAGCCTTAATGTCCGACAACTAAGCGCACTTTCCCTGAGGAGGAGTGATGGAGATTGATCGTTTGCAGGTGCTTCGCACCGATGCTTCCGGCATGCCGTTGGAGTGGATCGGTTATCAAGAAGCTGCCAAGCTTTATTATCTTGGGCAGGTTGCCTATTCCTGCGGTTCAAGTTTATTTACCTTGCATGGTGGATTCAACGCCAAGAATGGTCGGCGTAGTTTGCTGGAGATCAACTCCATCATAGCCACGGTTAGCCATGATGGCATTCGCAAAAGCTATGAAAATTATCATCCGCCTTTGAGCAATCAGGCTTTGTTCCGTCGAGACGATCATCATTGCTTGTATTGCGGTCAACGTTTCCATGCGGGTGTTTTATCACGAGATCATATCACCCCTTTGAGCCAACGCGGAAAGGATGCTTGGAACAATGTGGTGACTGCCTGCAAGCGCTGCAATAATCACAAGGCCGGCCGCACCCCGGAGCAAGCAGGTATTCAGCTTTTGGCGATTCCCTTTGTGCCTACCCACGCCGAGTATGTCTATCTGCAAGGGCGTAGGGTATTGAGCGACCAAATGGAATTTTTGAAGGCTCACTTTCCGCGCAAAAGCCCATTGCACAAGCGGATGAGCTAAATTAACTTGGAGTTGCAAGGTTTGCTTGCCTAGAAAAACCTTGATGCTCTTAATTTGGTGGTATTTCGGAAAATGGCACGTTCATGATGGCGTAATCCTGCCAGCCATCGCAATCGAAATGCCACCACTCGCGGGGGTGGACGGTAAAATGTTCAGCTTTCATGGCTTGGATTAGCAAATCTCGCATACTCCTTGATTCTGCTGAGCCTCCTTTGTAATCCGGGTAGGCTTTTTCGTTCATTTCGTCGAACTCGCTGGGCATGGTGACTGCTTCGCCGCTGGTTAGAAAATACAGGCTCAAGTCCACCGTGCAACCCCGGTTATGGCGCGAGCCTTCGGCAGGGTTGGCGACAAACAGTCGCTTATCCCCGCTGACCGAGTCCCAAAAAATTTTGGTGACTGACCAAGGCCGGTAGCCGTCAAATATCAATAAGCCCAATCCCAAAGGTTTAAGCCGGGCGTGTGCGCGTAACAAGGCTTCCGCCGCCGGTTTTTGCAGGAATACCCTAGCTTCAGGGTAAACTGGCCTGCCGATGAAGTTGTTGGCAGTCGCATAACGCACATCCAAGCGCGGACCTTCTTCCGTGGGTTTGATCTCCACCAGTTCAGCTAGGCGGAATGGGCCTTTTTCCAGTGGCGGCCCTTCTGCTGCTGCGGTTGCCGTTAACACGCTCAAACAGGCCGCGCATAATAGTGGTGTCCAAGTTGTTTTAGTTGTGTTTGTCATGGTTTAGAGTCATGGGATACAAGGTGTTTAATTGGTCTAGGAAAATGGGATTCTTTCTCTACAATCCAATCGGAGCGTCAAAGCTTGCTTTGACAGGCGAAGCAAGCTTTTTTTGTTAAAACTAATATCAAAGCAAGCTTTGATGCTCCAATTCTAGGTTGCTGTATAACATCAATTAAGAAGTGCTTTATTTCGTGAATCGCCTGATAACAATCAGTGTGCGAGTGAATGCAGCCATTATAATGCAGATTCACCCGCTCAATTTTACAGGAGACTCGTCATGAAAAGATGGTTTTACTTATCGATGCTTTCTGTTTTACTCGGTCCTGCCCAGGCCGGAAGTCTGTCTGGCATCACACCTGACGAGGTGCAGGAACTGCAAACCAAAGGCGCATTGGTGGTGGATGTGCGAACCCCGGAGGAATGGAAGAAGACCGGGCTTATTCCAAACAGCAAAGGGCTGACTTTTTTCGATTCCGTGGGCAGCTATGACAAGGAAGGCTGGTTGAAGCAGTTGAAGACCTTGGTCAAGTCTCCTGAACAGCCCGTCATTTTAGTGTGTGCCAGTGGCAAGCGTAGCGCACTGGTCGGGAAAATGCTGGTAACGGAGGCCGGATATAGTCATGTTTACTCCTTGGACAAGGGCGTTCACGGCTGGAGTGCGGAAAGCAAGCCATTAGTGGCGCAGTAGCCATTAAATGCTGGTCAAGTGGTATTCGTAACATCCTGATAGCGGAATTGAGGATTTATGACAAAGAGTTGCCGCTACGCATGAATGGCGCGGGGATGATTATTATTGTCAACAAGTTAAGCACGGATGGGGTGCAAGGCTTGCCTTGCAATAATTCGCAACAGCTTGCAAACACCAGCAAGGCAAGCCTTGCACTCCCAGAGTAGGCGAATCCCGACTCACAACTTAGTTTGCAGGTTGAAGGCATTCAAGCCCCTGCAAAGAACCGCTACCATGAGAAAAGCTGATCTTAAGGAGCTTAAAATAAGGCTTTCCTTGGGAAAGGGTGACTTTAAGGAGCTTAAAATAGGGCTTTCCTTGGGAAAGGGTGATGTTTAGGAGCATAAAATAGGGCTTTCCTTGGGAAAGGGTGGCTTTAAGGAGCTTAAAATAGGGCTTTCCTTGGGAAGGAGTGATTTATAGGAGCTTAAAATGCCTCTTTCCTTGGGAAAGGGGTATTTTTAGAGTCTTGGAAGAGGGCAAACGCAGGAAATCGGAAATTTTAGACCCTTAAAATCATCGAATTTCGTTAGCGACAGCCCGGATGCAGCCTGTCCTGAGCGAAGTCGAAGGGCGAAGCGTAATCCGGGTTTCCGGGCCACGTAAACCCGGTTACCAAAACATACCCCATGGGCAACAGGGCGGTGTCCGTTGGGTTTCCTGCCATGTCCGCGCCGGATTGCACCGCAAAGCGTCTCCTTACGGGTTGACTACGCTGGCTGTCCCGAATCCGTGCGACGTTTATGCCGTTCCCGCATGCAATCGCAAGCCAAGCGCCTTCACCACTTTCAGGATGGTGACAAATTCCGGGTTGCCTTCGCCGGACAGCGCACGGTAAAGGCTCTCGCGTGAAAGTCCGGCATCGCGGGCCACTTGCGTCATGCCGCGTGCGCGGGCGATGGTCCCCAGCGCTTTGACGATGAAAGCCGGATCGTCCCCGGCCTCTTCCAAACAAGCTTCAAGATATTCCGCCATGTCCTCCTCAGTATTAAGGTGTTCGGCGGAATCCCATTTACGCAATTGCACGGTTCCCATAATGCTCCCCTAAAGTTCGCGCGCCAGTTGCAGCGCAGTCTTGATGTCTCGATCCTGGCTGGACTTGTCGCCGCCCGCCAGCAATACCACGATCTCGAATCCCCGCTGTGTGAAATACACGCGGTAGCCCGGCCCCGCGTGGATGCGCAACTCGGACACCCCCTTCGCCCACCGGCTTGCAATCGCCAAAATGGCCGAACTCGACAAGGTCGATACGCGCCTGAATCCGCCGTTTCGCTTGGCGATCCTTGAGGTGCGAGAACCAATCGTCGAAGACAGGGGTGGTGAGGATCGTTTTCATGGATAAATCGTAGCCTATAAGCTACACACAATCAAGGAGATTGACACCCGCTCAGCCTTGTAGCCTTGGGTGGGCAACGTTTTTTTGTTGCCCACCATTTGCCGGGGGTCGGGGTTTCGTCCCGCGTGGGCAGACGATAGAGCCGTCTGCCCACCCTACCGGGCTCACCCTTGTCGCGTAAAGTCAGTTTGAAAACCTCGTAGACAACGATGGCAGGCACAATTAAATTGTCGGTGTCTTCAATGATTGGGCGAAAATGAATGCCGTTCTCTCCACCGTTGACGAATTCGAGCCAAGCAGAGGAATCAGCCACATTCATAATAGGCGATCCTGTTTTTCACGTTCATAGGGAATTTCGGCATCCTTGAATAGGCCGAACAATGATTCAATCGGCACAACCGGCACAAAATGCATTTGCCCATCATAAACAAGAATTTCCAGCTTTTGGCCCGGTTGTATGTTGAGCTTCTCGCGCACTTCGGGCGGGATGGATATTTGATATTCCGGTGAAATTGTTACAGATGCCATAGCTGTCTCCCATGAATTGAAACGGTGCGGACAATTATAGACGTTCCTACAGCAGAAGACTTTGCACCCTCCTCTATAAATTCAAAATGCATTCCTGATCCGTTAGGTTCCGTGCCATGTCCATCCCGGATTACGCCGCAGAGCGGCTCCATCCGGGCTACGGCGGTTCGCCATAATCATCGGGCGATTCCGAATAGGTATCGCCCCAATCGGCGGGGTAAATGCCTTTTTCGACATATTGATGGAATGTTGAATATGGCCAATCCGATACCCGTTTAACCCATCCATGTTTGACGGGGTTGTAGTGGATATAATCAATGTGACGGGCATAATCGGTTTCGTCATAGATCGTGTGTTCCCAAAATCGGTCTTGCCATAGGTCATATTCGCCGCGTTCGTTTTTGTTGATTGGCAATCCCACCTTGACGAGGCGGCGAGTAAACCGGCCTTTAATCAGTTTCCACCGATTGGAATAGTTATCATCACCCGGCGGCAAGGTTCATACCGTGTGTAGGTGTTCCGGCAACACCACCCACGCATCAATATGAAAGGGTTTTTCGCGCAATACCGAGCGGATACATTCCCGCAAATCATCAACCCAATCCACCAACACCGAGGATTTCCGGTTTTGCAAGGTAACGGTGAAGAAATACGTCCCGCCTTCCACCCGATTGCGTCGATATAAAACCATTTTGTTTCCCCATTTCATATAGCCCATTGGTGTAGCCCAGTAGTGTAGCCCGGATGGAGCGAAGCGTAATCCGGGGTTCGGGGCCACGATAAACCCGAATACCCAAAACATACCCCACGGGCAACACGGCGGTATTCGTTAGGTTCCGTGCCATGTTCATCCCGGATACCGCCGCAGGGCGGTTCCATCAGGGTTATGCACGATTGTAGGGTTTCCGGGTCATGTTACACCCGAATATCCAATACATACCCCACGGACAACACGGCGGTATCCGTCCGGTTCAGTGCCATGCCCGCCCCGGATTGCGCCGCAGAGCGGCTCCATCAGGGTTATGTACCGTTGTAGCCTGGATGGAGCGAAGCGTAATCCGGGTTTCCGGGCCTTGATATACCCGATTGTCCAAAACATACCCCACGGGCAACACGGCGTTATCCGTCTGGTTTCGTGCCGTGTCCGTCCCGGATTACGCCGCAGGGCGGCACCATCCGGGCTACGCTGGCTTGGCTTAATCAAGGGGATCGGAAGAATCCACCTAAAGATGAACAATTCTGATGTATAGTATGATATGGTGGGTTAGTTTTGGCTAAATCGCGAATTTCTTTTGCCCAGATATCGCCTTGTTCCTTTGACAATGGTAAGGTGAATAGCAACTTTCCTCCCCTTTGCCCATATCCATACCCTTCATTAATTTCACCAGGAATAAATGGTATAGGGAACGGGGATGTTACCAATGCTGCAGCTTCGCCTAACCCCCCCAATTTCGGGCCAAATCCAAAACTTGTCAGCCCCCTGCTTGTATCAATTTCATAAACTATATGTATTTGATTTAGATACGCTCTCACATCTAGCCCAAATGGATCAAAATATTGCATTGGGTCTTCCCAAGCATACCCATAAAAATTGGTTCCTCCCCTAAACCCAATCGGATCTTTCGCTGTCCATCTCCCAATCCCCGCATCATAATCCCTCGCGCCAAACCTAACCAGTCCAGTATCCCGGTCATACAACCCGCCCGCAAATCCAAACGGCTGGAATCCCGGATTGGTGTCCATCAGCACATTGCCGAATTCGTCATAATCCATGCGCTGAATGACGAAGCCATCGGAAACCCGCACGACGAGGCGGGGGCTGCCGAGGTGGTCTTTCACCAGCCGGTAAGTGATACCGCCTTTCACTAGGTAATCCGGCACATTGACTCCCGTGGCGTAGACAAAGCGGGCGACGAGGTTGCCGCTGCCGTCGAGTTCGGCGATGGGTTTAAGTTGGTCTTGCCAGAGGAAGGTTTGTTTCAACACACCATTGACTTTCTTGCCGATGCGGCGGTTTTGGCCGTCGATGACATAATCTAGTGTATTACCGTTACTCAGTTCGACATGGCGGAGATTGCCTAGTACGTCATAGGCATAGGTTGTTATAGAACCCTCTCCCCCAGCCCCTCCCCCAGTGGGGGAGGGAAGTATGGTTTTGGTTTTCAATTCCCCATTGGCGGTGTAGCTGTAACTCGCGCCGCCATAGGTGATGAGCCGGTCTTGGGCATCATAAGTGCCTTCGGCGACGAATGCGCCTTCGTATTTCAGGCGGTTGCCGTTGGCATCGTAGGTGTATTTGGCTTGCGGCAGATTGTTTTTCTTAACCTCCGCCAAGCGCCCTGCCGTATCGTAGGTGTAATCATACACATCGGTGACACCGGCTAAGGTTTCCTGCTTTTGGGTGATGCGGCCTAGCTTGTCGCGGGTGAAGACAGTTTTGAATTGCCCGGTTCCGTCATAGCTGGCGGCGTACTGGGTCATCTCGCCAAAGCCGTTGTAACTCAGGCTGTCGGTTTGTTTGCCCAAGGTCGTGCCGGTCAACAAGCCGTTTTGGGCGCTGCGGTTCAGGGTCAAATCCCCGGCTTGGGTCAATAGGCTGTCGGCATCGTATTGCAAGCTAACCGGGTTCGCGCCGTTGACTTGCAGCGTGTTCACGCGGAAGTCGTTGTCATAGCCATACCCCACGGTGAAGGTCGGGCTTGCCCCGCCGACTAAGTTCCAGCCGGTTTGGGTCATTAATGCGCCGTTGTAGGTGAAAAACAAGGCGATGTTGTCCGGCGTGGTGGTTTTGACCAATTTGCCGGTGCTGGCATTGTAGCTGTAGGTGGTCGCGCCGTCTGGCGTGGTCAACTGGCTCAAGCGGCCCGCGCTGTCGTAGGCGAAATTGACCGTCAGCGTGTCGGGCCGGGTGATTTTGGTCAGTTGCTTGTCGGTGTTGTATTGATACCGGGTGCTGTTGAGTCCCGCCGCCACATCGGGCGGGACGTATTCCTGGGGCTGGTCCACGCCGTCGTAGTTGAACAGATGCGGCGGTTGACCCGGCGGGGTCAGCGAGGCTAGATTGCCGTTCTTGTCGTAAGTGAAATCTATCATGCTGCCGTCGGGCAGGGTTTGCTGGGTGACCCGTCCGGCCAAATCGTAAGTGAAGCTTCCCGTGCGCCCATAAGCATCGGCGATGCTGGCAAGATAGCCTTGTGGGTTGTAGGCGAGGTTGATGAGCCGCTCGTCCGCGCCCGTGCCTTGGCTGATTTTGGATAGTCGGCCTTGGGCATCATAGCTGTTGTTGACGGCGGCAATGCCCGTGACCTGTGCGCTGGCAACCCGTCCCACCGCATCCAAGGTTCGGGTGCTGATGCGCCCCGCCGCGCTGGTGGTGGTTTCGGTCTTGTTGGCGACCGTATAGACACGGGTAGCGGTGCGGCTATTGACCGTCACGATGTCGGTCAGGCTGGTGGTGCTCAAGATATTATTAGGGTCGCTGAGTGTCTGCGTCCGGCTGGCGGTTTGGGTGAGGCTCAATCCGCCGGTGGTCATGGTTTGGCTGGTGACTATCGGCACTTGCATCCCGTAGCGCGGGTCCGGGCCTTGCACGACGGTGTTCACCGTGCCGTCGGGTAGGGTAGTTTGGGTGGTTCCGTCGGTTTGTTCCAACTGGGAGATTTGGGTTCCGTCGGCGGCGGTGTTGGTCATCAGCCGGTTGCCGGTGCTTAAGTTTTCCAGCTTATAGTTAAACTTAAGGTTCTCGGAGGTCGAGCGAGTCACTTCATAGCCGGAAGCCAAGGTTTGCCGCGCCAAGGTTTGGAAGCCCCCGGCGGCATTTTGATCTTTCGTCAACCGGCCTAGCTCGTCGTAGGTGAAGGTCGAGGCATTGCCACGCGGGTCTTTGAACGCGGTCATCAGCCCATCGGCGGTGTAGGTCATCGCGTAGGCTTCCCCCGCCGGGTTGGTCGCCGAGGCCAAATAGCCGTTCCCGTCCAAGCGCAATTCGGTGCGTTGCCCAAACGGCGCGATGATGGCGGTCGGCTCGCCGAGTGCGTTGCGTTCAATAGTGGTGATATTGCCATTGGCATCGGTGACTTTAACCAAGCGGCCTTGGCTGTCATAGCCAAAGGTCAACAAGGTTGCCCCGGTCAGGGCGTTGCGGGTGGATAGATGCTTGCCGGTTCTGTCGAAGCGGTAGATTTCCGCGCCGTCTTCGGAGGGAATGGCGATGTCAGCTAAACCGAAACCGGGTAGGGTTGGGGATATCCGGCGGATTCTATGGTCATAGTTATCAGCAGCATACACGCTGCCATCCGGGCCTATCGCCACACCGTCTAGTATTTGCAGTCTTGCCTTGGTTGCTGGCACGCCATCGGCCGGGTTACCAGTAGCGCCAGTGCCCGCCACCGTAGTGATGATGCCGTCAGAACCGACTCGGCGGATTACGGGATTAATCGATTCTGCAATATACAGGCTGCCATCTGCGCCGACTGCCAGACCTGATGGATAAATCAGACCCGTTTGTGTCGCCGGCCCGCCGTCGACTCTACCATACGTTCCATTGCCCACCACCGTGGTGATGATTCCATCTGGACTAACCCGCCGAATTCTATGGTTACCCCGATCAGCGATAAACAGGCTACCATCCGCCCCAACGGTCAAGGCATATGGAAAATACAGGCTCGCCTGGGTTGCTGGACCACCGTCGCCGCTGAACTCCTCCGTTCCGTTGCCCGCCACCGTGGTGATGATGCCGTCCGGTGCGACCCGGCGGATTCGATGGTTAGACGATTCTGCTATATACAGGCTTCCATCAGCGCCTACATCCACACCATATGACCCATATAGGCCAGCTTGGGTTGCTGGCCCGCCATCACCGCTATAACCCTGCGTTCCATTGCCCGCCACCGTGGTGATGATGCCGTCCTGTGCGACCCGGCGAATTCTATGGTTCCCCGAATCAGCAATATACACGCTACCATCCGCGCTGACCGCCACACCAGATGGATAACACAGGCTCGCCTGGGTCGCTGGCCCGACGTCGCCGCTGTAACTGCAAATTCCATTACCCGCCACGGTGGTGATGATGCCGTCCGATGCGACCCGGCGAATTCTATGGTTTGCCCAATCAGCAATATACAGGCTGCCATCTGCGCCCACAGCCACACCAGATGGCGACCATAGCTTTGCTTGGGTTGCTGGCCCGCCGTCACCGCTGTAACCATGAATTCCATTTCCCGCCACCGTGGTGATGACATCGTTGGCCGCCCCATACACACTGCGCCGTTGTCCGTCACCCATATACAGTATTTTGCCAATGGGATCATAATGATGCTGTGCGCTTAACTGCCAGCCACCCAATTTAGAAAACGATGGTGGCATACCTAGAAAAACCGCTTCGCTAGTCTGGGTCAGCGGCTGTGCCAACCAATCTCGTGCGCGAATATTGCCCGGTATCCGTTGACCGCTGGCGGCACCGAAACTCCGCGATAATTCCGGCGGCATGTTATAAAACGCGTCATAAAAATAGCTGGTAGTCGCTATAGCGGTTTGCTGCCCAAGCACAGGCCGACCGAATGCATCCAATCCGTCCCAAGTATAGGTGTAGGTTTGATTCGGATTGGCGGGGAAGTTCTGTTTGAAGGTTTTGCCCGCTATCGTCACCTCCAATTCAATGTACTTGGGTTTGACTGCCCCAAAGCTACCGCTCAGCGGAATGGTCATGGAATAGGCATCCCTGTTCCCCAGTGTCCGGTCACTGCGATAGTTCAGCGATAGGCCCGTGCCGGTGATGGGCAAGGTTTCGCCCAAGGTCTGGCTTTGGCATTCGATGATGGAGCCGTCGCTGCAACTCGGCTTATCGGGTTTGTCTTTATTGGCGGTTTTGGGCGGTGGCTGATTCGGCGGGGTTGCGCCGGGTTGTGGGCCAACAAGGTAATTGCAATCATAGGTGGATAGATGCGCCAACATCGCCCGCCACAGCGTCTTGCCGACGGGGTACCCCGCCAGCTTTTCCCGCTCGGCAGCAGTGATGCTCAAAGCACTGAGCTTGGTCGCATCATCCGCCACGCCGTCGCCGTCCGCGTCAATGTCCGCCAGTCCGTTGGTAATGCTGAGAATCTTGATGACCTTGCCATCGTCCGACGGAATCCAAGCATTTTTGGTTTTGTCCCAATACGCCACTGGCACTTGAATGCCAACCGGCATGTTGAGGAAATTGTCCACATAAAACGGCACGGGTTGGCTGAACAAAACATCCTTCCCGGCGATTTTAGTGATGGCTTCGTCCGCCGACAGTTCCACCGCGTAGGTGTAGCCGCTGGTGGGCGGCAACGGACCCGGCATTTTCTTCGGGCCGTCCGGGCCTACCGTGTATTCGGTGGCGCGGAAATGCAGTTGTGAAACCGTGCGGGTGGTTCCGTCCGGGTTGTAGACTTGCGCCGTCACCCCTTGCGGGATCATCAACGTGGCTTGGCGCTGCCCGTCGCTGTCAGTAACTACGCTGCCTTGGGCGACTTTCATCGGCTCGGGTGAGTTCAGGTTTAGCGTCGTCACCTTGCTGTCTTTGGCAATCAGCACGGCATCTTCCACGACTGCATAACCCTGCCAAGGCACGTTCAACACATTGCGTTGGGACGGTAAATAGCCGTCTTTGTTGAACACCACGGTCAATTGACCGCCGCCATTCACGGCGAGGTCATACGCGCCATCGCTGCGGGTTTTGGTTTGGCCCAATTCGGGATGGTTTAAAATAGTGACGATGACACCCGGCAAGGCTTGGTTGTCATCAGCCAACACCCGCCCACGAATCACCGCCGCCCGTCTTGCCTCTATCGTTCCGGGAGCCACGCCGGTTTGAATCGGGTTGGAGCCGCTGTACAGAAATTGGGTCGAGGCTGAAACCGTGGTGGCGACAGTGGGATCAACCGCCGGGGCTATCGTGGCCGGGTTCGGCGGTAGGCCGGTGTCAGGACCGAGCGAGACGACATAATCCACCGCCGTTCCGATGCTGACTTTGGCATTCGCCGCTGGGGTTTGTTGGATGACGCGCCCATCCGCCACGCTGGCACTGTGCTGGAAGCTGGCAGTGCCTAGGTTGAGCTTGTTTTGCTGGATCAGGCTCTCGCCTTCGCTGCGGGTCAGGCCCGTGACTTGGGGAACGAGGGCCGCATTGCTGATAATGGCAGTCACTTGGACGGCAAATGCTTGTGTGCCGGTTCCGCCGTTGCCGTCGGTGACAGTCACCGCCACATTGAAAGGCCCGCCTACGGTGGGCTGCGCCCATTCGATCAAGCCGCTAGACGGATTGATCGCCATGCCGTTAGGCGCGGTCGTCAAGCTGAAAATTAGGCTGAGGTTTTCGGGATCGGTGGCCGTCACCTGATAGCTATAAGCTTGCCCCTCCGTTCCTTCGGTAATGGGTGTCGAGGAAATTTGTGGATTGTGGTTAATCGCCAGTTGGAACGACTGGCTTGCCGCCCCGCCCTTGCCGTCGCTGACATTCACCGTCACGGCAAACGGCCCGCCGGTTGAAGGCAGGGTCCATTGGATTAGCCCGGTCGCGGGGTTGATGGTCATGCCGGTTGGCGATGTGGTTAGGCTAAAGGTCAAAGTATTGCTGTCAACATCGGTGGCTATCACTGGATAGCTGTAAGCCTGACCTTCCGTGCCGGTAGTGATGGGGGTTGTGGTGACTTGCGGATGATGGTTCAACGCCAGTTGGAACGGCTGGCTTGCCGCCCCGCCTTTGCCGTCGCTGACATTCACCGTCACGGCGAAGGGTCCGCCGGTCGAAGGCAGGGTCCATTGAATCAATCCGCTACTGGCATTGATCGTCATGCCGCTGGGCGAGGCAGTCAAGCTATAGGAAAGGGTGTCATTTTCGGGATCGGTGGCTGTCACCTGATAGCTATAAGCTTGTCCCACCGTGCCACTGGTCACGGGTTGAGAGGTAATGTGCGGCGGTTCGTTGACATTAGCCGCCTGAATGCCAACCGTGGCGGGAACGCTATCGACGTGACCGTCATTGACGATCAACTGCGCCACATAGGTTCCGGGCTGGTCGGCGACGAAGCTTGGTTTCTGAGCCGTCTCGTCGGAGAGCGTGGCGTTGCTACTGGTCGGACGTGACAGCAAAACCCAGCGATAGGTCAACGGGTCTTTGTCGGCATCGCTGGAAGCACTGCCATCCAATTGCACGACATCATGCCAGTTGACACTTTGATTGTTGCCAGCATTTGCCAGCGGCTGGCTATTTTGGGTAGTGACGGTCATTGTGCTGGGATCACTCGCCAGTTTGCCGTCATTGACGATCAACTGGGCGATGTAGGAACCGGGCAAATCCAAAACAAGGTGGGGATTGATGATGTTGGGATTATTTATTCTCGCCAGACTGCCAGCGGGTTGGTAGGTCATCGACCAAAAGTAACTTAGCGAGTCATGGTCGGCATCCTTGGAGCCGGAACCGTCCAAGGCCACGGTGTCGTTGACTTTGGCGGTTTGGTCCGGCCCGGCATTGGCGACAGGCTTGCTGTTTTCGGTGGTGATTTCAACGGTATCGGGTTCGCCGTCAAGATGACTGTCATTGACGGTCAATTGGGCGACGTAGTGTCCGGGCTGGTCCAAGGTGACAGTTGGATTGACCCTGTGCAAGTCTGAAAGCTGTGCCAGACTGTTGGACGGCTTGACGGTCAACGACCAAAGATAAGTCAAGGGATCGCCATCCACATCGGTGGAGCCTATACCGGTCAAGGCGACGGTTTTACCAACCACTGCGGTTTGGTCCGCACCGGCATTGGCAACTGGCTTGGAGTTCGAAGTGGTGACGGTGACAATGTCTTCAACGCTATTGACGTGACCGTCATTGACGACAAGTTGAACGCGATAAACACCCGGCTTGTCAATGTTGAAACGGCTGTTAGGCTGGTTGGGGTTGCCGAGTGGAGCCTGACTGCCGGGAGGGGTGCTGATGATCGTCCAGCTAAAGCTTAATGGGTCGCCATCCACATCTGTAGAGCCACTGCCGTCCAGTTGCACGGTTGCCCCAACCGGGAGGGTTTGATCCGGACCCGCATTGACGACCGGCTTGGAATTTTGGGTGTTGATGGTGACGGTGGAGGGGGTACTGTCAAAATAGCCGTCATTGACAACCAAGCTGATTTTATAGGTTCCCGGCTTGTCGATAGCCAAGCTGGAATGCAGCGCCGTAGGGTTCACTAGGCTGGCCTGGCTGTTGGCGGGCTTTTGGGTCAGCGTCCACAAATAAGAAATGGAATTGCCGTCCGGGTCGGTGGAGGCACTGCCGTCCAAAGTGACGGTCGCGCCAACCAAGGCGGTCTGGTCTGCCCCTGCATTGGCAAAAGGGGAACGGCAAGCCTTGGCGGTCCAGTCCGACAACGGACCTTCATTTTGCATATTCCCATCTGGCCCCAGATAGTAGGCATGAAAATCGACGGAAGAAACGCCCAAATAGGCGTTGGTGGCCGAATAGTGGCGGTAGGTGTACACATCCCAAATCGCCGTGCTTGAACCTGCCGGGGCAAACAAGGAGGGATAGTCCTTTTCCGCCCAGTTGAACAGGCATTCAGGCATGGACGGGGGAAGCGGGCAACCGGCCTTGGGCAACCAGTCGGAGAGCGAGCCGACATCCTGCTCCGTGACACCCTGCCCCTGATAGTAGACATGATTGTTCGCTGTGGAAACGCGAAGGTTGGCGTTGGTTGCGGAGTAATGGCGTGAGGTTGAATCCGGCGAGAATACCGTCGGGGTGCCTGACGGGGCAAACAGGGAGGCATAGTTTTTTTCCGCCCAGTTGAACAGGCATTCGGCTTGGGTGTCCTGCCCTGCTTGCGCCATGAATGGAATAGTCAGAAGGCACAGGCACAATAGGCTAAGCCATAACAGCTTACGGGCTAGTGATTGAATCGTTGCGGACATGAACTCCCCCTATGTATTAGAGGATAAATATACAAAAAGTAAGTGTGGCATGGCATAAAGGCTAGATACCCACCACGCCACAATGACAAATGCTATACCAGAGAGGGTGACAGTCAGATTGGGCTGGGCGGCAAGGCTTGTGGGATACATCACCCAAACCAGCAGGAAAATCAGTGCCAAAAATGCAAAAGAGTCAGTTGAAACAACGCTCTTGTTTGAGTGCCGGGGCAATTTATTCGTCACAATCGTTTCCTTCTTTTCAGCGTGACCTACCGGATGGGTGTAATAGATTGACAAAATTTTGCCCCAACAGAGAGGGGTTTGTCCATAGGTTTAGGGAAAAATGGTAGCCCGGTTGGAGCCGTTTTGCCTTGCAATCCGGGATGTATGCTAAACGCTTATACCTAAGAAAAGCATCTGGACGGGAATTTACTGGTTAAACAAGATTGTTCTGGTTCCCAACCTCCACGTTGGGAACCCAATTTTGAAAGCTCCGCTTCATAAATCCTATTCGCTTACAGATTAAACCGCCTCATGAGTTCCCCCCCATGCAATTTGAGCCAGCGCCGCTCCACGGCGTAGTGGGGCAGATGCTTTGCCACTAGGGACCAAAATGCGGGTGAATGGTTGCGTTCGGCAATATGGCACAACTCATGGACAACGACATATTCCAAGACCGATTCCGGGGCAAGGGCCAGCAACCAGTTGATATTGATGTCATTGCGAGGCCCGCAACTGCCCCAGCGGGTTTTCATGCGTTTGACCCTGATTTCGCGTTGGCGCAGATTGCAAAGCGGGGCATGACGTTCGGCAAGCAAGGCCACTCGTCCTCGCAACCACCGGCTCACCCAGACATAAAACGCTCTCAGGGCCACTTCGTCACGCATTTCCTTTAAACCTTGGGGCAGGGCAATATGCACCGCTTCATCCACCGCAACCCGCACCCTGCTACTAGGCGCTTCTTGGATGAGTAGTGGAATCTCTTTGCCACGCCATGGCAGGGTTGAACGCGCAGTGAAATTTTCTGTGGGTGGAATCAGGCTGGCCTTGCCATTTAATTCCAACAGCTTTGCTTCTGCCCAAGCCTTATGTTGATTTAAAAATGCGAGCGCTTGGGCTTCAGCGACCCCTTTTGGAATGACCAACTCGATCAACCCCGGCTTGACCGCCAACCGCAAACGCTTGGCTTTGGCGCTGCGGCGGATTTGTATGGAATCTGTTGAAGTCAGTGGTTGCTTTTTGGCGGGGGCAAGCTTCATGGTTTAAGCACTACCTCTGCGGATGGAAACCACTGTGAGTTCAATATTGCCCGCCGGTCGTTGCCAAATGACCGTGTCATTGACTTGGGCATCCATCAACGCACGCGCCAATGGCGAGACCCAACTGATTTTTCCTGAGGTGACATCGGCCTCATCTTCCCCGACAATCGAAAAACAGAGGGTGTTATCCTCAGGGTCAACCACCTCCACGGTTGAACCAAAATGCACATGGTTATCCGACTGGGTGCTTGGATTCACCAACACGGCAGTTCTTGCCCGTTCATCGAAGTAGCGCAAATCCCGCTCGACGGACTTCAATCTCTGCCGGATGGCAATGTCATCGCTACCGGTCAATTCGTGGCGTAGGGCTTGCAGTTCACGAACCTTGTCATGCAGCAAGCGCGCACCCATCGGGGTGACATAATTTGGGTTGGGACTGACGGGGCGGGCGGGCAACTCGTCAGTTGCCACATCGTCGTCGATCTCTTTGGTGAATGCTCGGCTCATAATTGGTTTTTCTTAGGCATGAAGATTATTCCCTAGGATAATGCGTGTTCTAACGAATGGCTTGTTTGGTTTGGAATGCAATTTTATACAAAGTCTATGTGGATTCGATAGAGGATTTTGAATTTGCCAAATTTAGCGCCACTAGGCAGGGCCGATATTGATACAGTAAGCAATCTGAAGCCTGATTTTTCCATTCTCCCCCAGCCCTCCTATGCCTAGAATTGTTGCCGTTCCTTGCTCAATATTGCTTTTGCTGCTGCTGTTTGTGCCGACTCAATCCTTCAGTGCATCAGTCGAGCAGCAAAGAGAGGGGTTTTTACAAGCCGAGCAAGCGATTAAACATGGACAATCTGCGGAAGCTTTGGCGTTGATGGAAACATTGAAAGATTATCCATTATATCCTTACCTACTTTATCAGAAGCTGATGTTGGAATTGGATAATGCTCCGCCGATAGAGAATTACCTCAACCGATATGGGCAATATAGGGAAGCCACTCTACTGCGTCAGCGCTGGTTGGAAAATCTCGCGAAGCAGGGTTCATGGGTTGCCTATGCCAAGCATTATCGCGAAACCGATAATATCAACTTGCAGTGTCACTATTATTTGTCCCTAAGCAAACTAGGCCGTGAGAAAGAAGCCTTGGCGGGGGCCGAAAAGCTCTGGCTCACAGGGACTTCGTTGCCGGAAAGTTGCGATAATTTGTTTGCCCTCTGGCGGACTAGCCTCCAGTTTACCCCCGACCATGCTTGGAAGCGGTTTGCCCTGGCAATGCAGGCGGAAAATATCGCATTGGCCGATCGTTTAAGTGCTTTATTGCCTGAAACAATGGCTAGGCAGGCGGTGCTATGGAAACAAGTTCATGACAATCCACGCCTTATTCTGACATGTTCAAGCTTAAATTCGCAAGAGAATACATCCGGCCAGATGTTTGCTTACGGCATAGACCGTTTGGCTGCGGATGATCCTTTGTCGGCACAAATTGCTTGGTTACTGCACAAAGGCCGTTTCGCCATTGATCCGGCTGATGCCACGCGTTTGGATAGACGCACGGCTTTGGCGTTGGCGGGTCAGCGGCTCGATCAAGCGGGAGCTTATTTGCAAGATTTTCCCAACAGTAATGCCGACCAGCAAATTCGTGGTTGGCGTGTTCGGTCTGCATTGTCCCGGCAAGACTGGATGGGTGTGCTTGCAGCCATCGACTTGTTGTCTGCCGAGGAAAAAAAACAAGCCCAATGGCTCTATTGGAAAGCCCGTGCCTTGGAAAGCTTAGGGGACGGTGCGGGTGCAAGGGAAAGTTACCAACTTGCAGCCAAGGAGAAGGATTATTTCGGCTTCAATGCAGCCGACCGTGTCGGGCTTGATTATTCGATCACTTCAAAACCTAAGCTGGTTGCCGAGGATGAATTGAATCGATTGGCTGACACGCCCCCGTTTCCCGCCATCCGGGAGCTTCTTATTCTAAATCGGGAGGCATGGGCACGTGGTGAATGGTTCCATGCCATCAAATTATTGCCGCCTAGTGAACTTTTGACCGCCGCAAAATTGGCCCAACGCTGGGGCCAGGACAATCTCGCGATCAACACAGCCATCAAAGCAGGGGAGGTAGATGATTTGTCTTTGCGCTTCCCCCTAGGGTCTAAGCCTATCGTGCTTGAAGCCGCTCAGTCCTATGCTGCCGACCCGTCAATGATTTATGCCATGGTACGTCGGGAGAGTGCATTTGACCCTAATGCCGGTTCGACTGCTGGAGCCAAGGGGCTGATGCAACTCGTGCCGTCCACTGGCGAGCTGATGGCTAGGCATTTGGGCGAAAATTTCCCCTCGGCAAATTCCTTGCTTGAGCCGGAACGCAATCTGCGTTATGGCATTGCCTATTTTAAGGAATTGATGGAAAAGTTTCGCAATCACTTTGCGTTGGCGGCTGCGGCATACAATGCCGGACCCAATCGGGTCGAGCGTTGGCTTCCCAACGATCATTCACTGCCGGCTGACATATGGGTGGAAACCATGCCTATCAACGAAACTCGGCAGTATGTCGCCGCCGTGTTGGCGTATACAGTCATTTACCAAGTACAATTGGGCCAGCCATTGCGAAGGATTAGCGAGTTTTTGCCAGAGGTTCCAATCGGATCCAAGTCTGCTGCGAAGCCTGAACGATCCGTCTCCGTGCCAGTTTGCGACTGAGAAATCCTTTTAATAGCGGTCAAAAATGATGTTTTAGGGAGGCAAACTGATTTTTGACAGTTTTTTTTCTTCCGACTGCTGAATTTATTTTTCAACTGAGCGATAATACGAGCCTTTTTCGAGATCGCTGGTCTTAGGAACAACTATAACAATGCACATTCAGCAGAACAGTTACACCCTGGAAGAATTGCTTCAATGCGGTCGAGGAGAGTTATTCGGACCCGGCAATGCGGAGTTACCCCTTCCGCCCATGCTGATGTTCGACCGCATCGCCCATATCAGTTCGGCTGGTGGCAGCCACGACAAAGGTTTGATCATCGCCGAGTTGGATGTTAAGCCGGACTTATGGTTTTTCGACTGCCATTTTCAAAATGACCCTGTCATGCCAGGTTGCTTAGGGTTGGATGCCATGTGGCAAATGGTGGGGTTTTATCTCGGTTGGATGGGTGGGCCCGGTAGGGGGCGCGCTTTGGGTGTAGGAGAGGTAAAATTCCGGGGTCAGGTGTTACCTCATCATAAACTGGTTACCTATCGGATCAACTTAAAGCGTGTGATCATGCGAAAACTGGTCATGGGTATTGCCGATGCCGAGATGGAATGTGATGGGAAAGTGATTTATGAAGCCACCGACCTTCGGGTTGGTTTATTCACTTCCACAGATGATTTCTGAGTGAGCCAAAAGGTATGAAACGAGTAGTAGTGACGGGTATCGGCATTGTATCTAGTATAGGCAACAATCAAGCCGAAGTCAGGGCATCCTTATATGAAGGACGGTCAGGGATTTGTTTGAGTGAGGAATATCGCGATATAGGGTTTCGTAGTCATGTCCATGGTCCGGTTCGCTTAAACCCGGATGACATGATTGATCGAAAAATTCGCCGATTCATGGGAGAGGGTGCTGCGTATAATTACATTGCGATGCTGGAAGCCATTGCGGATTCCGGTTTGGAAGACAGCTTGGTGTCCAATCCTAGAACCGGCTTGGTCATGGGTTCTGGCGGACCTTCCACGGCTAATTTGTTATTGGCGTGGGACAGTTTCCGTGAAAAGGGAGTGAAAAAAGTCGGGCCTTATATGGTGCCTCGCACCATGAGTAACACCAACTCTGCCTGCCTTGCCACACCCTTTAAGATCAAGGGCATCAACTATTCAATCAGTTCCGCCTGTGCAACCAGTGCGCATTGTGTAGGCAATGGCGCCGAACAGATCCAGTTGGGCAAGCAGGACATCGTGTTCGCTGGTGGAGGCGAGGAATTGCATTGGACTTTGAGTGTGTTATTTGATGCCATGGGTGCATTGTCTTCCAAATACAATGACACTCCTGATACGGCCTCCAGACCTTATGACGTGACCCGCGATGGATTTGTGATTTCCGGGGGTGGCGGGGTGTTGGTGCTGGAGGAGTTGGAGCATGCCAAGGCCCGAGGAGCAAAGATTTATGGTGAGTTAGTGGGTTATGGCGCCACGTCCGATGGTTACGATATGGTTCAACCGTCGGGGGAAGGGGCAGCGAGATGTATGAAGCAAGCCATGTCCACCGTTCACGAACCCATAGATTACATCAATGCTCACGGCACTAGCACCCCGGTCGGGGATGTTAAGGAATTGCAAGCAGTTAAAGATGTTTTCGGTGACAAGGTGCCGCCACTGGCTTCCACCAAATCGCTTTCCGGTCATGCCTTGGGTGCTGCCGGGGTTCACGAAGCCATTTATTCATTGCTGATGATGAAAGATAATTTCATCAGTGCGTCAGCCAATATTCGTGAACTCGACCCTGGTGCCGACGGTGTTCCCGTCGTGCTTAAGCGTGTCGAAAATGCTAATTTGAACACCGTCATGTCCAATAGCTTCGGTTTTGGCGGCACAAACGCCACCTTGATCTTTAATCGGTATGACGGGTAAACAATCGGCAGTCCTGCCGTTAACCGAAAAACAACGCTTTGAATTTAACAAGTTAAAAAAGCGTTTGCGGCGGCAGGTCGGCGAAGCCATTGCTGATTATGGAATGATTGAGGAGGGAGACAAGCTGATGGTTTGCCTCTCCGGTGGAAAGGATTCGTTCACCATGCTGGACATCCTGCTAAGCCTCAAGCTCAACGCCCCGGTCAGCTTCGATATAGTCGCTGTCAATTTGGATCAAAAGCAGCCCGGATTCCCTGAGCATGTCCTGCCGCAGTATTTGAGCGAATGTGGTGTAAACTTCCACATCATCGAGCAAGACACCTATAGCGTGGTCAAGCGTGTCGTGCCCGAAGGCCAGACCACCTGTGGGTTATGTTCAAGACTGAGGAGGGGCGCACTTTATCGCTATGCCAGCGACAATGGCATCACGAAAATTGCATTGGGTCATCACCGGGACGACATATTAGAAACGTTCTTTCTGAATTTATTCCATGGAGGAACCCTCAAAGCCATGCCGCCCAAATTGCTCAGTGACGACAGTAAGCACATCGTCATTCGTCCCTTGGCCTATTGCAAAGAAAGGGACATCGCCGAGTATGCCCGTCTGCGTGACTTCCCGATCATCCCGTGCAATCTTTGCGGTTCTCAGCAAAACCTCCAGCGCCAAGCCATGAAAGAAATGCTCAGTGAGTGGGACAAACGTTTTCCGGGACGGCGTGACACTATCTTTGGGGCATTGAAAAATGTCGCCCCCTCTCATCTGGCCGACCCGGCCGTCTTCGATTTTGCCCATCTGGAACAATTACGCAACAGCGCCCAGCGCCAAGCCGACAATGATGAAGGCTTGGATATATTGTCAATGTGAAGAACGGCAAGTTGGCAAAAACCTTGGCGATGCCCAGATTCTGTTTGATGCCTTTTACCTCCCAACGATTTCGAGTGCCTGTATCAATGACGTACTGGGAATTTTAAAGAGTCCCATGGTGGGTTTGCTTAATTCCAGAATCAGGAACACAGAACCTGAAACGGACAAGGCGCAGAGAAGTAAACCAGTCGCCACCGTCTTATTACCCGGTGCGAGTACGCTAAAGGTGACAAATAGGATGACCAGCCAAATCACCAACACAACCAGAAAAGGGGTCGGCAGACTGTTTTGGGCCTGCTGCACCAATAACCAGCGTTTTTCCGCCAGCCTCCCACTCATTTCCAATGCCCTAGTTTGCCGCCAGCGTTGCGCATCGTTCTTGGGTTCAAGCCTTAGCAGCATTTCTTGAATGTTTGACAGTGAATTGGCCTCTTTTAAGGCCACTGCGACATCCAAGGTGAAATGCCCTGACTCTGAAGCACTCGGAAGACTAGCCAATTCGCCGGGTGTCAGCTTGGCGATGACTTGGTTGCGGTCTTCAGGCCAGTTGTTGACTAGGACTGTAGCAATGTATTGGCGCAATGCATCCCTCGTCGGTTGTGCTTCGGAGCCGAAATAGGCCATAGCCCTATCCATGGTCAGTAAATTGGCTACCTTATTATCCATGCCGTTATTAAATGACTGGTAGGAACTATTGGCCGAAGCCACTAAAAGTCCAAGAATGAGGGCCGTCAAGGTTGCGATCAACCCCGTGCTAAGTTTGACTACGTCCTTGGACTCTTGGCTAAGATGGTGGGCCGGTAACAGACCGCGAATAAAATTACCGAGCAAAATGCCGCAGATGCAACAAAAGAAAACAATTGAAGTGATGAGAAAAGTAGTCATAATATTTTATTGTATCGGAAAAAACATACCGGTTAATCGCTGAACCAAGGCCCACCTAGGCGTATAATTTGCCGATGGTAAACCCAAATCGAAATAGTGCAGTACGGCAATCCACTAGGCACTCATGCCGTGATGCCACAACAGACACACAGAAGGTAAGCAAACATGGCCACTCAAGACACTTGCGTCACTATCGTACCCTACTTTAAAGTCCATAAAGGCAAGTTGGAGGCTTTTAGAGCGCTCTGCGAGCAATTTATTGAAAAGACCCAAACTGAAACAAAAGTTTTATATTATGGTTTCAGTTTTGACGGCGATCAGGTGCATTGCCGGGAAGGTTACTCCGATGCCGAAGGTTTGTTGACACATTTGGACAATGTGGGAGGCTTATTGGAGGAGGCATTGAAAATCGCAGAGCTTACCCGCTTGGAAATCCATGGCATTGAGCAAGAATTGAACACATTGCGCGGGCCTTTGGCGGATTTAAAGCCACAGTTTTTCACACTGGAATACGGCTTCCGCCGCTAATCAATCAGGAAATATGATATGTCAGAATCAATTTCAACCCGTGTCGCTAGAATCATAGCCGGGGGAACTTACGCACTGCTCGACAAGGCCGAAACGCTTGCACCGGATTCAGTCATGATGCAATCAATCCGGGATATTGAGCAGGTCGCCAGCGAAGTTCGCGTCGATCTCGGCAAGGCCGAGGCCGCCAAGCACTTGGTTAACACCCAGATAACCAAGCTGAATGAAGAACACGACAAATTGACGGGTCAGATCGACATTGCCGTGAGCGAACAACGTGATGACCTTGCCTCGGTCGCCATCGGCAGGCAAGCTGACATTGAAGATTTCCTTCCAGTATTGCAAAAATCATTGGATGAGCAAGACGGGAAAGTCAAAGAATTAGTCGGCTATATGATGGCCTTGCTCGCGAAGAAGCGGGAACTTGAGCAAATCTTGGCGGAATATCAAGCCAATAGATCGCTACGTCCTGAAATGGCAAGAGTCAACAACGGGTCAGACCGCCAGTCGCGTGTCGAAGATGCCGAAGCGGCGTTTGGCCGTGTGCTTGCCAAGCAATTAGGGCTGAGCGGCTTGAGTTTGAGTGGTGCGGAAGATGCCGCGAAGATCAAAGAACTGGCCGAATTGCAAAGGAATAAACGCATTGCTGAACGTCTCGCAGCCATAAAAGCGGCGGGTGGCAAGTCGTAGTTTTTTGTCGGGCAAGCTCGGTTTGCTGGACGAAGCCAGTGAACCCGATATTGCCGATTGAAACGCGCCCGGCCTACGTCCTTCATGCTCTACTGGAGTGAAACCATGGAACTTCTACTCGCACCTGAATCTTGGCCTTTTGCATTGTCGATTATTATCGTGATGTTGATTGGAGTCATCGAATCGGTCACCCTACTCATTGGCTTTAGCCTATCCGGGTTGATTGACCATATCAACCTTATCGACCTTGATGGATGGGCGGATTCTTGGCTAGGCTGGCTGCATGTGGGCAGAGTGCCGATGTTGGTGCTATTGATTTTATTTCTGACCTCGTTTGCCTTTTTAGGCTTTGCCTTCATTGCCGTTTTTCATGGCATGGTCGGGGCTTTCCCCTCACCGCTGTTATCCTCCGGGCTTTCCCTGCTTTTTACCCTGCCTATCGTCCACGTGGGTGGCAGTGCCATAGCACGGGTCATCCCAAAAGATGAAACCTCGGCCGTTGAGCTGAATAGCTTGGTGGGGCATGTGGCCGTCATCGTCAATGGCACGGCTAGATTGCATTACCCTGCCCAAGCGCGGGTAAGAAGCGAACAAGGCCAAACCTTCTATATTCATGTCGAACCGGACAGCGAGAATGTGGTATTCGTCACAGGGGAATCGGTTTTGTTGGTGAAACAACTCTCCGGGTCAAAGTTTTCAGGCATTGCCAATCCGCGCCCCGATCTTCTATGACAATGCTAATCTGCTTCAACGATCTTGTTAACGTATAAGAGGAAAACAAAATGGAACATATAATTAGTTTGGGACAGTTGGCTTTTGTGTTGCTGATTGGCTTCGCCGTCATCGGCTTGGTGTTTGCCCGCCTGTACCGTCGGTCCTCGAAAGAACTGGCCTTTGTGCGGACCGGCTTAGGGGGTCAGAAAGTCGTCATGGACGGGGGGGCCATCATGCTGCCTGTGTTCCACGAATATGTCAGCATCAACATGAACACGCTCAAGCTGGAAGTGTCGCGTTCAGGCACGGACAGCTTGATTACGCTGGATCGTTTGCGTGTCGATGCGGTGGCGGCCTTCTTCGTGCGGGTGATCCCCAGCGTGGAGGGCGTAGCCAATGCCGCGCAGACCTTGGGCCAGCGAACCTTGCACCCGGATTCACTGAAAGAATTGGTGGAAGACAAATTTGTCGATGCCTTGCGGGCGGCAGCGGTATCCATGGGTATGCATCAATTGCTCGACAAACGTGCCGATTTCATTCAAGCCGTGCAAAATGCCGTTTCGGAGGATTTGCTGAAAAATGGCTTGGAATTGGAATCCGTCAGTCTGACCCGCCTAGACCAGACCCCGATCAAATTTTTCGATCCACAAAATGCGTTTGATGCAGAGGGTTTGACCAAACTCACCCAGCAAACTCAGCAGCGGTCCAGGGAACGCAACGAGATCGAACAGGATACCTCGGTTGCCATTGCCAAAAAGAATTTCGAGGCCAATCAACTCAAACTCACCATCGATAAAGACCAAACCTTCGCCACCTTGCAGCAACAGCAGGAAGTTGCCACCCGCGACGTACAGCAAAAAGCCGAAGTGGCCAGCATCACTGCACAACGCGAGCGTGAGGCCAAACAAGCCAAGATCGATGCCGAGCGCTTGGTGCTAGAGGCCGAAGTGGAAAAGGACCGCGCCATTCGGCAACGCCAGATTGAAGCCGACCTTGGGGTTCAAGTTGCCAAGATCGACCAGGAAAAGCGCACGACCCTAGCCACCCAAGAAAAGGCAATCTCGATTGCGGAAAAATCCAAGGCACAATCCGAAGCGGAAAAAGAAGCCAACGAAGCCCGCGCCTTGTCGGCACGGGCCGAGGAACAGGTAAAAACAGCGCGGGATGTCGCCATCGCCGAGCGCGACAAGCAAATTGCCTTGGTGGCTGCCGAGCAAGAGGCGCAAAAGCAAGCCATTGGTGTCCGGGTCGCCGCCGAAGCCGAGAAAGATGCCGCCAACAACCATGCGGAAGCCATCAAAATCAAGGCAGATGCGCAACAAGTGCAATACCAAGTGGAAGCTAAAGGCATCGAAATGCGCAATGCCGCATTAAATACGCTAGGTTCGGATCAAATCGCGATGCAAATCAAAATGAGATTGATGGAAGTCTTGCCCTCCATCATCGAAGCCTCCGTCAAGCCGATGGAGCATATCGATAGCATCAAAATTGTACAAGTGGATGGGTTAAACCGTGGCTCAACCGCTGGCGTTTCCGAAACGGGGGAAGCCCGTGGCGCAGGCGGCAATTTGGCTGAACAAGCGGTGTCGGCTGCGCTGGCCTACCGTGTGCAGCAGCCCATCATTGATGCGGTATTAAATGAAATTGGCATGAACGGAAACGATTTGCAAGCCATGGTGGGGCAGGTTAGCAAAGAAACCCTTTCCGCCAAGGGAGTGGCTGCCCAACATCCTGAAGCCAAATGACCCAACCTAGCGTCGGTCGGGGTTTCTAACCCCGACCTAAAACGTTAGGACGTTGAAGCTTATCCCGACTGGCTGAGCATTGATATAGCCTTCAAGCATCCATCTGCCCCTTTTTCAAACTCTCAATCTCAGCCAACGTCAATTGGGTGAACATGACAACTTGAGTTGGGGGAATGCCGGCGTTCA
>CAIYXP010000129.1 GCA_903930145.1 uncultured Methylococcaceae bacterium
CAACCATCCGTTTTTAATGAGAAATTTCACCAAAAGATAGAAACGCAGATGGAATACTGGAAAAGCAATGAGGTTTTGGATTTATTCAAGGCAATTATCGACCCAAACCTAATTGGTCAGGCGAAACAGGTTAAACAATACAGGGATTGGGTCGCTCATAGAAATCCCAACAAACCTCTTCCCGTTAACGTCACTCCGCAAATTGCTTATGATATTTTGTCAATTATAGCCAAACAATTGGATCAACACAATTTCACATCAACAACTAATATTTCTTTTGACATTAATCATGAAGGATAACTTAACGATGGAAAATCATTTATTATTGGTACTGATGGCAATATTACTTACTTGCTCCAACAGTTTCGCCGACACCCTCTACATCACCCTTGAGAAGGACAATGCCCTAGCCGTTGTTGACGGAAATACTGGCAAGCTGATTAAAACCGTTAAAATCGGCAAGCGTCCACGGGGCATCGTCTTGAGCAAGGATCAAAAGCAACTTTACATCGCCGCCAGCGATGACAATACCATACTCATCATCGACACGGCATCGCTTAAACCCGTTGCCAAGCTGCCTTCCGACAAAGACCCGGAAACCTTTGCCATAGACCCCAGCGGCGAATTCCTTTATGTCTCCAACGAAGACGATAATCTCGTCACCGTCATCGACATCGCCAAGCGAAAAGCCCTAAAACAAATTCCGGTTGGGGTCGAACCGGAAGGCATCGCGGTCAGCCCTGACGGGCAATGGGTCGTCAGCACCAGTGAAACCACTAATATGGTGCATTGGATTGATCGGGCAAAGCTGGAAATTGTCGACAACACCCTAGTGGACCCACGCCCAAGGTCGGCAGTGTTCACCGCCGACGGCAAGCAATTGTGGGTCAGCTCGGAAATCGCAGGCAATGTTTCTGTATTCGACGTGGCAAGCAAGCAATTGATCAAAAAAATCAGCTTTAAAATACCTGCCGTCACCCAAGAGAAAATCCAACCCGTGGGCATGCGCATCGACAAAACCCGCCGCTACGCCTATGTTGCCTTAGGACCGGCCAACCGTGTTGCGGTGATAGACGCTGAAAAGCTTGAAGTGATCGATTATTTTTTGGTGGGTCAGAGAGTTTGGAATATAGAGTTTTCCTCGGATGAAAAAAGGCTTTATACTGCCAACGGTGTCAGCAATGATGTGTCTTTTATCGATTTGGAAAACCACAAAGTCGTGAAGTCCGTGCCAGTTGGTCAATATCCTTGGGGGCTTGCCGTCAAGCCATGAATTTGTCCATTGCCCCCGCGCTATCCGTGCAAAACGTTTCGCTCGCTTATGGCGAAAAACTCGCTTTGGACAAGGTCAGCTTCACCGTTTTTTCTGGTGATTGCTTAATTTTACTGGGGCCGAACGGAGCGGGCAAATCCAGCCTGTTTTCGCTCATCACCCGCCTTTATGACACTCGCGAAGGTTCTATTGACATTGCCGGGCTTAACCTTAAACGGAATTCAAGCAAGGCATTGGCCAGACTCGGCGTCGTATTCCAACAATCCACCCTGGACATGGACTTGAACGTGGAGAGGAACCTCCTCTATCATTCGGACCTTCACGGACTTAGCCGTAAACTTGCCAAACTTAGAATTCAAGAAGAGTTAGAGAGACAGGCGATGTTTGATCGCCGCCATGAAAGGGTCCGTCAGTTGAATGGCGGTCATCGTCGCCGCGTGGAAATCGCACGTGCCTTGCTACATAAACCCAATTTGCTACTCCTGGACGAACCGACGGTGGGCTTGGACATGCCCAGCCGTAAGGCCATCGTTGAATATGTGCATCAACTCAGTGCCGAACAAAACATAGCCGTGTTGTGGGCAACCCACCTCGTGGATGAAATTTTTAAAACCGACCAACTGATTGTTTTGCATAAGGGAACCATACGCTTTCAAGGGTCGGTGCAGCAACTCCTCGCAAAAACAGCAACACCCACTGTTGCCGATGCTTTCCAGCATCTCACACGGGAGGGAAAATGAACTTGCCTCACTATCTAAGAGCCTTGCGTGGCATCTCCACCCGTGAACTGTTGCGATTTGTCCACCAGCGCGAGCGTTTCATTTCCGCCTTGGTCCGCCCTTTGGTTTGGTTATTTATTTTCGCGGCAGGTTTCCGTTCCACGCTTGGCCTTTCCCCCACCCCCCCTTACGAAACTTATATCCTGTACGAGGAATACATCACACCGGGATTGATCGGTATGATACAACTGTTCAACGGCATGCAGAGTTCGCTATCGATGGTCTATGACCGGGAAATGGGCAATATGAGGACACTGCTGATCAGCCCATTGCCACGCTGGTTTCTGTTAGTGGCCAAGTTGCTGGCGGGGACTTTGGTATCCATCTTGCAGGTCTACGCCTTTCTGTTAGTGGCGTGGTTATATGATGTACGCACACCGCTTGAAGGTTATCTGGGCGTGTTGCCAGCCTTATTGCTTTCCGGCCTGATGCTCGGGGCGCTTGGTTTGTTGTTGTCTTCGTTTATCGAACAATTGGAAAATTTCGCCGGGGTAATGAATTTCGTTATTTTCCCAATGTTTTTCCTCTCCACCGCGCTATACCCACTGTGGAAACTACAAGAATCCAGCCAGTTGTTGCACACATTGGCTCAATTCAACCCTTTTTCACAAGCAGTCGAACTGATACGGTTCGCTTTATACGGTCAATTCAACATCTATGCAAGCATTTACACTTTGTCCGCACTGACCTTGTTCCTTAGTGCGGCGGTCATCGGTTACAATCCCTCCAAAGGTATGATGCAAAAAAAAGGCGGAAAATAATAAAATGACTACTCAAACATGGTTAGTGACAGGCGGTGCCGGATTCATAGGCGGCAATTTTGTGTTAAGGCAAATGCAAAAGGAGACTATCCAAATTGTCAATTTGGATGCCCTCACCTACGCCGGCAATCTCGACACTCTGGATTGTATCAAAGACCATCCAGGGCATGTCTTTGTACTGGGTGACATCGGCGACCGTTGTCTCGTAGATTATTTGCTGAATCGGTATGAACCCGATGCAATCGTCAATTTCGCAGCAGAAAGCCATGTGGACCGATCCATTGACGCCCCGGAAACATTTATCCAAACCAATGTGCTAGGCACATTCCAATTATTGGATGCATCGCGTCATTATTGGAAATCCTTGCCGGAAGACCGGGCCAAAAAATTTCGCTTCCTGCATGTTTCCACCGATGAGGTGTACGGGAGTTTAGGCGAAACAGGCAAGTTCACCGAAACCACGCCGTATCAACCGAATTCACCTTATTCAGCTTCCAAAGCCGGTTCCGACCATCTAGTGCGGGCTTATTACCACACTTTTGGCTTGCCGGTATTGACCACCAATTGCTCCAATAACTATGGCCCTTATCAATTTCCCGAAAAGCTTATCCCGCTTATCATCCATAATGCGGTCAATGGCAAACCATTACCCATTTACGGGAAGGGGACCAACATCCGGGACTGGCTGTTTGTCGAAGACCATTGTCGTGCCATTGAATTCACACTTGAAAAGGGGGTTCCGGGCGAAGTTTATAATGTCGGCGGCAATAATGAAAAAACCAACTTGCAAGTAGTCCAAACCCTCTGCGACCTGCTAGATGAGTTGCTTCCTGATTCAGCTCACCGGCCCCACCGTGAGTTAATCACCTTTGTGACAGACAGGCCAGGGCATGACCAACGCTACGCCATTGATGCCACGAAAATTAGTCAGCAATTGGGCTGGGAACCATTGGAAACCTTTGAAACAGGTCTGCGCAAAACGGTGCAATGGTATCTGCACAATCAGGATTGGGTGGGCCGCGTCATGGATGGAAGTTATTTAGGGGAAAGGCTTGGCTTAGACGAAAGTGGAAATTAAATCATGACGACGAGAATCAAAGGCATCATTCTCGCTGGTGGTTCTGGAACCCGGTTGCATCCACTGACCTATGTGGTGAGTAAGCAGCTCTTACCCATCTATGACAAACCGATGATCTATTATCCATTGTCGGTGTTAATGTTGGCCGGCATCCAAGACGTTTTGATCATTACCACCCCTCATGATTCAGCTCTTTTTCACAGTTTGCTAGGCGATGGAAGCGCTTGGGGAATGAACATAGAATACGCCGTACAACCCAATCCAGAAGGCTTAGCACAAGCATTCATCATCGGTGAACCATTCATTGGTGCGGATCGCAGTTGCCTAATTTTGGGAGACAATATTTTCTACGGTCATGGATTCCACCATTACTTGCAAAATGCCTCCGGTCGCGACAAGGGCGCCACGGTCTTTGGCTATTGGGTGAGTGACCCGGAACGTTACGGGGTTGCAGAATTTGCTGCAAATGGTGAAGTGACAGGTCTGGTTGAAAAACCCAAAAATCCTAAATCGAATTACGCCATCACTGGCTTGTATTTCTATGACAACCAAGTGGTTGACATGGCGAAGAACCTCAAGCCGTCTCCCCGTGGTGAACTGGAAATCACCGAC
>CAIYXP010000130.1 GCA_903930145.1 uncultured Methylococcaceae bacterium
ATTTTAAACCAATAATATTCGAGAAAATTCATTCCTACTCTTTCATTCCAGCTTTCCCTGGAAAATGTTTTACTAATGTTTATAACTCTTTCAAATGACAGAACTTAAAAATTAAGTTTTTCGTCCAAAATATGGTTAAAATTTATAGAATGCCCTTTAAGCCTAGAAACTAGGGCAAACAAATCAAAATCATCGCTCAATAACAGCGGTCTACGCCGCAAACCTGTTGTACACAATTTAACTATTGCAGCATCGGTTAATCCAAATTGCCTGATATGATCTGTTTCGACATCCCTTCGCGGTACATGGCGTTCAAGCACTAGTTCATCGGTAGTTTTGACATCAAATAAACTAGGTGTCCGCAGCAAACCCAGAAAGTCTGCACGATCTGTCCCAGTCAGTGATGCACCGCCTAGATTGCTCACTTCTGTCAGTATATGTGGTGTGGTAATTAATCGCTTGAAGTCCTTTATAAAATCCACCAAAATATAATAATGCTCTTGACTGTATTTCTCGGTGCGCTTTCCTCCTATCAAGCGTTTGTTGATCTTTCCAATTAATAGCACCAACAGTAAATTGGTATCAACCAAAATCCCGGATTGTAGATGTTTTTGTTTGATGGTTTTCCAATCCACTGAATACGAACCTAATGCACTACTCGAATAAGCATTTTTTCGACGTTTCCGCTTTCAGCGTCTACTACCAAACGTTTGTATATTCTATTTTCAGTTTCCTCATCTTCTTCTTCATCAAATAAACTTTTTAAGGAGCCAAAACCGGAAGGACGCTCAAATTTAGCCTTATTTTTTATATCGCGTGGGCGTAAATAACCCAAAGTAATAAGCCAATGTTTATCTTCTTCTTTAAATTCAACTTCCTCCAAACGTAAATCCGCTATTTCTTCTTCAGGCTCAAGAATCTCTCTGAGATATTTTTTCGCATTCGAAACCGCTTCTTTCGGTGGTATCATTTTTATCTCTCTAAATTTAGTCTCTCATTCCTATAGAGATAGGGAACCAAAAAGCAATATAAAGAACTTGTTATTTACTCGGCATCGGCGATTATTTTGTCCAATTTATCTCCGCCAAGCTCTGCTTGGTGGAGAAAAATTAACCGACACTTCCTTCAAGACTAATTCCCAATAACGCCTGTGCTTCCACCGCAAATTCCATTGGCAATTCCTTAAATACTTCTTTGCAGAATCCATTGACGATCATCGACACGGCATCCTCGGCGGAAAGCCCGCGCTGCTGGCAGAAGAATAATTGATCTTCGCTGATTTTTGAAGTGGTGGCTTCATGCTCAACCACGGCACTCGGTTGCTTGACTTCGATATAGGGGAAAGTATGCGCCCCGCAGCGGTCGCCAATGAGAAGAGAATCGCACTGGGTATGATTGCGGGCATTTTCGGCGGACTTCAAAACTTTGACCAAACCGCGATAGCTGTTTTGTGCCTTGCCAGCCGATATGCCTTTGGAGATGATCGTGCTTCGGGTATTCTTGCCAATATGGATCATCTTCGTGCCGGTATCGGCTTGTTGGCGGTGGTTTGTTAGCGCAACTGAATAAAACTCGCCGATGGAATTATCGCCTTTCAGTACACAACTTGGGTATTTCCAAGTGATGGCAGAGCCGGTTTCCACTTGCGTCCAAGAAATCTTGGAATTTACACCTCGGCACTCGCCGCGTTTAGTGACGAAGTTATAAATGCCGCCTTTGCCTTCCTCGTCTCCGGGATACCAGTTCTGCACGGTGGAATATTTGATTTGCGCATTGTCCAAAGCGACCAATTCGACGACGGCGGCATGGAGTTGGTTTTCATCGCGCATCGGCGCGGTGCAACCTTCCAAATAAGACACATGACTGCCTTCTTCGGCAATAATCAAGGTGCGTTCAAACTGTCCGGTGTTGGCGGCGTTGATGCGGAAGTAGGTGGACAATTCCATCGGGCAACGCACCCCTTTAGGGATGAACACAAACGATCCGTCGGAAAACACGGCGGCATTCAATGCGGCGAAGAAGTTATCACCAGTGGGTACGACGCTGCCTAGATATTGCTTGACCAACTCGGGATGTTCGCGGATGGCCTCGGACATCGAACAAAAAATCACCCCGGCTTCCTTCAACTTGTCTTTGAAAGTCGTTGCCACGGAAACACTGTCAAAAACGGCATCCACCGCCACCCCGGCCAAAAATTCTTGCTCGTAAATCGGAATGCCTAGCTTGTTATAGGTTTCCAACACTTTCGGATCGACCTCATCCAAGCTTTTTGGTCCTTCCTTCTGTTTAGGTGCGGAATAATAGCTGATGGATTGGTAGTCAATGCGAGCATAATCGACATAGGCCCAGCGTGGGTCGGTCATGGTCAGCCAGTGACGATAGGCTTCCAAGCGCCATTGCAGCATCCAATCAGGCTCATCTTTTTTGGCTGAAATGATGCGGATTACATCCTCGCTTAAGCCAGGTGGAATGGTGTCCGTTTCCAAGTCAGTGACAAAGCCCTGCTTGTATTCTTGGCTAATGAGTTTTTCGATGGTTTGTGCCGTCGCTGACATGGTTTACTCCGCGCTAAATGAATCTTTGATTGGAAAAAAGCTGCTTAAGGGGATGAACACTTCTTCCCCATGTTTTGAAATGGGTTTCGCCATGTCGGCCAAGCTGACCGACTCTAAGGCGGTACGCACTGCCCGGTTGATGATTTCCCAGCTACCACGGGCATGGCAAGAGGAAGACTGTTCGCATCCACCGTGTTCGCCCTCACATTCGGTCAGTGCGATTGGCCCTTCCAAGGCTTTAATGACTGCCGCAACACTGGTTTGCTGTGGCGTTTGTGCCAACACATAACCTCCATGTGCGCCCCGAGTGGATTTGACTATTCCTGCTTTACCGAGAATTTTCAACAGTTTGCTGACGGTAGGCGCAGCCACGCCCGTAGCCTCGGCCAAGCCTGATGCGGTGTGGGTGTGGCTTGTGTCATTCGCCATTTGCCCTAGAACAATGATGGCATAGTCGGTTAATTTGCTAATTTTAAGCATGGTGTCTTAACGGGTTTTCATATAGGACTATTTTAGTCCTGTTTAAGTTCGGCGTAAAGTGTCAATGTTTGTTGATTGTGAAAAAGCTATTGTGTGCTTGATCCAAATTCGAATACGGGTTACATAGAAAGACCAATTTAAACACTCAGGCAAAAGGTAGAGATGGTGACTGGAATTTTTTCTCGCAGTGACGTAGCAGCTCGTTTTTTTTCGGTAATTCCCTTATTACTGTTCTGCTTTACAAACGTTCAGGCTCAAGACGGACCAGTGGTCAACCCAACCCCCGCTCCTGTCGTGAAGTCGCCGGTGAGGCAGGCCATTCCTCAAGCGGCTCAGCCGACTGTCGCTCCCGTCATCAAGCAACCGACCAAACAGGCGATTCCCCAAACGACACAGCCAGTTCCAGTTGTCGCTCCTTTGCCGACCACTCCAGTTGAGCTGGCTATTCAAGGGATATTGAAAGAAGGTGTGAACCCCAAACTGCGCTGGCCGCGTTTTTCTGACTTTCAAACGCAGTTGGAATCCCTCTATCAAACTGCTGCTTATGCGCCATTATGGCTTCATGAGGACAAACCCACTCCACAAGCAAGGGAAGTTATCGCAATTCTTGGCAGTGCAGACGATAAGGGGCTGAATTCAACAGATTATGATGCTCAGATGTTGGGCAAATGGTTGGATTCTCTAAACAACGCGACAAGTTCCAATCCACAAGAGCTCGCTTCGTTTGATTCGGCATTGAGTATTTCGCTGATTCGGTATGCTTCCAATCTTTATCGGGGGCGAATCAATCCCAAGCACGTCAATTTTGCTTTGGAAATTGAGCCGAAAAATGAAGACCTAGCCGGTTTGTTACGCAAAATCTCCACAAGCGCCAATCCCGATAAATTGCTTGCCAACTTGGAGCCAAAGTTGGGGCTTTATGAAAATATGAAAAAAGCTCTAGTGCGCTACCGGCAATTGGCCAAGGAGCCGTCCGCCGCACCCATCGCTGTACCCAACAAGTTTAAACCGGGTGACCATCATGCTGATGTGCCAAAAATACGGAAATTGCTCTCCGTTCTAGGGGATTTGACTGAGGGTAACCCAAATGATGCCTCCCAAACCTATGACAAGCCGCTTGCAGAAGCCGTTAAACGCTTCCAAGCACGCCATGGTTTGACCCCTGACGGTGTCATAGGAAAAACTACATTGGCTGAGTTTAACGTTCCTTTGAGCGAGCGGGTCAAAAAACTACAGCTTGGGCTGGAGCGTTTACGCTGGCTACCTGAGCAGATTGGTGGGCGCTATATTCTGGTCAACATTCCTTCGTTTCAGTTATATGGTTACCATTATGGTTCCGGGGCCGAAAACCCCGATCTGATAATGAACGTCATCGTTGGTGAGGCCATTGATGGTCGCAGTACGCCAGTATTCCATTCCGACATGACCTATGTGAATTTCCGCCCTTACTGGAATGTACCCGATACCATTGCCGCTAAGGAATATGTGCCTATACTCCGAAGGAATCCGGGGTATCTTGGTCGGAATAATATGGAGATTGTCCCCAACTTTGCTTTGAATGCCAACGCTTATGCAGCGACCAAAGGGAATATAGAGGCGCTTGCATCGGGTTCATTGAAGATTCGTCAAAAGCCCGGTCCGAAAAATGCCCTTGGACTGGTTAAATTCACCTTCCCGAACACGAATAATGTGTACTTGCACAGCACACCGAATCAAGGCTTATTCAAGCGAACCCGCCGTGACTTTAGCCATGGGTGCATTCGTGTGGAGTATCCCGTTAAATTGGCAGAGTTTGTATTGAAAGACCATGAAGAATGGTCAACGGAAAATATCGAATCCGCCATGCATAAGGACAAGCCCAAAATCGTGACATTGAAAACCCCCATTCCGGTCTATATCACCTATTCAACCGTAATGGCGGATGCCTCTGGTCAAGCGATGTTCTACAATGATATATACGGTCATGACCAAATACTCATTGACCAACTAACCAAGGGTTTCCCCTACGCACCATAAGGCGTAAGTGGTTTTGCATTTAACTAAAAAGACGTTGGACACTATAGCTCTGCGGGGATTCATGTTTGTTCTGAAAGTTTGAAAGGACGGTTAGGTTTATAGTATTCCGTCAAAGCAGATACGGAAACCAATTCCTTTTCAGGATAGCGCAATGCAGTGAGTTTACCGCCGAATACGCAACCGGTATCTATGCATAGGGTATTATTAATCCATTGTGGAACCATTACCGGGGTGTGACCATAAATGACCATAGCCCTTCCCCGGTAGTCGGTGGCCCAAGGATAACGGACGGGTAAGCCAAATTCATCGGTTTCCCCTGTGGTCTCGCCGTACAGGCAAAATACTCGGACCTTGCCTGAGTCTCGCCCATGCATTTCTTCGCGCAAGCCCGCGTGGACCGCCACGAGTGCGCCTCCATCGAACACATAATGGCTGGGTCGTGTGCGGAGAAATTCAGCGACTTCTTCCCTGAACTCTTTGCTCATGTCTTCTAGTTGCCTTATTGATTCGGCAAGCCCATGAGTGTAAGACACCTTTTGGCCTTGCAACGCTTTGAGAAGTTTGGCATCGTGATTGCCCGACAAGCAAAAAGCATCTCCGGATTTCACCGCGTCCATGACCAAGCGTAATACGTGTGGAGTTTTAGGCCCTCGATCGACTAAGTCACCTAAAAAAACCAACTTTCTACCATCAGGATGGTAAGTCTCAAAATTTTGACCAGCTAGGCTTGTCCGGTAACCTAGCGACTGGAGCAAAAGGCATAATTCCTCGAAGCAACCGTGTACGTCACCCACTAAATCGAACGGGCCGGTTTCTGATTTCTGGTTGGTGCGGTTGGGCTTGCGCAGTACGCCAAGGTTTGCCAATTCATCCGGTTTACGAAAATGATGAATTTGGCGAAAGCCTTCCTTCGCCAAACCTTGAACTGATCCCTGCAAAAGACCGTAATGATTACGTATGGCTTCCTCTGGCAGCGTTCGGTCTCTGCGGCGAATATTTCGCTCCAGACAAAGTCTAAGTGGCATGTCTAGTACAATGGCAATCGTTGGTGAATAATACTGACGTGCCAGTTTTAGCAGTGACTTTCTGGCTTCGGGCTGAACATTAGTGGCATCGACCACGGTGAAGCGGCCAGCTTTCAAGCGCTTTTCGGCGATTAAATGTAAAATTTCAAAGGCATCGGAGGTAACGGATTGGTCATTTTCGTCGTCACAGATCATGGCTCTACACTGATCTGAAGAAATGATCTCGGTAGGTAGGAAGTGGTTACGGGCAAATGTTGATTTTCCCGCCCCCGACGGGCCGACCAATAGAATTAGCGCAAGCTCAGGAAGTGTGATCTGCATCGTTTATGCACTAAATTGACGGTTCAAAATGGAAACCAAGCTGTAGTATCCCAAAAAAATGGAGTGGATGGCTAACTGCTGATTTTCTGCGGCAAAGCGTGGTAAAGTCAATGTCAGAATGAAAACTAATTGACTTTCTTCGAACCTAGCAAATTCACCAAAATCTCAATGGAATATCTTTTTCGAATAATCGCTGTGTTGGTCGGTCATTGCGCTACTAGCCATGTCTTAATCACACCATCCTTTTAAATTTACAGTCAAATTTCTATGTTTAAACAATTACCAGCCGTTCCCAGCCTGATCCGCGCCCTTGTTTCCCGTCCATCAGTGAGTAGCTGCGATCCAGGGTTTGATAGCAGTAATTTAGAAGTCATCTATTTACTGGCCGAATGGCTGGAGGGGCTCGGCTTTTCGATAGCCATTCATGAGGTGGCATCTGGTAAGGCCAATTTGCTGGCCAGAATTGGGGGTGAAGGAAAACTCGGTGAAGGTTTGGTATTTTCCGGTCATACAGACACAGTCCCTTTCGATGAGGGGCGGTGGTCTTGCGACCCATTCGGGGGGATTGAGCGGGATAATCGAATATATGGCCTTGGAAGTTGCGACATGAAGGCTTTCTTTGCCTTGGCCATCGAAGCGGTCAGCAGCTTCGATGCCAAATCATTTCGCAGGCCACTGACTTTGCTTGCCACGGCGGATGAAGAAAGTACGATGGCTGGGGCCAAGTATCTGGTTGCCAATGGACTGAAATTAGGTCGTTATGCCATTATCGGCGAGCCGACCGGGTTGAAGCCTATCCGCATGCATAAGGGTGTGATGATGGAAAGCATTCGTGTGTTAGGCCACTCAGGTCATTCCAGTGACCCTTCATTGGGGGCCAATGCCATAGAAGGCATGAATCGGGTGTTAAATGAATTGCTGGTTTGGCGTTCAGAGTTGCAGGCTAAACATCGCAACCCTATGTTCAAGGTTGACGTGCCGACGCTCAATTTTGGCGCACTCCATGGAGGTGACAACGCCAACCGAATCTGCGCTCATTGTGATCTGGCGATTGATATTAGGCCATTGCCTGGCATGGACATTTTGGAATTGCGTCAGGCGATGGGCGAAAGGTTGGCGGCGGCAATGATGGAGTATCCCAAGCTCCGAGTCGAGGTTAACCCCCTGTTTGACGGACTGCCAGCCTTTGAGTCGCCAGCGGACGCAGTCATGGTCAAAACTTGCGAGGAATTGACAGGGCTAGAGTCCGGGGCGGTTGCATTTGGCACAGAAGCCCCGTTTCTTTCCAGCTTGGGGATTGAGACTGTCGTGTTGGGGGCGGGTAGTATAGATCAAGCCCACCAGCCGGATGAATTC
>CAIYXP010000131.1 GCA_903930145.1 uncultured Methylococcaceae bacterium
AGGAGGGTTTGGGCGTGAATTCTTGACCCTAAAACTACACCCTGCCATGGTTTATGCCGGTTTGATTTGCATAGTGATTGGTTTGGTTGTCAAGGAAGGGTTTGTTGCAGAACTGAGTTGGAATATATGTGTGGTTTTTTTCGTATTGTTCATGCTTAACGGCATGTCAATTGTCCATGCAATTTTGGCGGGTGAAGGGTATTGGATCGTCATTTTGTATTTGGCTTTGCTGTTTCTAGCACCTTGGTTACTGCCCCCTATCGCTTTGTTGGGAATAAGTGATTTGTGGGTGAATTGGCGCAAGTATGCGAATAAGTCTTGAAAGTTTTGTCCCAGGCTTTAAGTGTGGGCATTGTAAATAAACAACATCGATTGAGTAAATATTGAGGCATTGCAGACAATGGAAATCATTCTTTTAGAAAAAATCGCCAATCTTGGCAACCTTGGCGATAAAGTCGTCGTGAAACCCGGTTATGGACGGAATTTTTTAATACCTAAAGGGAAGGCGGTTCGCGCTTCGGCTGAAAAGCTGGCCGAGTTTGAACAGCGTCGTGCTGAATTGGAGCAAAAAGCTGCGGCATCATTCGCCGCTGCCCAAGCTCGCGCCGAAGCTTTGTCCAAACTGAATGTGACAATTGTCCAAAAAGCGGGCGAAGAAGGTCGTTTATACGGTTCAGTCGGTGTCAAAGACATAGCCGATGCGGTCACTGCTGCCGGCGTGGAATTGAATAGGAATGAGGTACGCTTGCCTACCGGTCCCATCCGCCATACCGGGGATTATGAAGTCAAGCTGCATATCCACGCTGACCTAGATGCCGTGGTGGCGGTTAAGATTGTCGGGCAATAAAACTGAAAGTCTTGCCCTAAACCGCACGGTGTCTTGAGCCTGACCTAATGATGTCTTGCTCAACGCCCCTAAACGGATGAAGGTTCGTGCGGTTAATTTATAGTGTGTTGTTTTATGCGCTAATCCCATTGGTATTAGCGCGTATGGCATGGCGAGGTCGGCGCGAACCTGCCTATTGCCATCGTTGGCTTGAACGCTTTGGCTTCTATGGCCAAGCCGATGTTGTACAGGATGTTATCTGGATACATGCCGTCTCCGTTGGCGAGTCGGAGGCTGCTTTCCCCTTAATTCGCGCCCTGCGTCGACGTTTCCCTGAGACCCCATTCCTCGTCACCACCACCACACCGACAGGTTCGGCCAGGGTCAAAGCGGTGCTGGGCAATGAAGTATCTCATGTTTATCTCCCCTACGACCTCCCAATTGCTGTGACACGCTTCTTGGCGAATTTCCAGCCGCGTTTGGCGGTCATCATGGAAACGGAAATTTGGCCCAACCTGTTCCATGGGTGTGGTTCAAGAGGTATTCCATTGGCCATCGTTAATGCTCGTTTGTCGGAACGCTCCGCTAGAGGGTATTCACGGTTGGGTCATTTTACCCGCAACACATTAGCAAATGTCAGGCTGATTGCCGCGCAAAGCCAAGCCGATGCGGAGCGCTTCTTAAGCGTCGGTGCTGACCCAGATTCCGTGCAAGTGACAGGCAACATCAAATTCGATATCGAATTGCCAGAGGATTATTTCGAGCAAGGGATCATTTTACGGGACACTTTGTTCGGCAAACGCCCGGTTTGGATTGCCGCCAGCACCCATGAGGGCGAGGAATCATTAGTCTTAAAGGCATTCACCGAAATTCGCGTGGCTCACCCCGAATTATTGCTGGTGCTAGTGCCTCGCCATCCACCTCGTTTTGACAAAGTGGCAGAGCTATGCATCAACGAAGGTTTCACCTTGTCTCGCCGTAGCCTGAATGAAACTGCAATGCAAGCTGATGTTTTCCTGTTGGATACTTTAGGTGAACTGCGATTGTTTTATGCTGCATCCGACATTGCTTTCATCGGCGGCAGCCTAGTCCCGGTCGGTGGGCATAATGTGCTGGAAGCCGCCATTGCAGGAATTCCAGTCATTTTCGGTCCGCATATGTTCAATTTTTTGGAAGCCGGGCGTCGGTTGAAGGAAGCGGGTGGGGCAGTGCAGATTTCAGACGCCGAGGCGTTGGCCGGCATTGTCATTGAACTTTTGCATGATTTTAACCGTAACCTACGGATGGGCGAATGTGGCAAAGAATTTGTCGAAGCGGGCAGGGGAGCATTAGGGAGAGTTGAAGAGGCTTTGGCGCAGTTGATGGTTTACACAAGTCAAGAGCAATGCTGATGAATTTTAAATCTAGCCACGAAGATACAACAGTTCCTTGTTTTCAGCAGTTCAAAATATTGATTCTGGCTGCGGTGTTCGTCTTACACTCCGGCTGTCTTTCCATTTTTCGGGGAACCGACGAGACCTTGGAAGTCAGAACTGAAGCGGATGGGAAACCCTTGATTGGCGCTACTTGCATAATTAAGCAAGGTGACAAGGAACGAACAGTCGTGACCCCCGGTAAGATCGAGCTTCCACGGGATAATGTGCAGCTACATGTCAAATGTATGAAAAATGGCTATCGTATGCCGAATGCTTCTGACATTGAAGCAGAGAGTTCGCACTTGACTTCGGCAGGTGGCGGAGCATTGGTAGGGGGCACAGTCGGGGCGATTGGCGCGGGAGTGGTTATGGCTCCGTTTTTAATTGTTCCGGGACCTGGATGGGTGGTATACGCAGCTTCCGTCGCCGGCGGGGCTGGTGCAGGGGCTTTGGCTGGCGGTGCAGTTTCTGCAGGCACGGATGCGGCAGATGGTGCTTCCTATAGTTATAAATCGCCGATTGTCATACCGATGATTCCAATCAAAGCGAATCCAGTGCCGGTCAATGATGAGAACAACCCCCAGTAGACCAAAAGCCTGACGAATAGTATGTGTAGTAAAGCTAAATTGCCGTCTCGTTTTTAGCGACCATACTCCTGCATGAGAGTCATAAATCTTTTTTTTCAGTATTTGAATAACGTATCAACCGCCTTTCAGCTATGATTATTGTTTTTCTGGATATACACATTTATAACCTGCCCACCGTAACTCTAATAGGAATTCTTTAATGGCCCTACACTGTGGCATCGTCGGCTTGCCGAATGTTGGCAAATCAACACTTTTCAATGCCTTGACCAAAGCGGCAATCGCTGCCGAAAACTATCCTTTTTGCACCATTGACCCCAATCTCGGTGTCGTGCCGGTTCCCGATTCGCGCTTGGATGCCTTGGCGGACATCGTCAAGCCGCAGCGTGTCGTGCCAACGGCGATTGAATTTGTTGACATTGCCGGTTTGGTGGCCGGAGCTTCAAAAGGGGAGGGCTTGGGCAACCAATTCCTAGCCCATATCCGCGAAACCGATGCCATCGCCCATGTCGTGCGCTGTTTTGAAAATGACGACGTGGTACATGTGGCGGGAAAAATCGACCCCGGTTCCGACATTGACGTGATCCACACCGAATTGAACTTGGCCGACATGGCTTCGGTGGACAAAGCCATGCAGCGGGTGCTGAAAAACGCCAAATCTGGCAATAAGGACGATCTGCACAAGAAAGTGATTTTAGAACGATTGACCGTGCATCTCGATGCCGGCAAACCGGCCCGTTCCCTAGGGCTGGATGCGGACGAACAAGAATTGATTCGTGATTTGTTCCTGCTGACCATGAAGCCGACCATGTACATTGCCAATGTCCAAGAGGACGGATTCCACGACAACCCCCTGCTGGATCGTGTCCATGCGATTGCAGCAGAGGAGGGCGCGATGGTGGTTCCGGTTTGCGCGGCCTTGGAAGCGGAAATTGCACAGCTTGAAGAAGCCGACAAAGCCGAGTTTCTAGCCGATTTAGGGCTAGACGAACCCGGACTAAACCGTGTGGTCAGGGCAGGGTATCAGTTATTGAATTTGTTCACTTATTTCACCGCCGGTGTAAAGGAAGTCCGCGCTTGGACCATCCCCGTCGGTGCCACCGCCCCGCAAGCCGCCGGCGTGATTCACACCGATTTTGAGAAGGGCTTCATTCGTGCCGAAGTGATCGCCTATGATGACTTTATTGCCTTCAAAGGCGAGCAAGGAGCCAAAGACAATGGCAAATGGCGTTTGGAAGGCAAGGAATATGTCATGAAAGACGGCGATGTGGTGCATTTTAGGTTTAACGTTTGAGTGGTGCAACTCAGCCTTGACCATTCCAAACCACCTACCTTCCATTATGGACCATAGGTATCTACACAACTTGCAAACTATTGTTTTTACTCCTCTCCCCCTTGAAGGGG
>CAIYXP010000132.1 GCA_903930145.1 uncultured Methylococcaceae bacterium
AACACATGAGCGGGAGGGACTTGGGGCGGCTGGAACCGACGCCTTCATTGAAGTATCGGGCGGCCATGGCATGAACCCACGGCACAACGGCAATGAATGTCAATCCCTTTTGACCCATGAAAAAACTTGAAGATCGAGTAATAGCTATTGCGCGAATCATGCGATTTCCCAAGACCAAGCCATCGCACAGGCACTGGAACAATTTTTTTCCGCACAAGATCAGATGTTCAATGCCTATGAATTGGGTAAAGCGGGGTTCGGTGCAGATGAAACCCATGCCGGGGACATTGCCCGCAACAGCAAACAATTACTTAGGCAGACAGGAATTTCTCAAGTGGGTTAGCCGAGGCGGAATGAAAGTCATCGAAATTCCGACCAGTGAATATCTCAGTATCGCCGGATACCTTGATAAATATGCCGACCAAGATTTAGACTTCACCGATGCAGCCTTAATCTGGCTGGCAGATTCGCTTAAAGAACGGCGAATTCTAACCGTCGATAAAACCGATTTTTGATCGTTCCCACGCTCCGGCGTGGGAATGCATGTTTAACCGCTCCTGCGGTGAACGGTCGCGATATATGCAAAGATAGGCTCCCACGCTGGAGCGTGGCAGCCATCAAAGGATTGCGATGGGCTGCTTTAACAGATTAAAATCCAAGGTCACAGGATAGGTTGCGCTTGCGAAGCCCATCACTCCCAAACTTTCAAGACAAGCGGGGAAAATCTCAAAGTTAAGATTAACCAATGACCCAACTAGAACATATCCAAACCGAAAAGGCTCTGACTATGACAATCGTTGAGCAAATCCAACAAGACGTGGCGCAATCGCCACCTGACAAACAGGCTAAAATTTCCGGCTAATCATTTAAGAGGGGAGTTATGCACCTAAGTTTGAACATAGACGATGCCCTGCTCAATCAGGCAAAGCAAATAACGGGTCTGCAATCGGACAACGATTTGGTGGAAACAGCCATAGCATTTCTGATTGACCAGAAATCTAAAAGCATCAATCCAATAAACCCTGCCAAAGTTTTTCTGGCATCTGGTTTTATTGGCTGCGGACAAGGCGATCCTGAGCTTTCGGAAAATTATAAAGCTGAATTGACTGAACTGTTACGAGAAAAGCATGGTGATAGCTGATACTGGATTCTGGGTCGCCTTGGGGAATAGCCGAGATAAATATCATGAAATTGCCACGCAAAAATTCATAGCATTATCAGATCATGGCGAAACCTTCGTCACAACATGGCCTGTGATGACAGAAACCTGTCATTTGCTTTTGCACAGAATTGGACACATGGCTCAAGTCAAGTTCATTGAAAATTATCATCAAGGTGCTTTTGAGGTTTTCCAGTTGGGTTTTGATCATGCCGGACAGATACACGCATTGATGAAAAAATATGCCGATTTACCCATGGATTTGGCAGATGCATCCCTAGTACTCCTAGCTGAACATTTGGGCCATGGTCGCATATTATCTACCGATCTACGGGATTTTAGAACCTATCGTTGGAAACAGCACCAACCGTTTCAGAATCTGCTATTACCTTGAACAACGGCAAGCAGTTTTTTGATGGTTCCCACGCTGGAGCATGGGAACGATCAAACTCACATTCAACGGAGACAACCATGGAACAAGCCATTTCTTTCCGTGAAGCCTTAGAGGCTGTTGAGACATTATCCATTGATGAACAAGAAACTTTGGTGGATATTGTTAAAAAACGTTTGACCGAACGCGCACGTCAGCCTTTAGCGGCTGACATTGGAGAATCCAGATTGGAATTTGCACAGAATCGTTGTCAGGCGGTGTCGGTGGAATCGTTAATGGATGAGCTATTAAGGCCGTAAGGCGGAACCATGGACGGGTTCCGCCGAATGGGAATTATGGATGAATTCCGATAATCCGGTTGATGCATCCACTTTTTAGCGGATCATATCAATGTATTTGCCCTTATATCTCGATTCTTCCCTTCAAAAGGGGGAAAATCATCTGCTGATCACCGGGGGGGGAGGAATGAAGCCGTATCCGCCCTTATAACTATGGCCCTAGACTATCAATTTCTAAAAAAATTAACAACTCACTCATTAGGAACTAGCTATGCTTGAAACAACGGTAACAAAACTCAGTAATAATTTACTTAATGAAGTTAGACCTTGCTTTGAAAGTCATGAAAGATTGCATGTAAAACAAGATGATGGCAAGGAGTTCGTCATTATCAGCGCTGAAGATTGGCGAGCGATTGAAGAGTCTTTATTTCTTAATCAGATTCCTGGCATGGTTGCCAGTATTCATGAGGGGGCGAATGAGCCATTAACACAAGGTATTCGTTTTGAGGATTTAAACTGGTGAATTGGCAGGTCATTTTAACTCGTCAAGCACAAAAAGATGCGAAGAAAATTGCCTTGGTTAATTTAAAACCACAAGTCATAAAATTATTGGAA
>CAIYXP010000133.1 GCA_903930145.1 uncultured Methylococcaceae bacterium
CATCCCCAACCCATCCCCCCGAATTGAAAATGGCTTGGTAAATGTAAGCGCCCCCCGCCGTGCGCAAATCGCCGGAAGATTGCGACAAGGCAGATTCCACTCCGATGCCGGCCCTGATGCTCTGAAACGCGCTTTGCACGGCGTTAATCATCGACACTGGGTCGCCCGCTTTTAATAAGGTTTTCGGCCAAGAGGAAGAGGTGATGACCGTGTCATTCGTCCAGCCTTGCGGAGTTCCATCCGACAGGTAAGAATCGGCCCCGCCATATTTTGCAGCATACCAATATTGTGAATTGACGCCTTGGTCCGCATATTCCTGCACATCGATGACGAAAGTCTTGACCGTCTGATTGCCTAGGGTTTGTGCTTTGCTGGCATCGGCTGCCCTTATATCGTTGGCCTTTGCCCAAAAGGCTGCGCCTGACATGTAATAGCTGGCGCAACCTGCCCCGGTAATGGTTTTCGCCATATCGGTTCTGCCCTCCAAACCGCCAATTTTGTTGGTCCAAGTCGCGACATTCAACGGGTTGAGGAGATCGGTGCTATCGCCATTGTTTAAAGAACCATAGTCATTGGTGCATGCGCTGCAAGAGTTCTGGCTAGAAGTATACGTGCCGCCGGGCAATTTCTTATCGCAGTGGGTGTGAGTGTCGCCCAAGGCGATGATATAGTTTTTTTGGCAGGAAAACAGTTGGGGGTCATCCCATGCAGTGATGACCGGAAACTGATCACTATTACTGCTGGTCACCCCACTATAAAAACCGGTATCAGGGGCGCGGTTCCGAATATAGGACAGGGCTTCATAATAGAGTTTTCCAACATTGTCATACTTTTTATATCGGGATGTTGTACTTCCCAAACTGCCAAATTTATTAATGTAATTGATGACACCCGAATTGTTGACAGATCCTGTATAAGTGGTGTTGGTAATATTGGGATCGGGGTTTGGGATTAATGTCCCGTCTGCTTCCGACCATTCGGCATTGTTGTTGACCACCGTGCCGATTGAACTGGCATATTGTTGTGGGGCGACATATTTTAATTTGGAGCGCATTACCGCGTTATAAATACTGTCTGAATTAAAATAGGAAAATACGCCAAATCGCATTTTGTCGCCATTTTCCTGTAGCGTACCGATGGGTTTATAGCTAGTTCCATATTGCTCGCAATTGTTTTCCAGCCCCATATTGGGATCACACACTTTGACTCGCACAAAAAAAGTCGACCCTGACCAAGGATTGGCCGAATACGTCGCATTGTAGGTCTGGCAGTGGTTGTTAGTATTATTACTAACATAAGTTTTGCAGCTAATACTGGATAAGGATTCACCGCTTTTAGTGGATGAGAAACCCGTGCATCTTTTCTTCGTATTGTTGTCGTTCCACCCAGAACATGAAATAGTGCTTGCGTATGGGTTGAAATCAATGCTGAAGGTAGTGCAGTTATTGGGAGAACTGGATTTCCAAGCAGTGCAGGTGATGGTGGTCGGTGTTGTGGCCTTGACTAACATTTGCACGCCCTTGCCCTGATTGATGATAGTGCCGGTGACGGTGTTGAGCGAGAAGGGTACGGCACCCACAAAATCAGAGTCTGACAGGCTGAAGGTTTTGTCGGGGAAGTTGGCGACTCCGCCTTGTCCGTCTTGGTAAGTCCGTTCCAACACAGTCGAGGTGTCGGTATCGCGATAACGGTTGCCCCCGGTCATGGCAAAACGAAATTCATCCAACCCGGTCATCGATGCCCAATTCAGAAAATTGCCGCTCCAATATGTGCTGGCGCAAACATGCGCTGCGGCCAGTGTGGATGAGGGGGCGTAAAACCAACTATTGGAAGTATCATAATCATAGCATTTGTCCGGGTCGAACAAACCAAGATACTCGCTGGTAGGTTTATAGTCATTGACGCCTTGGTAGGCGGCGGTGTTGGCGGTCGGATATTCCACCGATAAGGCGAACAATACATTGGGCGGCACGGTGGCTTTCAGGCTCAAAGGCGTGTCGGACAAGGTTCCAGACATGGCTATGCCCAGGTGAAACAACCCACATAATAACGCCGAAATCAAAGTTAAACGCTGAAACATGGTCATACTCCTTCATGGGATGAATTCTTCTTGCAGGGTTACTTGGGTTGAAGGACTACGCCCCCAGCCTACTGAGGTGATCCGATAATAGGACGACACTAAAGAGGCTGATTCGCCGGGCATGGCGGAAGGCAGTTCTTCGATCAGGTAGCAAGGTTGCACGGCATTCGTCACCCCCCCGATCAAAATGAGTGGCGAGCCAGTCACTGCGCCATTCACTTGGGTGTTTCCACCGCAGACATTGCCGCCTAGGGCGACGGCGGGGCTAGATGCCATGGTATAGACCGCATAGAGGGGTTGACTGGCCGACAGTGTGACCGTCTGGTTGCAAAGCCCGTTGGTGCAGCTTTCGTCAAAAATGCCATTCAAGCGCGTGGGAGGGTCGGTGTAATATCCCGTCAGCCGAATTTCCGCATCCCGCAGTGCGGCTTCGGCAGCATCTAGTGCCACCAAGCTGTCGCGGAAATTGCGTGACATCTTTTCTTCGCTAGTCGTAGTCCCAACCACGCTTACGCCTAGCATGGTCAAAATCAACAAAAACACCAGCGAAAACACTAACACTACGCCTCTTTGCTGTCCTAGACTGATTAATTCGACATTATGGTCTTGGGGGCAACAGTCGAAAACTTCGGTAAATTGAATATATGACATGGCAATCACTGGCAGGTGGGAAAGTTGCGCAATGCAACCACGGATGCAAAATGAATCCGTAGGCGTTTATCAGTGGGAGCAGTGAAAATGCTGGCGGCATCGCCATTCGGGGCAGTGTTGGAGGCTGCGTAGTCCGAGCCAAAATGATTGAAAACCCGTTGAGTGGAACTGATTTCCACAGAGTTTTGGCTGCGAATGATCATGGAGACCATGACGTTCAATATGTTGAAGGTCGATGTCAGGTTTGCCGCTGTGACATAACGGTCAACTTGGGAATCACTGTTGGTGTCTTCGCCAAACAAAAACTGCAAGCTCTCCACCCCGGGCACCAAGGCGACGCTTGCTGTGCGGGTGGCCGTGCCGTTAACCCAATTGGTGTTGCTGCAAAACAATGACGGTTCGTTGGCATTGTCGGGGTCGGGAGCGACATAGAGCGTTTCTTCCACCATCGTTGCTTGACCGGCAAAATTGGACACGCTGGCCAACGATGCGAGTCCTACGACATTGCCCAAGCAATCCACGATGGCCGGGTCGGGTGTGGGGGCGTATTCCGGGATACCAGACGCAATGTCGTTGCCATAATAACGCACGAAAAGGCTATCGCTACGATTTGAGACTGTCACCGAACTGCTTAGCACGGTTCCGTTGGTCTGTTTCATGTTGGCCTGGACTGTCGTTGGGTCGTTTTGCGGCAACAAGGGTGCTCCGGCATAGCCAAGTGCGTTTTCAATGCAAAAGGGGATGGGCGGCACACCCGTGGTGGCATTGGGGAAGCTATTGGGATTGCGATACCCTGATTTTTTCAATTCTTTGGCAATCAGCAAGTAGGCAAACCGTGCAGATTCCTGCAAGCGGGTCATGTCAGATTGGGAGCGTTGCGTGGCAATTCCCCCTAGGTATGCAGCGGTAATGACGAGGGTAATGAGCATGCTGATGCCCAAAGCCACCATCATTTCCACCAAGCTGAAGCCGTTCTGTTTCATTGCGATCAGATATGGCTTTGCACACAGGCGATGGCGGGTGAGGAAGGTATGCGCGATTCATTCCAGCATACTTTCACCACGAATTGGCTATCGGCGGCATTGTCACAAGCCCAATTACTGGGTGTCCCGCTGGTTTGCCCGGTGGGAGTGCTGTCCCGGCATATCATACCATTGCCGGAAGGCAGCATCGTGGCCAAGCGGTCCAGCCAAAGTGAAAACTCCGTCTGGACTCTTGATTGCGAGCTTGAGCAGCCTGATGACGTAAAGCAACTGCTACTCGGAGAATCTGTGGGTATGTTGTACAGGCTCAAATTTCTCGCGTTCGCCCTGACCAGGTCGGCCATGGCTTGTGATTCAATATTGGCGATGTTTCGATAATTGGAGCTTGAAGTCAGCTTCAGTCCGTTTATCAACAAACCCAACATGCCCAACATGCCAAACGATAGCACAGTGATGGCGACGAGCACTTCAAGCAGGGTCATTCCATTAGGAGTGGGTTTTCGGTTAAAAAAATGGAGTGTTGGCATGATGGCATCCTCACGGGCAATTAACCTTGGTTGAGAGCGGCTGGCCGGTTGCAGCCACCCCGATGCGGTAGCCTGCGGGATTGGCAGTCGAACAGATTTTGAAACTTCCTGCGGTGGTTGGCGTCAAACCGCCAAAGGTGCTGAAAGTAAGGTGGGCGGTATCGGCAAAACCAGTCACCGTCAGCGAATATCCCGCAGGCAAAGCGAACACTTTTTTCAATAGCAAATCATGGGTGGCAGCATTATTGGTGACATCCCTGATGCCATCGCCATCCATGTCCACAAATATAATTCTCCCGGTTGCCCAAGCACTGGTTCCATTCGCGGCGCAAGTTGACCGGTTAGTCCCCGTTTCCGAACTTTGCACGTTTTGACTCACACACATCGAGACTCTCCGCCCTCGGGTGGCGGCTTCGTTTCGGGAATAAACGATGTCGGCGACAAGATCATTGGCTTGGGTCACCAATCGAATATTGGCGCTAAATTTGAGCATGGCCGGGACTCCTATGGACAGCAAGATGCCCATCACCGTCAAGGTGATCATCAACTCCAACAGCGTCATACCCTCTTGGATGAGTTTTCCTGTAAAATTCATACATAGCCCTTGCGATGTGTCTAGGGAAAAATTCCCGAAAAAATCCCATATCCTTCCCAGCAATGGAAATCACTTATGAGCTAAACACTGCGTCAAATTTTCATTCAGAGCAAGCTAGGAATGCAGGAATGTGCGTTGCGATCAGCAGAAAGCCTTGCCAAACAGGGCTGAGGATTTCCGAGGTGCGCAACTCCTGATTCATGTAGGGTTTATAAAAAAATCATAGCACAAAACGATTAAAACGATTCTTTCTATGTAAACGTTTTCATCGATTGATTATATTTTTTTCTCATAACAACAACAAAATGCAACAAATTATCAATAAAGCTTATTTAACACCCAATGAAGTGGCTGCCATGCTCATGGTTTCACCCATCACGGTCAGAGGTTGGACCAACAGGGGCCTATTAAAAGCTGAACTGACACCAGGGGGGCATCGGCGGTTTCTAGTGTCGGAAGTGGAAAGATTCATTCGGGAACGTCCCCTGCTATCCCGTAAAAAGGGCTTGCGGGTGTTGATTGTAGACGACGACCCGGCGCTTGGGCGTTTCCTGTCCACTTGGTTGTCGGGGCTAGGGGTGATCGTTGAGATTGCCAGCGACGGGTTTGATGCCGGCAGCAAAGTGGTTGATTTTGGACCCGATATCATGTTGTTGGACTTGATGATGCCCGGATTGGACGGCTTTGATGTTTGCAAAAGGATCAAGCAAAATCCAGCGACGGGGGATCTTCGCATCATCGCGATGACTGGCTATCCCTCGCCGGAGAATGAACAATGCATCATCGAGTCAGGGGCCGAGCGAATGTTGGTCAAACCTTTGGACACCTCGAAACTGGCCTTACTGCTAGGAATCCCCGTTGATTGATAAAGCCACATCCGCTGGTTTTTCCCCTTTCATCGAATGAAGCCTTTGACTGCCAAGCCGGATCATTTGACGACTGAAGATGTTTCGGCAAATCAACTGTGTGCCGCCCATTTCAGCGATTGTTTTGCCTTGATGCCGCAAGCCTGTGCTTTTTGCAAAGTGCTTTACCAGGGCAACGAAGCGGTTGACTTCATTTATTTGGAGGTGAATCCTGCCTTTGCGAAACTGACCGGGTTGCGGGATGTCATTGGCAAAAGGGCCACCGATGTCATACCCGGTTCATTCCACAGCAATCCGCAATTATTAGCCTTGCTGGGCAAAGTGGCATTGACGCAAGGCTCGCAATCCTTAGAGTCCTACATTGCCGCTTTGGATATGACGGTTTCCGTCATGGTATTCAGCCCCCTCCCGGAACATTTTATCGCCATTTTTGACAGAGTCACTCCCAAGGCCAAGACTGATTTTGCCGATGACGCCAACGAGGTGTTCTACGCTTCAGTGTTCCATAATAGCCCCTTAGGCATTGTCATTTCCCGCCCTGACAGCGGCATTATCGTGAATGCCAATGAATCCTTTCTCGCCATGCATGGTTTGACTCGCTTGGAAGCAATAGGCAGAAGTTCATTGGCCTTAGGGATTTGGGCCTACCCAGAGCAAAGGGAGGAAATGCTCAATGAAATTGCCGGGACGGGCCGCATTAAAAACTACCGGATGACTTTTCGTCGCAAGAGCGGAACCACGGGTGTGGCGCTGGTTTCTGCCGAGTTGATGGAGTTAAACGGTCAAACTTTCTTGCTCGGTACCTTGTCCGACATTAGCGAGTTAATCTTGCTGGAGGAAGAGCGTAGCCGACTGGCGGAGATCATTGAAAAAACCAGCGATATGGTGTCCATCGCAGATCGGGAAGGGCATATTCGCTATATGAATTTGGCCGGTCGACGAATGTTGGGGTTATCGCCCGACGAAGACTTGACGGATGCATCCATTTTCAAGTTTCACCCCGAATGGTCTTACCTGATGGTTTCTGAGCAAGGAATTCCTCATGCCGTTCGTTATGGCTCCTGGGCAGGCAACACTGCACTGGTCAATCAAGATGGCATTGAGTTTCCCATTTCACAAGTCATTATCGGGCATGAAAGTCAGGGTAGTAAGGAGATCGATTTAATTTCCACTATCGTCCGTGACATGTCCGAGCAGGTTAGCGAAGAAAAGGCCCGCAAAGAAGCTTATGCCTTGTTGAAAACTTTTTTTGACAGCGCCACGGTGGGCATGGCCTACCATGATCGGCAATTGCGCTTCTTGAGGATTAACAAAGTGCTTGCGGATCTGAATGGCAAACCGATAGAAGACCATTTAGGACTGACGATCAGTGAAGTTCTGCCTGAACTTTCTGAGCATCTTTTGCCTTTTTTTCATCAAGTGTTGTCCAAAGGCGAGATCATCAGCAACCAACAGATACGAGCCCCGATGCCTTCCGATCCTGAACGTTTGGGAGATTGGCTGGTGAGTTACTACCCGGTTCGCGATAAATCCGGTGAAATCCTAGGGATCGGGGTCATCGTATTGGAAGTGACGGAATTGAAGGAGGCGGAGCGAAAATTAAGGGCGAGTGAAGAACGATACCGGTTGATAGTCCAGTCCAGTCATGAGGGCATCATGGCGCTGGATACCCGGCATCGCATCACCTTCGTCAATCCCGCCATGGTCGAGTTATTGGATTATGCCCCTGAAGAAATGCTCGGTAAACCCATTGATGAGTTTATCGTCGAGGAAGAATTGAGCGACCACTGGAAACGCATATCGGCTGCCAACCATGAGAAGTTTGAGCGTTATGAGCGGCGTTTGCGCCGGAAAGACGGTAGCGAATGCATTTTCGTGTTTTCCGTTGCCTCGTTGCGTGACGGGCAAGGACAGTTGCTGGGCTCGTTTGTCTTTCTCTACAACATCACCCATCTGCGAAAGGCCGAAAAAGAGAGGCGGTTAATCGAAAACCAGTTGATGCAAAATCAGAAAATGGAAGCCTTGGGCCAATTGACCGGGGGCATAGCGCATGATTTTAACAATTTGCTCGCCGCGATATTGGGTTTTGCCGAGCTTGCAGCAAAGCGACATGCCAACGAAACGGATGGGAAACTTTCCGAATATCTGGGCGAAATCATTCGCGCCGGTGAGAGGGGCCGTGATTTAGTCTTGAAAATGATGGATTACAGCCGCAATCGACCCGACCGTCAGCCTCCCATCATCAAACCTCAACATGCCGTGCAAGACATGTTGAAAATGTTGGCATCGACTTTGCCGGCCAACATGGAACTGATTAGCCAAATCGATGCTGATACGCCCCCATTGAAAATCGAACCTATCGACTTGTATCAAATGCTGGTCAACTTAGTCATCAATGCTCGTGATGCCATTGGTGTGCATGGGAGGATCGAAGTCAGCTTGAAGCGAATTTACAAACCTCCCAGCCAATGTACCATCTGCCTTGGGTCCATTGAGGGGATCTATGCGGCACTGGAAGTGGCAGACAATGGTGAGGGCATTCCCAAAGAATCATTTTCGAAAATATTCGATCCCTTCTTCACCACTAAGGAGGTCGGCAAGGGCAGCGGCTTGGGGCTTTCCATTGTTTTGAGCATTCTGCACCGGGTGGGTGGGCATATTGAGGTCGAGTCGGAGTTGGGCAAGGGAACTCAGTTCCGCCTGTTGTTGCCCGAAAGCTTGGAACTGGTTGTCGATAAAGTGGCGCAAGCCAATGTTCAACATTCAAACCTGGCTTGGCGACCGGGGGGGCGTGTGTGGGTAGTGGACGACGAGTTGGCAATCGTCCGGTATTTGTCTGAACTGCTTGAGAAAGAAGGCTATAGGGTGACTGGATTCCCGGATTCACTGTCGGCCTTGCGCTCATTCTGGGCGAATCCCGATAGTGTGGACTGCGTGCTGACTGACCAAGCCATGCCCAGACTGACCGGCTTGGAATTGGCCAGTGCCATTGCCGAAGTCCGCCAAGACCTCCCAGTCATTCTTTGCACGGGTTACGGGGAGGGATTGGACGAGGCTGATTTACAGGGTTTAGGCATCAACGCCTGTCTGCGCAAGCCAATTAGCACTGAGGCGCTTTTCACCACGTTGCGGCGGGTTTTGAAGGAATCCCGCAAGAGGGCTTGACTTAACGGCAGTCGCCTTAGTTGGGTTCCACGAGTAATGCACTTAAGCTTCCAATTTATGCGTCTCCAACTCACAGCCTTGCTGTTTGTAAACCATATAGCGTTTGCGGCCCTCGGTACGGACGGTTTCGTCCTGGTCCACCAGTTCCGCGACTCGTTGGTATTCCTCAAATAGTGGCGGTGGGTCCAAGCTTAGATTGATGACTACGTCACGAAAATTTTCCGGTGGGTTGCCATGACCAACCAACACTGACATGTCCTCACGCTCTGCGGGTGAGGCGGTGGATTTTTCATGAGGGATGAAGCTCCCTTGGCGGAAGGTCCACAATAGTTTGTCCACAATCCCCGTTTCGGTGTCCGAACCGGTATGGATGTAAACGTTCATGCCTTGCCGCCAGGCTTTTTCGGTGAGCTTGCATGCCAGCACCCGGCGGTCATGCGGGGTGCTGGTGGGTAGCACATAAAAATCGACTCGTGACATGTCGAAATCAAATCAAAAACATAGAATGAATTCGCATCTACGCAGCGTCGGCTTGGTCGATCAAGTATTGGCACAGCAGCGGAACGGGTCGGCCGGTTGCGCCTTTTTCATTACCAGTCTTCCAAGCCGTGCCGGCGACATCCACATGCGCCCATTTATAGTCTTTGGTGAACCGGGCCAGGAAACAGGCGGCGGTGATGGACCCTCCGTCCGGGCCGCCAATGTTGGCGACATCGGCAAAGTTGGATTTTAATTGCTCTTGGTAGTCTTCCCAAATGGGCAAACGCCAAACCCGGTCATGGGTGCTTTCCCCCGCTTTAATCAGGCTTTCGCATAATGCATCGTCATTTCCCATCAAGCCGCTAGGATGGCGGCCCAAGGCGGTGATGATGGCACCCGTGAGGGTACCGGTGTCAATGACGGCAACCGGGTCGTAGCGCTTGGCATAGGTCAATGCATCGCACAAAATCAACCGGCCTTCGGCGTCGGTGTTCAAGATTTCGATGGTGATGCCGGCCATGCTGGTGACGATGTCACCCGGTTTGTTGGCGGCCCCGTCCGGGAGGTTCTCAGACGCTGGCACAATGCCGATGACATTGAGGGGAAGCCCCAATTCGGCTGCAACCCCCAAGGTGGCGATCACGGCCGCCCCGCCGCACATGTCGTATTTCATTTCGTCCATGCCGCCGGCTTGCTTCAGCGAGATGCCGCCGGCATCGAAGGTCAGCCCTTTGCCGACTAAGACATGCGGTTTGACCTTGGCAGGAAGTCCATGGTATTCAAGGATGATGAGCTTGGCGGGTTCACGGCTACCCTTGGAAACCGAAAGGAATGAACCCATGCCAAGTTCTTCCAAGTCCGCTTCGTCAAGGATTTTCACTTTGAGCTTTTTGTGATGCTTGCCCAGCTTATGTGCCTGTTCAGCCAAATAGGTCGGGGTGCAGATGTTGCCGGGGAGATTGCCCAAATCACGCGCTAGTTTCATGCCATTGGCAATGGCTTGTGCTTGTTTGATGGCCGTTTCCGCAGCCTCCCCATCACTATCCGCATCCAGCAAGAATTGCAGTTGTTCCAAGCGGGGTGGTTTAGGTTGGTCTTTCTCGGATTTGGTCTGGGTATACCGATACAATGCGGATTCGGTGAGTTCGACCGCTTGACGGATTTTCCACGCCAAGGGCTTGTCCTGGATATCGGCATCGTGCAATACGCTGACCGCTTGCTTGGCTCCGGTGGCTTTCAAGGCATTGGCTGCGGCAGCCAGGGCTTTGCGGTAACTGGAGACTGTCATCTCGTCTTTCTTGCCCATGCCAACCAAGATCAAACGTTCGATCTTGCCTTCGGGCAGAAGGTTGACGGTCAGAATCTCTCCGGGTTTGCCTTCAGGGTCATCGCGCTTGAGCAGTCGTGTAATGACTCCGCCCAAGGCTTCGTCGATAGCGCTGGCGGTGTGCCCTAGTTTGCGTTTGGGATGGAAGCCCAGTAGCAAACATTCGGTGGAGAGCTTTTCGGGTGAATCGCTTTTTATGGAGTAGTCCATGATAATATCCTTGTCATTAATTTAAATGTTAAGTCGGAAATCACACAAAGCATATTATGAATTCGACCGTTTTTAAACCATCTTTTATCAAACAATGGGTGAAGTTGCCTGTTCTGGATCGAATGTTGATCTTGGAACTGTCGAAAACGGTGTTAGCAGTGCTGACAGTATTGGTGACCATCATTGTAAGCCGCAAGTTCCTCAGCATCCTAACCAAAGCGATAGATGGGGAAATCGCCGCAGGCACCTTGATGACCCTGCTAGGCTTGAAGTTTCTCGGAACATTGATTATTTTCTTGCCGGCTGCCCAGTTTTTAGGGATTTTAATGGTTTTCGGGCGCATGTACCGGGATCAGGAAATGTCTGTGCTGGCATCCAGCGGTGTCGGCTACGGTAGGCTTTATCGTGCCGTTGCTTGGTTTGTCATCCCGCTATGCTTGCTTTCCGCCTACATGTCTTTGAAAACCTTGCCATGGTCAGAGGCAAAAGTACAATCTTTGCTGAGGCAGGACGAAAAGACCGCCGACCTGCGGGGCATCAAGCCCGGACGCTTCAATGAATTCAGCCGGGGCGATGTCGTGCTGTATACAGAATCGGTGGACGAGGAAAACGGCCTGATGAAGAAGGTGTTCGTGCAAAGCCGCAGCGGTGAAAAGAATGGGGTGACCGTTGCCGATAGCGGTTATCTTAAGCAAACCGTCACCGGTTCGCATTTTGTTGTATTAAACAAAGGCATCCGCTATCAAGGCACACCCGGCCATGTCGATTATATCATCAGCGAATTTGACGAATACGCCGTGAAAATCGATGACGATAATGAGGACGAAGATACCCTGATCAAACGTGAATCCACCATCCCCACGGCAATGTTGTTTAAATCTCAAAACCCACGCGAATTGGCAGAGTTGCAACGCCGCTTTGCCGTGCCGTTTGGGGTGTTGATGTTGGGCATGTTAGCCATCCCCATCTCCCGCGTGGCGCCTCGAAGCGGGGTGTACGGAAATGTTGTCACTGCATTTCTCATTTTTATCGTTTATTTTAATCTTCAAAGCGTATCCCAGGGCTTGGTAATCAATGGTAAAGCCCCGCTTTGGCTGGCTTTTTCCGGTGTGTACATCCTAATGTTGTTGACCATAGCCATAAATTTGATTAAATCAGTCGGTTTGCGCTGGTGTTGGCAGGTGCTCACGGGTAGGACGGGACTATGAATTTACTGAATCGCTATATTGCCAAGGAGGTGTTGAAAGGCTCCTTAGTGGCTTCGGTGGTATTACTCAGCCTGTTGAATTTCTTCACATTCACCGACGAGTTAGGCGACATGGACGAGGGGACTTACGGCATCAAGGACATTTTCATCTACCTGAGCATGACTTCCCCGCGTGACTTTTACGAGCTATTGCCATCGGCGGCATTGCTGGGGAGCTTGGTGACGCTAGGCGGTTTGAGCAGCAATCGCGAGTTGATTGCCATGCAAGCGGCAGGAGCATCGAAGGGAAGGATCATCTGGGCGGTCATCCGGGCTGGGCTGATTTTGGCTGTATTTTCATCTTTCATTGGCGAATACATAGCCCCGCCGTCTGAGCGGGAGGCAGTGGCCTTCAAATCCGCCGCCACCAAGCAACAAGTCGCATCGCGCTCCAAGTACGGTTTCTGGTTGCGTGATAAGAATACTTACATCAATATTAGGCAAATCAAGAGTCAAGATGAGTTGGGGGACATCAGCATTTTTGAATTTGACGAAAATCGTCGTTTGAAACTGGAATCCCATGCCGACAAGGCTATTTATGATGGCAATAAATGGAAGTTGATGGATATTAAAATCACCCATATCAAAGATAATACAGCGAGTAGCGAGTCAAAAGCCTCGGTCGATTGGGCTTCCGTCTTGGCCCCTGAATTGCTGAATGTCTTTGTCGTGCAGCCCAAAAACCTTTCTGCTTTTGAGTTGTGGAAGTACATGGAATACTTGAGAAATAATGGACAGAAAAACCTGAATGTGGAACTCGCATTCTGGGGGCGTATCGTCAATCCCTTCGTGACCTTGGTGATGTTGCTGGTTTCAGTGCCGCTGGTGATGACGTACAGTCGCGAAACCAGCGTGGGCAGTCGCATCGTGGTGGGTGTGGTGATTGGCTTGGGTTTTTATCTGTTTGACAATATCTTCGGCAATTTTGGCTTGATCAATCAAATGAACCCCATTGTTGCGGCCAGTTTCCCGACGGTGATGGTGTTTAGCATCTCAATGACCCTCATCTTGATGAAGCGTTAATTCACTGAGATGAAGCCGCAGGGGGCTTGGCTTCTTTGATATGCACTATTCGGGTGGAGGCGATTAAATCATGCAGGCAGCGTTTTTCTCTGTCTACCAAAGCCCAACAGAAATCCAGCGCAAACAAGCCCAAGCATAGCAAGCCGATGGGTTTCGCCGCACTAGGCAGCAGTGCTTCCCCCAGTTTTGCCAGGCCGATAAACAGCAAACCCGGTACGAACCTTAAGCCAGCTTGTCGCCAACTGACCAACCCCCCGGTTGATGAGACCAAGCGAATTTTCCAAGCCCTCATGCCCAAGGTTTGACCGTCACGGGTCCAGAACCAAGCAAAAAAGAGAAAAACCACCAGCAATAGATAAACCCCATAACCCCATTCATGGGATTGAAACTGACCCCCACGAAACGGCATCAAGATTGCCGTGGCTATGAATAACAGCGCCAAGACTAGCAGTCCATCGTAAAGCAATGACCCTAGTCGGCGGAACAGACTGGACGGTAATACTAAAGGGGATTCGGCAGTGGGCATAATAGTAAGGTATTGCAGCGAAATAAGGGGCCAAAGCGATAGCCTTAGCCCCCTCTGTTGATTATTTCGCCGTTTGCGTCTCGTGGAGCTTCACCCCAAAGAACATTGACAGATAGACCAGTCCGGCAACTAAAAAGATGCTGATGAAGACCGGAAAACGTATCAGGGGGGTGAACAACAACATGGAGAAATCCATGACAAACAGGCTAGTCAATAGCGGGTAAGCCATGAAGATTTCTTTGTCGAATTTAAAATTTAACACAGTTCTTTCCTCCAAAAGTGAGCGGGAATTTGAGCCTGTTGGCCTATCCCCTGTTTTAATAAAGGTGGTTATTGGAATATTGCTCCCTATCGTGCAGCCAATCCCAAGAACTTCAAGTTTTTTTAGGCTTTGCTCTTGGTCAGATCCTATCTTGAGTGAATCTTAGCATAAGCTTACCTGTTTCGTGCATGGTCTATTTCAAACGAGCCATTCTCAATTCACCGAAACGGCTGTGTTGAAATGCTGTCTAACCGCGCCCCGCTGCTTCGTGGTATCCTAAGCAACTAAATTCTTTTCCACCATTTTTCCATGCGTCTTCCTAATTTCCAATCCGCCAGCGTCTTGGTCGTCGGTGACTTGATGTTAGATCGTTACTGGCAAGGCAGCGCCACGCGCATTTCGCCTGAAGCGCCGGTTCCCATCGTGCATATCCAAGGTAGCGAAGAACGTGTCGGCGGGGCCGGCAACGTCGCGCTCAATATAGCGACTTTGGGCGGTAGGGTTGAGGTCATGGGGTATTGTGGATTGGATGCGGCAGGGGATACGCTGATTGGACTATTGCATCAGGCGGGGATTGTCTGTTCCGTGCTGCGTAGGGATGATTTCCCGACCATCACCAAGCTTCGCGTATTGAGCCGGCATCAACAATTGATCCGATTGGATTTTGAACAATCCTTGCATGATGTGGATTCGACTTCTCTGTTGGAGTCTTTTCGACATCGTCTCGCGGAGGCGGGTATTGTGGTTCTTTCCGATTATGGCAAAGGCACCTTGGTATCCGTCCAAGCAATGATCGACTATTGCAAAGCCGCCGGCAAGCCCGTCTTGGTGGACCCGAAAGGTAATCAATTTGACAAATACCGTCGCGCCGATCTGCTCACCCCCAATTTGGCTGAGTTTGAAAACGTGGTGGGTCACTGTGCCAACCAGAAGGATTTGGAGGAAAAGGGCATGGCTTTGTTGCAGCGCTTGGAATTGGGGGCTTTGTTGGTCACTCGGGGAGAACAAGGCATGAGTCTGCTACGGCCGGGGCTTGCCCCTTTGCACTTGCCCACCAAAGCCGTGGAGGTTTTTGATGTGACGGGGGCCGGCGATACGGTGATTTCGGTGCTTGCAGCCGCTCTGGCGGCGAGATGCCCATTACCCGAAGCCACCTTGTTATCGAATTATGCCGCCGGGATTGTCGTGGGCAAGCTGGGGACGGCAAGTGTCAGCAGGCAAGAATTGGAATATGCCTGGGGCGGGTTCAAGGCACTGCGCCGTGGTGTCAGTGACTTGGAAGGGCTTATGGAAAGCTTGCGTTTGGCTAGACAAGCGGGTGAAAAGGTGGTCTTGACCAATGGTTGCTTTGACATCCTCCATCCGGGCCATGTGCATTATCTCCAACAAGCCAAGGAACTCGGCAACCGCCTGGTCGTGCTGGTCAATACCGATGCCTCGGTCAAGCGTTTGAAAGGGCAGGGCAGGCCGGTTAACACTTTAGAGCATCGCATGGCGATGTTGGCCGCTTTAGAATGTGTGGATTGGGTCGCCCCCTTTGACGAAGACACCCCTAGGGAGGCTATCTGCAAACTGCTGCCTGACGTGCTAGTGAAAGGCGGCGATTATGCCGACATCACCACGATTGCAGGTCATGACTGTGTCATCAGTAATGGTGGCGAGGTCAAAGTTTTGAATTTTGTCGAAGGTTTTTCAACCACTGGAATCATTGAATCAATACGCAATGGCTGAACCTGAATTTTTCCCCGACTACGAATTGGAAGTGCCTTATTTTGAGGATCGCCAACTTGCGTCCATGAAAGTCCCGCCTTACTCCGTCCAAGCCGAACAATCCGTCTTGGGTGGATTGATGCTGGACAATGAGACGTGGGAAAAGATTGCTGACCGTTTGGTTGAAAATGACTTCTACCGGCATGACCATAAGCTAATTTTCCGTGCCATCAGTATATTGGCGGATAGGCAACTGCCGTTCGACGTGGTGACTTTGGCGGAAGTTTTGGAAAAGAACAAATGGCTGGGCGATGCCGGTGGTTTTTCCTATCTGGGGGCACTAGCAAAAGACACGCCGAGTGCCACCAATATCGTCGCTTATGCCGACATTGTGCGTGAGCGTTCGGTCTTGCGCCAATTGATCCATGCGGCCACCGAGGTTGCCGATTCGGCTTACCATACCAAAGGGCGTGAACTGGGTGCCTTGGTTGAAGAGGCCGAGCAAAAAATCTTTCAAATTGCCGATCAACGCCGTCGCACTCACAGCGGCTTCAAGGACATTAGAAGCCTATTGGCAGGGGCGGTGAACCGCATTGAGGAATTATTCCAGAAAAAGGGCCATATCACCGGCATAAGCACGGGTTTTGAAGATTTGGACGAAATGACCTCCGGTCTGCAACGGGGTGATTTGATCATCGTGGCGGGTAGGCCGTCGATGGGCAAGACGACATTTGCGATGAACATCGCTGAAAATGTAGCCATCAAGAACAAAGAAGAGAATCTGCCCGTCGCCGTGTTCAGCATGGAAATGCCGGGCGAACAACTGGCAATGCGCATGATGTCTTCATTGGGACGAATCGATCAGCACCGGGTGCGGACTGGCCAACTGCATGACGACGAATGGCCGCGCATGACCTCAGCCATCAACATGTTGGCGGAAACCAAGCTCTTCATCGACGACACGGCGGCCTTGACACCCACCGAAGTGCGCGCCCGTTGTCGGCGCTTGTCACGGGAATATGGTCAACTGGGGCTAGTCGTGCTGGATTATTTGCAACTCATGCAAACCTCAGGCAATGCCGAAAACCGGGTCAACGAGATTTCCGAGATTTCCCGGTCGCTCAAAGCCCTTGCCAAGGAAATGAATGTGCCAGTCATTGCCTTGTCGCAGCTTAACCGCAACTTGGAGCAACGCACCAACAAACGGCCCATGCCATCGGATTTGCGGGAATCCGGTGCGATTGAGCAAGATGCAGACATTATCATGTTCATTTACCGTGACGAAGTCTATAACCCGGATAGCCCGGACAAAGGCAAGGCCGAGATCATCATCGCCAAGCAGCGCAATGGACCCATCGGCATGGTTCCGCTGACGTTCATGGGCCAATTCACCCGTTTTGAGAACCACATGCATGATCCCTATGCCGAAGCGTACCGACCCCCCAGCCAAGACTACGGTGATTTTACGATTAGCGATGATGTGGCGCATCATCTGCCGTCCTTTTTGGCCTCCGTCAACCCGGTGTTGCGTGGCAAATGATTGCGTCAGGAGTGCAAGGCTTGCCTTGCTAGGAACTTCCCTCGTAAACACATAGGCTTCTACACAAATTGTAAATCGATACAAGGCAAGCCTTGTACTCCTGCATCTTTTTTCTATACCCTACTGGAGGAACCCATTGACACAACCAGCGGCTCATGCCTTGCTCGATTTGCAAGCATTGACTCACAACCTCCGCCGGATCCGCACAGCCGCCCCGCAATCCAAAATCATGGGGGTCATCAAAGCCAATGCTTATGGTCACGGGGCAGTGGACATTGCCCATGCCTTGGCGGAAGCCGATGCCTTTGCCGTTGCCCGTGTGGATGAGGGCGTGAACTTGCGCGAGGCCGGCATAGGCCAGCGCATCGCGGTGTTGCAAGGTTTCATCAATGCCGAGGAATTGGCCTTGCACTCACGGCACGGCTTGGAACCCATAGTCCATCATCCCAAGCAAGTGGAAATCTTGGAATCTGCCAGCTTGGATCAGCCAGTGAAGGCTTGGCTCAAGCTGGATAGTGGCATGCACCGCTTAGGGTTGAGTGTCGATGAATTTGCCGACTGTCATCAGCGATTGAGCCGTTGTCCGGCCATTCGCCAACCCTTGTGCATGATTACCCATCTTGCCAATGCCGACGATGTGGAAGATTCCGTGACTGAACAACAACTCGGTTTGTTTGGCGGTCAGGTTTCAGCCATGTCGGGCGAGCGTAGCATCGCCAACTCGGCGGGGCTTTTGGCTTGGGAGAATGCGTTGGCAGAATGGGTGCGCCCCGGCCTTGCCCTGTATGGCGTGTCGCCTTTCCCCAATCGCACGGCGGAGCAGGATGGACTTAAGCCTGTGATGACCTTGCGTACCCGCTTGATCGCCATCAAGCCACTCAATGTTGGCGATGCCGTCGGTTATGGCGGGGATTGGGTGTGCCAACGCCCCACCCTGATGGGGGTCGCTGCGATTGGTTATGGCGATGGTTATCCTCGCCATGCCCATTCGGGAACTCCTGTGCTGGTGCGGGACCATCGAGTCAATCTGATTGGGCGGGTTTCCATGGATATGATTACGCTAGACTTGACCGATTGCCCCTCGGCAGCCATTGGGGATGAAGTGACCTTGTGGGGCGAGGGCTTGCCTGTCGAGGAAATTGCCCGCCATGCCGACACCATCCCCTATGTATTGCTATGCAATGTCACGCCTAGGGTGAAGCGGATTATCAGGTGAATTTGAGCCATTAAGTTAGCGTTCGTAGTCCCGCCTTTAGGCGGAAGTCAATCCCGAAAAGACCGGCTAAAGCCGGAACTACAAACGTTTTTTTGCATGTTCAAAATTCCTAACTTACTGATGATGATGCAAGAGCTTGGGGAACCAGCTAAAAATGGTAGCCAATAAAATCACGTTTGGAATCCACAAAGTGAAATTGTAAGCCGCCAAACTTATTTTTCTTGCATACTGACAAAGTTTGTGGGCCAGTAAACTGACTCAGTTGACCGCCAGACAAACTTTCTCAGCCCGTAAACTTTGTCAGGTGACCGCCAGACAAACTTTCTCAGCTCGTAAACTTTGTCAGGTGACCGCCAGACAAACTTTCTCAGCTCGTAAACTTTGTCAGTAGCCCACCAGACAAAGATTGTGATCCGCCAAACCTTCTCAATGGATAGCCAATCTTTCCCTGTCTTCAAACTATTTGACTCAGGCGATGACTAGACCGTGAGCTAGGCACACCAACAATTCACAGTTTGGTGTAAACTCTTGGAAGTTCTCGCATCGCAGCACCAAAACAGCAACAAAAGGTTTCACGCAATGACGCAACTAAGAGCCGCTTTACGTTGCGCCGTTGCGCCTTTGCGTCGTTGTGTGAGGTTTTCTTTTGGAACGATGACATCACAATGCCTTAGCAATAACGAGAATTGCCGAAAAAAGCTTGACAAGAAAGAAATTAGTTCTAATATGAACTCGTTTTCCGTGACCCGGACAGGGTTGGAGCCGGAAAATAAATTTAAAACTTGTTCGTTGCAGAAGGCATTGCCATTACAACTTCCTATTTCCCCACGACCGAAGCCGCCCGTCTTGCTTGGGTGATGCATTACCGCGACATGATCGCCGTGCATGGCCCGACCTTGGGGCTAAGCGCGGAAGAAATCGCCAACACCCAACGCGAATTAGATTTCTATATTTGGATCGAAAGCCGCATCAATAATGGCGAATGGGTCGCCTTGGGCGCGGACAACTCCAAACCGCACTATGACACCCGCCCGATGATTGACCCCGCCCTCCCCGAAGTCCGCGAATACCGGCTGCGTTGGTGGGATAAGGGCGTACCGAATGGTGAATTCAGCCCCATACAGAAGATTGTGGTGGTGGGGTGATGGGTTTTACTGGTCGCAACGATGGGTTTTCTTGTGTTGATGCCAATAATATCATTGACTTGAATCTGTTTTTGCAGGATTATGCTATAGTTTTAAATGCACCAGTAGCTTAGCAAGGTAAAGCGTCTCTTGCAAAAGAGAAGTCCCCGGTTCGATCCCGGGCTGGTTAAGCTAATTTTATTAAGTTAGTTTAACCAGTCAAGGATTAGAAAATGCTAGAAATATACCAGGCTTCTACAGAGAATTTGCGTGAACTGAAAAAACAATATAAAACTATCCTTCGGATTCTAAATCAATCACTAAAAAATAAGCGACACGCTGAAATTCAGGCTCTAACTAAAGTTTTTGCATTGATGTATTCCGCATATGCAGAAGTTGCGTTTTTAAAAACAATACATACGCCTTATGGTTTTAATGAACAAATTATCTTAGACATACAAAGCAAAAAATATTTAGAAGCAAAATGGTTGAAATGTATAGAAGTAGCTTTCATAAATTTAAACAGTATAAATAATGCTGGTGAAATTGCTAATAAAAAACAAAAGTTAACACAGCTACTAAATGATTACGTTATTAAACCAAGTCAAATACGGAATAAAATTGCACATGGACAATGGTGTAAGGCTTTAAATTCTGATTCAACTGCTATAAATATAGAAACAACTAATAATGTAAATTGCTTAGACTTTGTTGAAATTGATAAGCTGTTTCAATTATATACAAAATATTGCCAAATAATTGAGGATCTTATTGAATCACCAAGAAAAGCGCATTATAGATTTTTTTATAGTAGTTTGGTGGAAATGGAATTATATATAAATAAAACAAATATGTGGACAATTGATAGTAAGAAAATTTGTCTAAGTCGTAACGCGGTAGATAACGTCTTGCTGCCCATCATATGAGGGTCGTAGGGCGCGAGCGGCTCCGCCGCGTATTGCGCCGCATGGGGAGTTGACTAAACCGCTATTCTGCCTAAGATGTTATGTTTGTGATTAAACCCCCAATCCTTTAGGCTCGCCCATGCCGAACTATCGACGTTATCGAGTGCTTGGCGGTACTTATTTTTTCACCGTTAACGTATTGGAAAGGTATCCCAACAATTTATTGATAAGCCATGTTGAAAGTCTCCGTATCGTGGTGCGTGAAACCCGAAGACGCTGGCCTTTTCATGAAGCTTGATGAGAGAAAGTTCCAACTCCTTGCTTGCGATTGGATTCGGCATTCGGCGCAATACGCGGCGGAGCCGCTTGCGCCCTACGCGGACTGGTTTTAGAGTGGGCATTTGAACACAGGGAAGAACTTCTGAGTAATTGGGAATTGGCTTCCGCAAAAAAGCCCCTCAACAAGATAGAACCATTGGTATAGAGGTGAGTTATGCACTTTGTTAAAGATGTACAATACTTTGCTGATTATAAATTAAAATTGACATTTGAAGATAGCATTGTCAAAATTGTAGACTTAAAGCCGCATTTAGATGGCGAAATATTTGAACCTTTGATAGACATTGAGTATTTTAAAAGCGTCAGGTTAAATCCTGATATTGATACAGTAGTTTGGGCAAATGAAGCCGACTTTTCCCCGGATTTCTTATTTGAAATTGGGGAAAGTATCTAATATTTTTGGCCAATGGCGCAATAGCGGCGGCTCCGCCGCGTATTGCGCCGCATAGGTCGGAAATTTTCATTCCTTGCGTCATTGAAATGATTAAGAATGGTAGCAGCCTATCTCAAATAAAAGAGAAAACACATGATAACTGTTTCGCATTATGTTGACTAAACATGTCAGCTAAAGATATTTTTCATGAATCTGTGAAAAAGGCTTTGATTAAAGACCAATGGATCATCACTGAGGAGATTATTCAATGGATACCCTAGAATATTATCGCAATGCCATTAAGGAACTTCTTACTAGATTTAGCGGGTCATCGGAAGAAATTGAAAGCCAAATCCTTTTTGACACTGAGCATGATAATTATCAACTGACTCAGGTAGGATGGAAAAATAAACACCGTGTCTATGGATGCGTTCTGCATCTGGATATTAAAGGCGGAAAAATCTGGATACAACACAATGGCACTGAATGTGAAATTGCCCATGAATTGGTAAAGATGGGCATTCCCAAAGATCATATAATATTAGGTTTTCAATCGCCTTTCAAAAGGCAATTCACTGATTTTGCCACTGCTTAACGCGGCGCAATAGTGGTTCCTCCTGAGCCGGAAGCTGAAAAACTGTGGTTGATGGAAGCGCAACGACGTTGTGCGGAAATAGACCAGGGCTTGGTTGATCTGGTGTCGGCAGAAGAAATGGAACGTCGCATTCAAACCATATTGCAATGAGCTATTGTTTCCACCCGGAAGCGGTTATGGAATATGCCGAAATAGAAACACAAAAGAGAAAGCAACTATGAAGACATTAACACTAAGAGTCGATGATGCAGTCAGTGACAAGTTTACTTGGCTACTTGAACATTTTTCCCCAGACGAAATAAAAATTCTCGAACAAGATGAATACATTGATGATGATACTTATCTACGCACAATTGATGGCATGATAAAAAGTATCGTTGATGCTAGAAATGAGCCAGCGTCAAAGGGTGTCATGCTTGATAACTTGGAGTGGTGATGTATACCATCATATTCATGACGCAAGCGCAGAAAGACGCGAAAAAACTTACTGCCAGCGGCTTGAAGCAAAAGGCTTTAAACTTAATTTCGATTATTCAGAGCGACCCGTATCAATATCCGCCAGAATATGAATACCTTAAAGGCGACATGCAAGGATTAATAAGCAGAAGAATCAATAAACAGCACAGGCTTGTATACGAGGTCATCGAAGAAGATAAGGCAATCAAAGTATATCGCATGTGGACGCATTATGAATA